>CALZOZ010000006.1 GCA_945828095.1 uncultured Clostridia bacterium
TTGGAGCTGTTGAGCAGACTTGAACTGCCGAACCTCTTCCTTACCAAGGAAGCGCTCTACCGACTGAGCTACAACAGCATATATACGCGGGAGCTTTACGCAACCACCCACGCATTATATAATAACATTATTTTTCGAGATATGCAACTATTTTCTTTTTAATTCTTTGAAGTGCATTATCTACTGACTTCGGCGACCTTCCTAACTGCTCTGCAATCTCCATATAATTTCTTCCCTTTAATTTTTCCACCCAGACTTCGCGCTCGAATTTACTGAAAAGCCCGCTGTCATATGCTTTGAGATATTCCACAACCTCCTGAAGGAGCAGCAGTGCTTCAGGATCGTTATCCATGGAGGCCTGCAGGATGTCACCTACAGAAATATCCTTAGTATCATCGTCTACTTCCTTGCTGAGGGATACAGACTCATTAAGAGGTTTATGTCTTTTGCGGTTGGCCTTCTTAATAGCAGAAAGAATCTGGCTGTTTACACAAGTATCCGCAAAGGTTTTGAAGGCTGCTTGTTTATCTGCATCAAAACTTCTGATAGCCTTAAACAATCCTATCATCCCCTCCTGTACCACATCCTCGCTGTCTGCGCCGGTGATATAGTACGTCTTCGCCTTGTTTTTGACCAGCCCCTTATATTTTTCTATAAGGATTTCTTCGGCAGTCTCGCTTCCCTCCTGAGCCATCTTAACAAGCTGCTCATCTGTGAGAATGTGCAAACGGTTAATTTCCATCCCTCTGTTTTCTTACCTCATAAATGATTACGGCCGCCGCATTGGATGCGTTAAGAGAAGTGATCCGGCCTACCATCGGCATGGAAACCACAAAATCACACTTTTCCTTAACCAGCCTGCTGATTCCAAAGCCCTCGCTTCCAATTACAACTGCCAGCTTTCCTTTCAGATTAGCCTTATAATACTCCTGCCCGCCCATATCGCAGGCGGCAACCCAGATGCCTCTTTCCTTGAGTTCCTCTATTGTCTGGGCAATATTAGTCACCTTTACACAAGGCATATACTCAATTGCTCCGGCCGAAGCCTTTGCAACAACCTCCGTCAGGCCACAGGCGCGACGCTTTGGAATTATGACGCCATGAGCTCCTGCGCACTCAGCTGTACGCATTATTGCACCCAGGTTATGCGGGTCCTCCAGATTGTCCAGTATTATGATAAAAGGGTCTTCTCCTCTTTCCTCTGCAATGCGGAAAATATCCTCAAGCTCAGCATAGGCATAGGCACTCACATATGCTGCAACGCCCTGGTGAGCCTTTCCCTCCGCAATTCTGTCAATGGCGGATTTTTCCACCTTCATCACAGGTATGCGTCTTTCTTTAGCCAGAGCGAGGATTTTTTTCATCGAACCCTCTTCTGAGCTTACCATAAGCTTATCTATTTCACGACCGCTTCTCAATGCCTCTGTTACAGGATTGCGGCCTACTATTATATTTTCTTTACCCATTACTTTTCTCTCTTGTATTCAAAAAACTGATACTTAATACCGTGCTCTTCCTGCATCTCGCTTTGCCATACCACCTTATAGTCCGGCAGTTCATCTGCATTTTTTATGAAAGCATCGGCTTCAAATTCCTCGTATATTTTAGTTATAAAGAGGCTGTCGCACTGCTCCATGAGCTCGTTATAAAGGGTTGCACCCCCTATAATCATTACGCCGTCAGCAGGAAATTCTGCACATTTTTCACAAAGTTCCTCTTTATTGTGGACTATGACGCAGTCTTCCTTTTTGTAATCAGGATTGGCTGTCAGCACTATGTTGGTTCTGCCCGGCAGAGGTCTTCCTCCCGGCAGACTCTCCAGAGTCTTTCGTCCCATGACAACAGCCTTGCCCATGGTTCTTTCCTTAAAGTATTTCAGGTCGCCGGAAAGATGGGTCAGGAGTTGTCCGGCCTTTCCTATTCCCCAGTTTTTGTCTGCCGCTACAATCATATTCATCGGCACTATGTCTCCTTTCACACGCCTTAAATGGCGATTGGAATGTTAAGTATCTGCGGATTCTTCTGATAATCCTCCACGATAATGTCATCGGTGGTAAAATCATAAAAGTTCTTTATATCAGGATTGAGTCTGAATTTCGGTGCAGGATACTGCGGTCTTTCGATAAGCTCCTTTATAATCGGAACATGTCTGTCGTAGATATGTGCATCGGAAATGACGTGAACCAGTTCTCCCGGCACTAACCCGCTTACCTGTGCAAACATGTGGACAAGCACCGAATACTGCACCACATTCCAGTTGTTGGCCGCCAGGATGTCCTGTGACCGCTGATTGAGTATAGCGTTAAGCCTGTTTCCCGTAACATTGAAAGTCATACTGTAAGCGCACGGTTCAAGATTCATTTCGGAAAGGTCGTCGAATTTATATATATTGGTAAGGATTCTGCGGGAGTAAGGTGTGTTCTTAAGCTGCCAGAGCACGTTGTCCACCTGATCCATTTCACCCTGAGCAAATTTATATTTCACCCTCATCTGATATCCGTAGGCCTTGCCGATGGAACCGTTTTCATCGGCCCATTCATCCCAGATGTGCGGCTTCAGATCCTTGATATTGTTGGATTTTTTCTGCCATATCCAGAGGATTTCGTCAACAGCCGATTTGATAGCCGTCGGCCTGAGAGTCAGTGCAGGAAACTCCTCAGACAGGTCGTATCTGTTTACCACACCGAAGGTCTTGATTGTATGCGCAGGTGTTCCGTCCTCCCAGCGGGCGCGAACCGTCTGTCCTTCAGAAGAAAAGCCTTCCCTTAATATTTTCTCACACATATTGACAAAAAGTACATCTGCTTTACTCATAACACTCTCCTTATGCTAAAAATGCAAGCATATTTCCGAACACATGTTTGCATTTTACCCTTTTATATGTTATAATGATATTATCAAGAGGATATGTCATAAAGCGGTTGACCGAATACATTACTACAACACTCCACCTAAATAGGTGAGTCCGCAGAAAGGTTTGGTCTAGTTATGTAAGTACCCGTTTCATACTCCAAAGGGGTATTGCGGATAACAATCACAATGAAAAAACCGCCAAAGCCGGCAAACTAGGGCGGTTCTCAACTGTCATTGGTCAGCCGCTTGGCTTTCCTCTTGTTTTCATTATATCATCGTTATATTTATAATGCAAGATTTTTTCATCCGTCGAATCACTCCTGCAAACCGTCGATAATCTTAAAAGCTTCAAATATTATCTCTTCCAGTCTTTCCACTCTGCCCTCCAGATGAAGGTAGCCTATCAGTGCTTCGAAGGCCGTGGCATACTTGTAGTCCATTGCATCAGCGTTCTTTGGCTTTGATGCCGTTTTGTGATTTCGGGCACGTTTTGCAATACTAATCTCCTCATCGCTGAGGGAGCCGGAATTCATCATGGCTTTAAGTGCTGCAGCCTGACCGGCTGCTCTCACATAGCGTACAGCCCGTTTATGGAGTGCATCCACATGTGCTCCGTAACTGACACTCTCAGAACCGTCACAGCTTGTCTCAAGAACGTGTTTTCTTACATATATTTCATAAACGGCGTCGCCAATATAGGCGAGCGCCGTCGTATTTATGGTTTTAGGATTTAATTTTGGATTCATGGCAGGGCTTACTCCTTGATTACCTGCACTCCCTGTGGTGTGTCCTTGAGAGTAAGACCGCGGGCCTTAAGAATATCTCTGATTTCATCGGCTCTTGCAAAGTTCTTTGCCTTTCTGGCTTCCTGACGCTCGTCGATAAGAGCCTGAATCTCAGGATCTATTTCAACTTCTTCTTCCACATCCTGCTGAAGGAGTCCAAGCACAGTTGTAAGTTCCATGAGAGTATCAAGAGCCTTTTCAGCAAACTCCTTTGATGCTCCGTCTTTGACTGCAGTATTAATGGCTGTTATAAGCTCGAAAACTGCTGCGATAGCATCTGCTGTATTAAGGTCATCGTCCATGGCCTCGATGAATTCCTGTCTGTACTTGTCAAAACCTTCAAGCTTTGCCTTTTCTTCATCAGTCATGGTGCCGCTTCCTGTTGCGATGAGATGCTTCAGGTTGGACTTAGCATTTCTCATTCTGGTCAGCGAATTCTTTGACTGGGTCAGAATCTCTTCACAGAAATCGATAGGTCCTCTGTAATGGCCGTTGAGAATGAGGAATCTCAGGGTTTCGCCGTCATAAACCTGCAGCAGATCTCTTACAGTCTTGAAATTGCCTAATGACTTGGACATCTTTGTTCCGTCCACATTAATGTAGCCGTTATGCATCCAGTAGCGTGCAAAGCAGCATCCGTTGTGAGCCTCTGACTGGGCGATTTCATTTTCGTGGTGAGGGAACTGTAAATCAGCACCGCCGGCATGAATATCAATTGTTTCACCAAGGAACTTCTTAGCCATAGCAGAACATTCGATATGCCAGCCCGGTCTTCCCATTCCCCACGGTGACTCCCATGCAATTTCGCTGTCTTCCTTTCTGGCCTTCCAGAGTGCAAAATCCAGCGGGTCTTCCTTCTTTTCGCCTACTGCAATTCTGGCGCCGGCGATTAGGTCTTCTATGTTCTTTCCTGAAAGTTTTCCGTAACCCTCAAACTTTCTGGTTCTGTAGTAAACATCTCCTTCAGACTCATAAGCGTAGCCCTTGTCGATAAGGTCCTGAACGAATTTAATTATGTCGTCTATGGTCTTGGATACCTGAGGATGAACTGTAGCTTTCTTTACATTAAGGGCTGCAGCATCCTTATAGTATTCAGCAATGTACTTTTCGCTGACCTCAGGAGCGGAAATTCCTTCTTCCTTAGCTCTGTTTATAATCTTATCGTCCACATCAGTAAAGTTCTGAACAAACTTTACCTTATATCCTCTGTATTCCAGGTACTTTCTCATTGTATCAAAAACAACGAACGGTCTTGCGTTTCCGATGTGGAAATAGTTGTATACTGTAGGTCCGCAGACATACATCTTAACCTTTCCCTCTTCAATAGGAACAAATTCCTCTTTTCTTCTGGTAAGTGTATTATAAATCTTCATCTTTGCTTCCTTCTTTCTGATTCTTTTCCCGAATAACTTCCATCAGGGCTTCTTCGAGATTAGAAGAGCCTGCACAGTCAATGCACCCGGCTTCAATTTTATGTGTCGTCTGCAGAATTTTTTCAAGTTCCATAACACGTTTTCTCAGACATTCTATTTCCACAGCGATAGGATCCGGAAGGTCTACCTGGTTTAAATCCTGCGTAGTGCTCTTTCCGTTTCGCTTCACAATGGTTCCCGGTATACCCACAACGGTGCAGTTAGGTGGAACTTCCTTAAGCACCACCGAGCCGGCTCCGATTTTTACATCATCGCCTACTTTGAACGGTCCCAGCACTTTAGCACCGGAGCTTACCACAACTCTGTTGCCGATAGTAGGATGGCGCTTCCCTGTGTCCTTTCCTGTACCCCCCAAAGTCACGCCCTGGTATATGGTAACATCATCTCCAACCTCTGCAGTCTCGCCGATTATTACTGCCATACCATGGTCTATGAAGCACCGGCGGCCTATCTTGGCGCCCGGATGGATCTCGATTCCCGTAAGCCAGCGAGCCAGCTGGGAAATTATTCGCGCAAGCAGCATCATGTTATGCTTGTAAAGCCAGTGAGCAGGACGATGAAAAATAAGTGCCCATATTCCGGGATAACAGATCAGAACCTCGAAGCCGTTTCTGGCAGCCGGGTCCTTATCCACCATATTTCTGATGTCCTCTCTGACTTCTCTAAAAAACGCCATCTGTGATTATTCCTCCACAATGCTGATAGTTTTGATTACCTGTTTTTCTCTAGGACAGTCGCTCCAGTCTCTCTTTACATTTACGATTCTGTCAGCTGCATCCATACCTTCGGTAATCTTTCCGAAAGCTGCGTACTGGCCGTCAAGGTGCGGTGCCTTGGCAACCATGATAAAGAACTGTGAACCTGCTGAATTCGGATCCATAGCTCTTGCCATTGACATTACGCCTCTGGTATGCTTCAGATCGTTCTGCACGCCGTTTGCCTCAAATTCGCCCTTGATGGTATATCCCGGTCCGCCTGTACCGTTACCTAAAGGACAGCCGCCCTGAATCATAAAGTCAGGAATTACTCTGTGGAAAGTAAGTCCGTCGTAAAATCCTTCGCTTACAAGCTTTTCAAAGTTAGCAACTGTAATCGGCGCAATTTCCGGGTAAAGTTCTCCCTTCATGATATCGCCGTTTTCCATTTCAATGATGACCTTTTTCATTATATTCTCTCCTAATCTGATTGTTAATAATTCATACCAAAACAAGTACCATATACCACAGAAAACCCTGTGGCAACCATTGTTTTTATTGTTTTTTAGCCTTGGTGACTATTTTTCTTTATTTACGATTTCGATTGCATCTGCAATAGCTTCATCAACAGTTTTTTCCCTCTTATCAGCATCACGTCTGAGCTTATACTCAACTACGCCTTCTGATGCGCGCTTGCCCACGGTAATTCTGACAGGAATACCGATCAAGTCAGCATCTTTAAATTTTACGCCCGGGCGCTCATCTCTGTCATCCCAAAGAACCTCAACACCTGCCTTGGTGAGCTCATTGTAAATCCTGCCTGCCACTTCATCCTGAGCTTCATCTCCCGGCTTAACCTGAGTTATTATTACATGATAAGGTGCCACCGACATAGGCCAGATAATTCCGTTATCATCATGATTCTGCGGCATATCTATTATAGCCTGGAAGGTACGGGAAATTCCGATGCCGTAGCAGCCCATCCAGATGAGCTGATCTTTCTGGTTCTCATCCTTGTAAATTGCTTTCATAGGCTCAGAATACTTGGTTCCCAGCTTGAATATCTGTCCTACCTCAACACCTCTGGCATGGCGTACAGGTGCTCCGCAAATCGGGCATTCGTCACCTTCCTTAAGAGTCTTAAGGTCAACTATCATATCTCCCTTGTAATCTCTGCCGTAGTTCATATTGATATAGTGGTGGTCTGTCTCACATGCTCCTGCGCAAAGGTTTTTAAGTCCCGGCAGCTCGCTGTCCACTATAATTTTGCAGTCGTGAAGGTGCATAGGTCCTGTAAAACCTCCTACGCAGCCTGTAGCAGCAGACATCTTTTCTTCATCAGCAAAGGCTATTGCATATTCCGGAATATTAAGCGCATTCACCAGCTTGGTCATGTTGAGCTCTCTGTCTCCGCGGATAAATACTGCCACGTATCCGTTTTCGTTTCCCTCTGCATCGTATGTCACAAACAGAAGCGCCTTGATTGTCTGCTTCTTGTCCAGCTTGAGAAATGCCGCAACTTCATCTATAGTCTTGGTTCCCGGAGTGTATACTTTTTCTAAAGGCAGCATTTCCACATCATCCTGAGGGGCGGCATCCACACACGCAGCCTTCTCCACAGTGGCCGCAAGGTCGCAATGGTCACAATAAGCAATTTCTGATTCGCCATATTCACAGAGCGCAGTAAACTCATGGGAATTTGATCCGCCGATGGCTCCGGTATCCGCCTCAACAGGTCGGAAGTTTAATCCGCAGCGGGTGAATACTTTGCTGTATGCGTCATACATCTTGTCATAGCTTTCATCAAGTCCTGCCGCATCCTTATCGAAGGAGTAATTGTCTTTCATGATAAAAACTCTTGAACGCATCATGCCGTATCTTGGGCGTGCTTCGTCTCTGTACTTGTCCGAGATCTGATAAAGCATACGAGGAAGCTGTCTGTGAGATGTCACATCACTCTTTACGATATCTGTGAAGACCTCCTCTGCTGTAGGTCCAAGACAAAACTCTCTGTCATTTCTGTCCTTGAGTCTCCACATTTCCGGTCCATAAGCATCCCATCTGCCCGACTCTTTCCAAAGCTCCGCAGGCTGCACGCTCTGGGTGTAGATTTCCTCAGCACCCTTTGCATCCATCTCTTCTCTTACGATATTTTCAATCTTGCGGATGGTTCTCCAGCCCATAGGCATATAAGTGTAGACACCGGCAACGGTTTTTTTAATCATACCGGCTCTGAGCAGAAGAATATGACTTGGGATTTCTGCCTCTGTCGGTACCTCTCTTAATGTTTTAAAATGCATCTGTGATAATTTCATCTTTTCTCTTTCCTCCGAATATCTATTCTCTGTAAAGTATGCAAACTGCTTCGCAAGCTATTCCCTCGCATCGACCCACAAACCCCAGTTTTTCGGTAGTGGTGCCTTTTACATTCACTCTCTCAATCTCAATCCCCAATGTTTCCGCTATGTTTTTTCGCATGGCGGGTATATATGAAGCAATTTTAGGTTTCTGTGCAATCACTGTAATATCAGCATTTCCAACAAAATATCCCGAATCGCTTATTAACGATTTAACATGTTCCAGCAGCTTAAGGCTGGAAATTCCCTTATATCTTTCATCCGTGTCAGGAAAATGCTTTCCTATGTCGCCCAGTGCAGCTGCCCCCAGCATGGCATCCATCAAGGCATGGAGCAGAACATCCGCATCAGAGTGGCCTAAAAGTCCCTTTTCAAAGGGTATCTCCACTCCTCCAAGGATAAGCTTTCTTCCTTCAGTGAGCTGATGAACATCATAACCTGAGCCTATTCTCATATCCATTTTCGGCAGGTCCTCCCTGGTGGTTATTTTTATATTGGCATAATCGCCTTCTGTCAAAGCAACTCTTCCGCCGATCCTTTCAACCAGCCCTGCATCATCAGTTCCGGTAAAACCATCACGCTTCGCCCTTTCATATGCTTTTTTGAGCAGTTCTGCATGAAATCCCTGCGGTGTCTGCACGCAAAAAAGACTGCTTCTTTCAAGGGTCACCGACGAATGTCCTTCTGAATCTCCAATCTGCCTGATGGTATCCTTTGCAGGAACACAAGGCACCGAAGCTCCCTGATTATATGCCTCTTCAATTACTCTGTCAATAACTTTACAGGTAACGAAAGGTCTTGCACCATCGTGAACCAAAACCAGTCCATCATTTACTTTTTCAAGGCATGCAAAGACCGAATCCTGCCGCTGCTGACCGCCGCACACAACGGCCTCTGTCTTGTCAAATCTGCTGCAGAGATTTTTGCAATGCTCCAGATATTCCTCTGATGCCGCGATAATTATCCCGTCTACAGCAGGATGTTCCTGAAATGGCTCAATAGCCCTTTCCAGAACCGTCTTGTTTCCTATTTTCAAAAACTGCTTCGGCAGGTCACCGCCGAAACGGCTTCCCCGTCCGGCGGCAACTATTATCACTGTTACTTTTTTTTCGTTATACACTAATGTCTTCCTATTTTAACTTTCCGAATATCATTCTGCCCGCAGCAGTCTGAAGAACACTGGTGACATTGATATCTACCGTCTGTCCGATCTGTCTGCGGCCATCCTCTACTACTATCATGGTGCCGTCATCCAGATATCCGATAGCCTGGCTATGATCCTTTCCCTGTTTGATGAGAGCTACGGTCATAGTCTCTCCCGGTATTACCATCGGCTTAAGAGCATTGGCAAGCTCATTTATGTTGAGCACCGGAACGCCCTTGATTACAGCAACCTTGTTCAGATTAAAGTCGTTGGTTACAACCTTGCCCTTCATTATCTGAGCAAGCTTGAGAAGCTTGACATCCACTTCGGGGATTTCTTTAAGGGCCTTCTCCGAGTCAGTGTTATAAATTTCGATTCCGTATTCCGTCTGTATTTTATTTAAAATATCAAGACCTCTGCGACCTCTGTTTCTCTTAAGTCCGTCCGAAGAGTCGGCAATATGACGCAGTTCTACAAGGACAAACTCAGGAATGACTACAGGGCCTTCCAGAAAGCCTGTCTTCATAATTTCCAGAATTCTGCCGTCGATTATTACGCTTGTATCCAGAATCTTCGGCACACGCTGAGATCTTTTATCCTTGGCATTGTATCCGTAGTTATTTTCCTCGGCGGCTGCCTTGGCCTGCTGCGCACGTCTTCCGGCCGAGTATATGGAAATCAGCTCCGGGCCTTTTTTGCTTCCGACCACAGAACCCAGAAATGCCATAGCAGCATAAAGCAGGATGGTAACCGTCAGATAAAGAGACTTCTGCGTGATTACATCCTGATAAATCTGTGTAAGCAAATATGCTATTACCAGACCTACAACCAGTCCTACGGTTCCGCCTATCAGTGCATTGGGTGATACGCCCTGAAGATCGTTCTCGATTGTGTCTGCGACTTTTCTGCTTTTACGCGTCAGAGCCGGGGCTATGCGGTAAAAAATAACTCCAAAAATAAAGACGAAAAAAATTCCAGCCCATAACTCCTCACTTTGTGAGAGTCCGCCCTGCATTGCAGGATTGTTGACCTTTGTCAGCAGGTATCTGGAAAGCGCGAAAGCTTCATATCCGATGAGCCCGCCCAATACGGTAAAAAAGCCTCTAAAAAGTCTTCTGAACATTTTTATTTCCTCCTTTCCTTTAAATTTTACAGATATCAAAGGGCACCATGCCGGAGCTAAATAATTCAGCCAAGCTCAACGGCTTCCTGTATGACTTTTTCTGCCTCAATCTGGGTAATATCTGCAGCAAGCATCATTTCACTAACAAGGATCTGCCTTGCGTTTGCCAGCAGCTTCCTTTCTCCCGAAGAAAGACCTTTTTTGCGGTCAGCCCTCATCAGATTGCGAACCACCTCGGCCACCTTCATAATATCTCCGCTTTTCAGCTTTTCCATATTCTCGCGGTAGCGACGGTTCCAGTTGCTGTCCATCTGAGAGCTTTCGGCACTCAAAAGTTCTATTACATCAGAAATTACCGCCCTGTCAGCAATCGGCCTTATACCGACCGCCGTCTCAGAATCAACGGGTATCATCACATTGATTTCACTGCAAGGCAGTTTGAAAATGTAGTACTTTTTCTTTTCACCAAGAATTTTCCGTTCCTCGATGCCGCAGATGATACCTGCGCCGTGCATCGGATAAACAATTTTATCACCAGGGGAAAACACGATACAGTACCTCCATTTTATATCTGTATCATTAGTATAAAAGAATTCGGGCCACAATGTCAAGAAAAGCAACAAAATTTATTATGTTATCACATGATTTTCACACTGTCAATATAAACTTAGATTAAAAATTACATAGTAAATACGCTCAAAATGTTGTAAACTGTATGTTAGAAAACATTTTGCAAAAAACTAAAATCTACAGGAGGCTCCACATGTACAAAATTTTAGTTGTAGATGACGAACCTAAAATTCGCGAGGTCATCAGAGAATACGCCGAATTCAGCGGTTACGAGGTAACAGAAGCCGAGGACGGAATGAGTGCCGTCGGTCTTTGCAAGCTTAATGATTACGACCTTATCATTATGGACATTATGATGCCGAAGCTTGATGGTTTTTCGGCCTGCAAGGAAATCAAGAAGATAAAGGACATCCCGACCATTATGCTTTCCGCAAGAGGCGAGGAATATGACAAACTTTTCGGATTTGAGCTGGGCATAGACGATTATGTGGTTAAACCTTTCAGCCCGAAAGAGCTTATGGCCAGAATAAACGCAGTTCTATCCAGAAGAAAGGGAACCGCTGCACCTGCGCAGCAAACCCTGAAGTTTGATGGTCTTGAAATAAATATTGCCGCAAGAACCGTCACCGTTGATGGAAAGAAAGTTGAACTTACTCCTAAGGAATACGATCTGCTCTTTTATCTTGTTGAAAACAAGAACATCGCCCTCTCCAGAGATAAACTTCTCTCTGACATTTGGGGATACGATTTCTTCGGCGACGACAGAACAATCGACACACATATAAAAAACCTCAGAAACAATCTGGGTCCTTACAGAGATTTTATTGTAACACTTAGAGGGGTGGGCTATAAATTTGAGTACGAAAATTAAATTCGACCAAAACAGCATAAAGTTCAGACTATGGCTCTACTTTTTATCCCTCGTAGTGGGAATCGTGGTCCTCATATGGGTGTTGCAGATTTTTTTTCTGAATAACGGTTATGAGGATATGAAGGTTAAGGAAGTTGACAGAATCGCTTCCTCCATTTATCATGCCTACACCAGAAATGATGCAAATCTGACCGAGAGTATTCAGGAGCTTTCCGTCACCAATGACTTTTATGTAATGATGGAGTCCGATGGTACTTTGCTGCTTTTTACCCCCGAACAGGAAAACATCATACCCGTCTACAGGTATCAGAACCAGATTCCTAAGTTGAGGGCAAGTCTGGAAAAGAGCAAACAAGCCTCCCTGCCGGTATACTTTAAATTCAGTACAACCTACGAGAAATACAGTACTTTAGCCTACGGCCGCTATCTGGACAGAACGCCGGGTAAAGAGGTGCTGCTTTACATCTTTTCACCGCTGTACCCTGTAACCTCTACTGTGAACATACTGAAGCATCAGCTCCTCAGTGTCACCACTATAATTCTGGCGCTGGCCTTCATTATGATAACATACTTTTCATCGAGGATAACACGACCGATAAAAAGCATTACCAATACAGCCAAGCGCATGGGTAAAGGCGACTATAATGTGAAGTTTGAAGCTGATTCATATTCAGAAATAAACAATCTGGCAAACACCCTGAACACTGCCGCTTACGAGCTTGGTATGGCCGACACAAGGCAGCGGGATCTTATTGCCAATGTGTCCCATGACCTCAAGACTCCGCTTACAATGATACGCTCATATGCAGAGATGATTCGGGACCTTTCCGGTGATAATCCGGAAAAAAGAAATGCTCATCTGCAGGTTATAATTGACGAGACTGACAGAATGAATCAGCTTGTCAGCGATATGGCCTCTGTATCAGCTATGCGTACCAACAAGGTGGTTCTGGACAAAGAGATATTTGACCTTTCGTCCGCCGCTGCATCCATACTGGCTTCATACCAGCTGCTTCAGGAGCAGGAAGGCTATAACTTTATATTCAATACGCCTAAGGAGTGCCTGGTATATGCAGACAAAAACAGAATTGAACAGGTTATATCCAACCTTACCGGCAATGCAATTAAATACTGCGGAGAAGACAAGGTTGTAATCGTAAACATAAAGCGTGTAGGAAAGAAATTCAGACTCGAGGTTTCAGATCACGGCCCGGGCATCAAGCCTGAGGAAATCCCTCATGTGTGGGACAGATACTACAAGACCAGCACCAACTATGTTCGTCCTACAAGCGGAACAGGCCTTGGTCTTGCCATAGTAAAGGAAATACTTACTCTCCATCGCTGTAACTACGGTGTAGAAAGCAAGGTGAATAAAGGCTCAACATTCTGGTTCGAGCTGGAGGCAGCCAAGAAAGAAAAGGAAAAAGCCCCTGTAAAGCCAAAGGAGAGTCTGCCTGACAGGCCAAAATAGCTTAACACAGCCAAATCGGCCCACAGACAGAAATAAAAATAAACACATTAATTGATTCAGGAGGTAAATGCCGAAAATGCCTCCTGAATATTTTTTGCCCCTATAACACGGCACCCGTCAACCTGACGGCCTATTTTCTCCGCGTTTCTCACAGGCATAATGACCTGCTCATACCCAAGCCGTGCAGCTTCTTTTACAATCTTCTCCGTGTTCTGCACAGCACGCAGATCCCCGGTAAGCCCTACTTCCCCTACGGCCAAGGTACGTTTTTTAGGCACCGCCCTTTTATATGATGAATACACTGCCAAGGCAGCCGCAAGGTCCGTACCCGTGCCCTCCGGCCGGATACCGCCTACTACATTGACATACACATCCTGGTTGATAAGCTGCAGTCCAACAATCTTTTCCATTACCGCCAGTATCATGCTTAGCCGCTGATTATCTATGCCGACAGCTGTTCTTCTGGCAAAACCCACATTAGCTGGGGACACCAGAGCCTGTATCTCAAACATAACCGGCCTGCTCCCTTCATATATTGCCGCCGTCACCGAGCCCTCACTCATTTCTTCATTACGCTCGAGAAAAGTAGCAGATATATCTCTTACCTCCTTAAGTCCCTCAGCCTCCATCTTAAAGGCTCCTATCTCGCTGGTTGTGCCAAAACGGTTCTTGTACGACCTTAGTACTCGAAGTTCCTGATCCCTTTCGCCCGAAAAATTCAGTACGCAGTCCACAAGATGCTCTACCGTCTTAGGTCCGGCCAGATCTCCGCTTTTTGTAACATGAGCCACAATGAACACAGGCACATCATTGGTCTTAGCCACCTTCATAAGAATATTGCCGCACAGTCTCACCTGGGACACGCTGCCCGGTGCGGAATCCAGCTGACTGCTGTAAAGTGTCTGAATTGAATCTATTATCAGAAAGGCAGGCTTGAGATTCTCGCATGCCGCTTCAACATTTTCCAGATTGGTTTCTGCAAGGACATAAAGGCTGTCCGGTATGCTGCTGCATACCCTGTCGGCTCTCAGCTTAATCTGCTCTTCGCTCTCCTCACCGGAAACATAAAGTACAGTCCTGCCCGACGCCGCAATATTAGCCGCCGTCTGAATGATGATGGTCGATTTACCTATGCCCGGTTCACCGGAAATAAGCACCAGCGACCCTTTTACCATTCCGCCGCCAAGTACCCTGTTAAGCTCCCCGATCCCGGTATCAATCCTGTCATAATCAGCAGTTCCAACCTTTTTAAGCGGTTCAGGTCTGCCGCCTCCCGGTCCTTTAGAACCCGCTGCTCCGCTCCTCGCCGCAGGATTGGTGTCCACAGGCAGGACTCTTTCCTCTACAAAAGAATTCCATGCACCGCAGATGCACTGTCCCATCCACTGCGGGCTTTCATATCCACACTCCTGACATACAAAAATTGTCTTCCCCTTCTTAGCCATAGTCGCCCTCCCGAACATTCGTTCTTTTGTATATAATACACTAAAACGCCGTTCTTGTCCAGCTGTTTTATCCTGCCGGGCCGGCTTTTTCTTGAAAAAAATTTCGACAAAGTGTATAATTAAAGTGGTTATTTTTTGTCCGAGGAGGAATTTTTATGACTGTAGAATTTAAAAAACTGCAGACTCCTACACTTAAGGAATTGTTTATTTCGCAGATAGAGCATATGATCATATCCGGCCAGTTTGAAATCGGTACGAAGCTGCCCTCGGAAAGAGAGTTATCCCAGAGGATGGGCGTGAGCCGCGCCATTGTAAATTCCGGTATTGCAGAAATGGCTCGTAAAGGATTTATTGAAATCAGACCGAGGGTTGGAAATTTTGTTGCCGACTACAGGCGCAACGGAACATTAGAAACCCTTGTCTCCATTATGAAATATAACGGAGGGACACTCCGCCATGCAGAAATAAAATCGCTTATTGAATTCCGCTGCGTGGTTGATAATATGGTTATCCAGCTTATAGACGGCAAACTCACAGAAGAACAGTACGCTGAGCTAAAAAATATCGTCGAAAAAATCGGCACATCTTCTACACCTGCTGAGGCCGCAGAAAATACTCATGTTTTCCACCACGAGCTGGCACTCATCAGCGGCAACACAATCGTTCCGCTGATTTATGCTTCCTTTGCATCCACCTCAACTCATCTATGGGAAAGATATGCAAGGAAAAACGGTATTGACCGCCTCCACGACAACTGCAGTATTCTGCTGGATTATATTCATAGCGGCAGAACCGAGGAAGCTGTTGCCTGGAAGCTGAAATACACCGAAGATGTACTTTATGGTGAAACGCAGATATTTGATGAAAACTAGAAACCCTGAGAAAGCATATCCCCGAATGCATCAAGCATCCGGGGATATTTTTGTACATTTTATTATAACAATTTATTCTCTTATTTCTCCGCTCTAGCCATAGCCATCTCATAGTCGCGTGTTCCCACGAATATCTCTTCCTTGTACGGATTCCTCTTAAGCTCCTTGGAGCGCTTGATGATTACAGCCAGTACTATTACATTGGCAGCAAGAGCTATGATTGAAATCACTCCCTGCATAGTCGGATCTGCTGCCACCGGATGAACGTTAGGATCCATAAATCCGTCTGCGTAAAGCACCGGAATTGTGGTAAAGATGCTGTCGTCCTGGAAAGTCGGGAATACCTGAGCGAACATACACCAGATTGCCAAGGTATTTGCACGGTTCTGAATCCAGCCGCCCTTGTTCCAGAATGCATTAGCAAATGTCGGAGCCAGGAGCAAAGCCACACCGCAGAAAAATGCGTGTGTAGGCAGGTTGTTATATGTATACTCGAAGTTCCACAGGTCGTAGGCTATGATAAACCATACGGTCATGTCAGGCCACAGCATATCCTTTTTGTCCTTGGATGTGTATACTCCCCACCAGCCGGTCATACAAAGGATGTTCAGGATGCCCGCAATACCGTTGACCCAGTTCCACCAGCCGCCGTAGAGCCATACGTTTTCTGAGGAAAGCCACCAGCGGCTTCCTGTTGCAGCAAGAGCAGCGGTACCTCTTATAGCCGATTCAAAATCGCTGGCAACTGCAATAAGGATGTTAATAGCAACGATAACAAACGGGAATGCCTTAAACCAGTGAGTCTTGCCGATTCCCCAATCGTACTTGATCATCATGAAACCGATACATCCTGCGGTTGCAGCATAAAGCTTAGCATAGTGGAACCAGCTTCCCATGTGGACATAGGTCGGGTTGTTAAGCGCCCATTCCATGCCCATACCTGCGCACACATAAATAGCGATAAAATAAACAGTTAAAATTGCAGGGATTACTAAGAAACAGATAATTCCACCCTGTTTTGTTCTCCTTGCAAATTCGTTTGCCAGAATAAGTCCGACAAATACCAGCAGCCAGCCGATTAACTGATAGCCGGCGCCCTCTCCGTAAAGTTGAAATAGCATTTTTTTCCTCCTTGAAATTTATAAATTAATTACTTAAATTGCCTCAATTTCCTTAATACTCACTTCGTTTCCCGTAACCAGATATGTGTCTTCGCTGCCGCAATAGGGACAGGTTTTTCCATACTTTACTGTCTCATAGGTTCGCTTACAGCTATCACACATGGTCACTGCGGGGATGGTTTCTATCAAAAGCTTTGCATCCTTAACATAGTCTGACTTTGCAGCCGCCCACTTCCAGCAATCCTGAAGGTAGGTGTCAACAATTGTCGACACCTCACCTATTTCAAGCGTAACCGAATTCACGGATGTCACTGCGTTTTCAGCTGCCACTTCCTCAATTTTTTTTATGATGTGAAATACAATGCCAAGTTCGTGCATATATTACCGTCCTTATTTTTTCTTTGCAAATTTAAGGTGGATTTTCCTCTTGATAAGTCTAGGGAAAAGCACCTTCATCTTATCTTCAGACCTTATCATCTTGCTGGCCTCAGGCAGCTTTCTCAGAAGGTGGATTGCGTCAAACTCGCACTTGGTGGTACAGATACCGCAGCCGATACACTTATTCTGGTCCACTACAGATGCCCCGCAACCAAGGCAGCGGGCAGTTTCAGCTTTAACCTGCTCCTCTGTAAAGGTCTTCTTTGCATCGCGGAAAGATCTTTTATGGTCAATGGATTCATCCATGCCAGGTATCTGACGCTTGCCGTTATCGTAGTTTTCCACCTTGATGTTATCCTTATCCAGTTCTATGAACTGTCTTCTGTTTCTGCCGATGGTCAGGCTGGAGTTCGGTCTTACAAATCTATGAATTGATATTGCGCCTTCCTTGCCTGCAGCTATAGCATCGATAGCATACTTAGGGCCGGTGTAAACATCTCCGCCTACGAAAATATCCGGTTCTGCGGTCTGATAAGTCAGGCTGTCAGCTACAGCGCTCTGGCCTCTTCCCAGCTGTACCTTGGAGCCTTCCAGCAGCTGTCCCCACTGAATGTTCTGTCCGATACTCATGTATACATATTCACATTCAACGGTAACCGTATCTTCCAGATCATATACAGGGTCGAACTTGCCGTCATCATCGAATACGGATGTGCATTTCTTAAATACAACGCCCTTGACCTTGCCGTCTTCCGTAAGAATTTCCTTAGGGCCCCAGCCGCAATTGATTTTAATTTCTTCGTCTTCTGCCTCAGCGATTTCGTCTGCTGATGCAGGCATGATATCACGGCCCTCAAGGCAGTACATGGAAACCTCCGATGCTCCAAGACGGCCTGCAGTTCTGGCAACATCGATGGCAACATTACCGCCTCCGATGACAACGGCTCTTCCGGTTAGCTTTTCTGCCTCGCCTTCTGCCGCCTTATGCAGGAAGTCAACTGCAGTCATAACGCCCTCTGCATCCTCTCCGGTGACTCCGGCCACTCTTCCGCCCTGACAGCCGATGGCAATATAGAATGCCTTATAGCCCTCATCTCTCAGCTGGTCCAGAGTAATATCCTTTCCAACTTCGACACCGCATCTGATTTCAACGCCCATTTCTCTGATAACGTCAATCTCAGCTTCAACGACATTCTTTTCAAGCTTGAAGGACGGAATTCCGTAAACCAGCATGCCGCCCGGTTTTTTATTCTTTTCGAAAACGGTTACATTTGCGTAGCCTTTTTCTGCCAGATAGTAAGCGCAGGAAAGTCCCGCAGGGCCGCCGCCGATTATAGCGATTTTTTCCTGGAAAGGTCCTCTGAGAGAAGGCTGCACCACAGGCGGAATGTACCTTGTTTCAGCCTTTAAATCCTGTTCAGCTATGAATTTCTTTACCTCGTCGATTGCTACTGCCTCATCAATAGTTCCTCTGGTACAGGCCTCCTCGCAGCGACGGTTGCACACATGTCCGCATACTGCCGGGAACGGGTTTTCCTTCTTGATGAGAGCAAGTGCGTCCCTGTATCTTCCCTGAGATGCCATGTTGAGATAACCCTGAACAGCGATGTGTGCAGGACATGCGGTCTTGCAAGGTGCCGTACCCGTGTCGTAGCAGTTGATTCTGTTGGTGTTTCTGTAGTCTTCGTCCCACTTTTCAGGTCCCCAAGGCACTCCGTCAGGAAGCTGTACCTTTGGATACTCGATATGACCGCCATCCTTAGTGCAAAGCTTCTGTCCCAGCTTCACAGCACCTGCCGGGCAATGCTCCACGCATCGTCCGCAGGCAACGCAGTTTTCCGTCTTGGTCTCTGCCACATAGGCTGAGCGTGAAAGATTCGGTGTATTGAAAAGCTGAGAAGTTCTCAGTGCGTAGCACACGTTTACATTGCAGTTACAGATGCCGAAAATCTTGTTTTCTCCATCGATATTTGTAATCTGATGAACGAATCCGTTATCCTCGGCCTTTTTGAAAATTTCAAGGGCTTCCTCTCTTGTTATGTAATGGCCCTTGCCTGTCTCTACAATAAAGTTGGCCATATCGCCTACAGCAACACACCAGTCCTCATAATCGTCGGCACAGCTTTGTCCCTGAATCTCTCTGGACATACGGCAGGAGCAAGGGCTGGCTGCATACTGACCTTCATACTTATCCAGCCAGTGGGAAATGTGCTCCACAGGCACCGACTGGTTTTCCATTTGGATAGCTTTCTCTACAGGGATAACGTGCATTCCGATTCCGGCGCCTCCCGGCGGAACCACCACAGAAACCCTTTCCAGCGGCAGTCTTGACATTCTTTCGAAGAAGTATGCAAGCTCCGGATGTTCCTGCATAAACGGCATGCTCATGTTGGTGAATTCGGCACTTCCGGGAACGAACATCGGCAGCACATACTGCTTTTCATGCTGCGGGTTTTCCCAGTTGTACTCGATTATACCGATGACTGCCATCTCCTGAAGCACTTCTTCCAGATGCTTCTCATCCATGCCGGTAAGCTTTGCAAGCTGCGGCAGTGTCTTAGGCTTTCTCACCTTCATCTTAAGGGCGATATCTACCATTTCGTCGGTCATAATGGCATCAAGTCCCCAGTATTCCGGATCGTCCTGAGTTACCTTGACACCGATACGATTGGTTATCATCTGGCCAAGCTCCGCCAGTTTAGGGCGGAATGGCTTTCCTGTAGGCTCAGGTCTGTAATCCAGATACTCGTCTACATTTCTTTTGATTTCGTCCATAGCAAAATTCCTTTCTTTTTTCTCCTTTATTTACACCATTTATTAACCTCTTCAAGGAGCCAGCCGGCCCATTCATCGATGCCCTCACCTGTGCGAGCACTGATTGGGATAATCTTCGCCGCCGGATTTCTTGTGAGGATATATTCTCTGCACTTCTCCATATCAAAATCAAAATAAGGAAGCACATCTATCTTGTTTATGAGCACCACATCGCATATGGAAAACATTAGCGGGTACTTGAGGGGCTTATCGTGGCCTTCCGGAACAGATAAGATCATGGCATTCTTTACCGCTCCTGTGTCGAATTCTGCCGGGCATACAAGGTTGCCTACGTTTTCCAGAATTGCAAGTTCCACATCGTCAGTTCCCATTTCTCTCAATCCCTGACGGGTCATGTCCGCATCCAGATGGCACATACCTCCGGTGTGAAGCTGGATCACCTTGGCACCGCTTTCGGAAATGGTTCTGGCATCTACATCGGAATCTATGTCAGCCTCCATTACACCTATTTTCACCTTATCCCTCAGGGCATCTATGGTTTTCATGAGAGTTGTGGTCTTACCAGCTCCCGGAGATGACATGAGATTGAGAAGGAATACACCTTTTTCTTTCAGTTCGCCCCTCAACAGCTCTGCATCCCTATCATTGTCTGCAAACACGCTTTCCTTGATTTCAATAACTTTAAAGTCTTTCATTCATACTCCTCTCTGCTTATCCCGGTTCTACCTGCATAACTGGTCTGACCAGTTTTATTTGTCTAAAGTTTAACACTTTCATGGCCTTTTGTCCACCATAATTTACAAAAAAATTAGCACCTCCAAGCTATGCACTTGGAGATGCCATTATTTTTAATTATCAGTATCCTGTCAACAGTCAATACTTTATCTTATTCTTCTTCCTCAGCCTTGTGAGCTTCGATAATCTTCTGAGCAAGCTGAGCAGGTACTTCTTCGTACTTTTCAAACTTCATGGTGAAGGAGCCTCTTCCCTGAGTCATAGCTCTGAGGCCGATAGCATAGTCGAAAAGTTCTGCCTGAGGAGCCTCTGCCAGAAGCTTCTGTCCGCCGTCAGTTAAAGGTTCCATACCGAGTATCTTACCTCTTCTCTTGTTCATGTCACCCATTACATCGCCCATGTAATCATCCGGAACGAGAATTTCAAGACGCATGATAGGTTCAAGGAGACAAGGCTTAGCTTCAACGATACCCTTCTTGAATGCCAGTGAAGCAGCAATCTTAAATGCCATTTCGTTGGAGTCTACATCGTGGTATGAGCCATCATATAAAACAGCCTTAACATTTACTACTTTGCAGCCAGCCAGAGGTCCTTTGTTCATACATTCAAGGAGTCCCTTTTCTACTGCAGGGACATAGTTCTTAGGAACGGAGCCGCCGAATAACTCTTCGGAGAATTCGAATTCCTGCTGTGAAGGTGAGAATCTGATATGAACGTCACCGTACTGTCCTGCACCGCCGGACTGCTTCTTATGCTTACCCTGTACATCGGATGTGCCCTTGATTGTTTCTCTGTAGGCAATCTTCTGAGGAACTGTCTTTACTGATACGCCGAATCTGTCTTTTAACTTGGCAAGGATTACAGAGAGCTGAATGTCTCCCTGTCCGCCGAGAAGAGTCTGACGAGTCTCTGTATTTCTTTCAACTACGAATGAAGGGTCTTCTTCTCTCAGCTTGTTAAGTCCTGTACCCATCTTATCTTCGTCGCCCTTGTCAACAGCTTCGATAGCGATGTAGTATGAAGGCTCCGGATAATCCAGAGGAAGATATCTGATGATATCGGACTTATCGCAGAGTGTATCTCCGGATAAAGTGTACTGAAGCTTTGCAACAGCCACTATATCGCCTGCTTCTGCATAGTTGAGTTCTGTCTGGTTTTTACCTCTTAAGAAGAAGAGTTTGCCGAGTTTTTCGGACTTTCCGGCTCTTTCATTGTAAACTTCGTCTCCGGAGTTTAATTTACCTGTTACTACTTTCATAACAGAAATCTTACCTACGAACGGGTCAACGATAGTCTTGAATACGAATGCTGATACAGGTGCATCCACAACGGACAGTCTTTCAACCGGCTCGTTGTTATCATTGAATCCTGCATAAGGTCCGTGCTGAAGCGGAGTAGGCACATATGTAACCAGAAGGTCAAGAAGTCCTTCAAGACCTGCTCCCAGCTGGAACGCAGATGAGCATACAGGAACGATATTTCCGTCTGCAATACCCTTCTTTAATCCGTTGAGAATTTCCTCTTCAGTAAAGTCTTCGCCTTCGAAGTACTTATCCATCAGTTCTTCGTCAGCCATAGCGATAGCTTCCTTCAGCTCTTCGTCGATTTCTGCAGAAAGCGGCCAGCTGAACGGAATAAGCTTGTTGCCGAACTTAGCCTTTAATTCGTCAAAAGTTTTATAGAAGTCGAACTCGTCCTTATCTCTCTTATTGATAACGATGAATCTCGGAGTCTTATATCTCTCGCAGGCTTTCCATGCGGCTTCTGTACCAACCTGAATACCGGAACCTGCATCAACCATGATAACAGCAGCTTCAGCGGCTCTGAGTGCAGCATTAACTTCACCTACGAAATCGAAATATCCCGGGGTATCGATAAAGTTAATCTTGTTTTCCTTCCAAAGGATTGGAACAACGGAAGTGTTGATGGAATAACCTCTTTCAATTTCCATCTTGTCATAGTCGGACACGGTATTTCCGTCTTCAACTCTACCCATTCTGTTGGTAACACCTGTTGCCAGGAGAGCAGCTTCCAGGAAAGTAGTCTTTCCGCATCCGCCATGACCCAGCAAAGCAACGTTTCTGATAGTTTCGCTTGTATAGCCTTTCATCTATTAAGACCTCCCAAATTTATTTTCATTCGTGAATATAATAAGAAAGCCGGCTGCGCCTATTATTTTTCAAGCGGTAGGCTTTCTTGTTGTTTCGAAAATGTCAGGATGACATTTTCTTCACAATAACATAGCCACTTGGAAATATTATACCAAAGGGCCGTTGAAATTACAACTGTTTTATTCTTTCATCTTGGCAACTATTATTACCGAAGACAATATGCATGCACATCCCATAAGTGCCTTTGCAGAAAAGACCTCATCATATAGCACTGCTCCTATAATCAGGCTGGTTATAGGCTCAAAAGTGCTGAGAATTGCCGCCGATTCAGGGCCGATATATTTTACGCCCAGCTGAAAGCCGAAAACCCCTACCAGAGATACCACTGCCGCAAACACCACCGTTACCACCCAGGTTCCCGCCGTCAGATGAACGGTAAAGCTTCCCGATGCCAGAGCCATTATGAAGATCATAACTGATGCCACACTGTTCATATAAAAGATCAGCTTGATAGTGTCCATCTCCTGCAGCCCGCCTTTTTTAAGATAGATGATGTAAAAGGCATATGTGATACCGGAAAGAAAGGCCAGCCCGATTCCGGGAAGACTGGATGCACTTTCCCCGTTGTAAAAGAGCAGAATACCGCACATACATAAGGCTGCACATAGGATTTTAAGAGGACGAACCCTTTCTTTCAGGAAAATAATGCAGCCCAGAATGGTGAATACCGGGTACACGAAATGTATGGTAGTTGACATCCCCGTAGGTATGAAATTGTACGATGAAAACAGCAGCACAGCTGTACCTCCATAACCAAAGACGGTTACAAGGCAGATTTTAAAAAACTCCTGTTTGGTAATTCCCATGGGTATCTTTTTAAATTTTATAACTGCAAAAAGCAGAGGCAAGGACAGGGCGAAACGGTAGAACGCCCCGCTAAGGGTGGTTCCGCCTCCCGCAATAACTATTTTCATAAAAAGCGGCACCATGCCGAAAACCACGGCAGATATTATAGCCGCTGCAACCCCCATTGCACGCTTGCTCATTTTTCCCTCCAATCTTAAAACAAAGCCCCGCTTCCGTGAACTTCTCCACTTCCGCGGGGGTTGGGTCAAATATTGACTTTACTGTTTTTAGAATTCTGCAGTCTTAGGTGTTCTTGGGAACGGCAGCACGTCTCTGATGTTGCTCATTCCTGTGATATACATGATAATTCTTTCAAATCCCAGACCGTATCCGGCATGCTTTACACCGCCGTACTTACGCAGGTCGAGGTACCACCAGTAATCCTCTTCCTTAAGACCAAGCTCCTTCATTCTTGCAGTCAGAACATCGAGTCTTTCCTCTCTCTGGCTTCCGCCGATGATCTCACCAACGCCCGGAACCAGAAGGTCGCAGGCAGCAACAGTCTTGCCGTCATCGTTAAGTCTCATATAGAATGCCTTGATATCCTTAGGGTAATCGGTTACGAATACAGGCTTCTTGAAGATTTCTTCTGTGAGATATCTTTCGTGCTCAGTCTGAAGGTCTATACCCCACTCAACAGGGTACTGGAACTCCTTGCCGGACTTAAGCAGAAGATCAACCGCCTCGGTGTAAGTTACACGGCCGAAATCGGAATTTACGATATGGTTAAGTCTTTCCAGCAGTCCCTTGTCCACGAAGCTGTTAAAGAACTGCATTTCCTCAGGAGCATTTTCAAGCACATAGTTGATGATGTACTTAATCATAGCTTCTGCCAGTTCCATATTGTCCTCGAGATCTGCAAAGGAAATTTCCGGCTCTATCATCCAGAACTCGGAGGCATGTCTTGCTGTATTTGAATTCTCCGCTCTGAAGGTAGGTCCGAAGGTATATACGTTTCTGAACGCAAGGGCATAAGTCTCTGCTTCAAGCTGACCGCTTACAGTCAGGTTTGTTTCTTTGCCGAAGAAGTCACCGCTGTAATCAACAGTTCCGTCTTCATTCTTAGGCAGGTTGTCCATGTCAAGAGTTGTAACTCTGAACATTTCTCCTGCACCCTCGCAGTCACTGCCTGTTATAATAGGAGTGTGAACATATACGAAGTTCTGCTCCTGGAAGAATTTATGAATTGCATAAGCCACAAGTGAACGTACACGGAAAACAGCTGCAAATGTATTGCTTCTTGGTCTTAAGTGTGCGATTTCACGAAGGAATTCCATGGAGTGGCGCTTCGGCTGAAGCGGATAGTCCGGTGTGGACAGTGCTTCCACAGTAATCTCTCTGGCCTTTATCTCAAATGGCTGCTTAGCCTCAGGTGTAAGAACTACAACACCCTTTACTGCCAGAGCTGTAGCTACATATGCCTTTGCAATCTCTTCAAAATTATCAAGAAATTCTTCTTCATATACTACCTGAACAGATTTAAAGAAACTTCCGTCATTAAGTTCGATGAATCCGAATTTATTGGAGCTGCGGTTGTTTCTGACCCAGCCCTTTATCAATACTTCTTTATCAGCGTACTCCGCCGCATTTCTAAAAAGTTCTCTCAGCAAAATTTCTTTCATTGTTTACTATTCCTCTTTTTTACTTTTTGTTCCCGGAAAACTCCCGTATATTCCATTATAGTATGTATACACACCGAAAGTCAATGGAAATCGTCATTATTTCACAGTAATATAATCCTCAGGATCAGCAATCTGTCCGCCTTGCTTCATATATTCAACCCATGCATCTCGAGTTCTCGTTCCCTGTATTTCAAAAAGAGCATCACCGTTATCGTCGGCAAAGTTATTCATAAGATCATTGTAGAAGCCTGCAGGATTAGTGTATGCCACTTTGTATACAGCATCGTCGGCAACAGTTTTGCCTCCTGCCTTTACATCTTTCAGGATGTAACCTTCATCACCTTTGCTTACCTCAATGGACATGCCGCTGACTACAGGCAAAGTTCCTAAGTTGAAAGGTTTCATCGCGCCTTCGTCACCCTCAACGAGACATCTTATAAACTCTTTTACCTGGCTGCCGGTCATCTCCCTGCTTATTCCTGTCACCATGGCATTAGGCATTACCATATACCCTATCATCTTCTCGCTATACTCACCCTCTGTCACCGGTCCGCAAAGGTTATATGCAGGCGTTATCAGCACATCTGCATCATACATCTCGCATAAAGATCCTGCCATGGCGGATGCAGCCTTATTTCCGCCATCTTTCTTAAAGCCCCGCGGATAAGATGCGTTTACGGTCACAGTATTTGTTTCAGAGTCAATCTTTTCTTCTTTGATCTGCTCATTGAATGCTGCATATGCCTGGGATGCATTATATTCTCCGCTTATCATTTTTTGAACCACATCTCTGGATACAGCAAAAAAGTCATTTGATGCCAGTCTGATATAGAGATGATTTGCATCCACATAAGGTTTAAGATTTTCCATTTCATCTCTGAGTTTAAGTTCAACATCCTTCTTATATGAAATTACATCCTGTCCTGCGGCAAGGATATTCTGTGCTTCCTCTGACAGCATTACCTGCAGGACTCTCATAGCATCCTTTTTACGTCCGTCGGTTTCAAGTTTCTTATTCATAGCTATCTGGAAAGCAGGATATGTGAGAAGCCATCCTTCCCCATCCTGGGAATAGTACGGAATCAGCATCGGCTCAACGCCTTCAAATCCGGAGCAGGTATTTATAGCAGTACCTGTGTCACGAATCATGGCAGCTCTGCCTTCCGAAAAGGCTCTGTAAACCTGGTCATAACCGAAAACAGCCTCTTCAGCAGATATGCCCACATCTTTTATAAACTGCTCCATGCGTTCAAAAACTCCTGGCCATACTTCATCATCAAGCCCTACGCCCTTGCCCGATGGATTCTCATATTCCATTCGCCACATTTGTCCTTTCAGAGATGTAAGTTCGGAAATGGACCATCCCTGCAGAAGCTCCATGCATGTATAGTCATAATCATAGTCACTCACGAAACCCTTTATTCCGTGTTTTTCAAACTCCCTGCATGCACTTACAAAGCTGTCATAGTCTGTCGGAATGGGAATATCATATTTGTCAAAAAGCGCTTTGTTTATCAACACAGTGTCCACCTCTCCGCATACAGGCAGCCAGTTGATGGTTCCGTCGGCGTTTCGGTAGTTTTCGAGATATGTGGTGTAGTATGACGCTGCAGTATCGGTATTTGATAAATCCATAAGCTGGTTTTGCAGCTCTGCTGCGTCGTGAAGCGAAAACCGGCGGTTGGTTATGATATCCGGCAGCGCATCATTTTGCGCCATAAACTTGTAATAATCCAGATCGTTGTTGCCCACTACAAATTCCAGTTCCAGATCAGGAAGCTGAGATTGAATATACCGCGCATACTGGTCGAGTATCCCGGTGCCCCACAGATAAACGGATATTGAAGTTTTTTCCTCAGAGGTCTTCGTTCCTCCGCATCCTGCCATACTGATCACCATTACTGCGATCAGTAATACTGCGACGGCACGAATTTTAAAACCTTTTCTTTTCTCTGTCATTTGGTTTTTCCTTTCTTTTATCCATACAAGTGCAGACTTCAGTCTCTTTGTGTCTACGAGCTTTGATGTGTGCGCATCTATGTCATATATCTGCTGAAACAAAAAATGCTAAAACTATTTTGTCTATAATATACCTTTCCACAGTAAAAAACAATAGCATGACTTGATTTGTCATCGAAAATGACATATAATCTGAATTGATACTTTTTTAACGTGGAGGTCGCACATGCAGTTTAAAGATAAATTGGATTTTTTGATGAAAATAACTCAAACCTCAAACAAGGAACTGGCACAGGGAATATCAGTAGACCCTTCCCTTATCAGCCTGCTTCGTACAGGAAAACGCAAGCAGCCCCATAACCCCCAGCGTATCGAGCATATGGCAGAATACTTTGCCTCCAGATGCACTGCAGAATTTCAAAGAAATGCCCTTTCTGAAATGCTGGGCCAGACAATACTGCGCTCACCCATGCCTCAGGATGCTCTGGCATCTCGTCTTTCCCGCTGGATGCTGGGCGATGCTGACATGGTGGAACAAATTCTTGACGGTATAAGTACCGTAACATTGGTTTCGCCTTCTCCTGAACCTATCAGCCATACTCTTGCCGATGAAAAGTGGACGAAGTTTTTTTATGGCGCCGAAGGACGCCGCGAAGCTGTTCATTATATGACTTCTATAATGAACAGTCTTGAACATCCTCATAATATTTTCATGACCATGGACGATAATCTGGACTGGCTTTTATCAGACTACCATGTCACGCAAGAACTGCGCTCCAATCTGCTTAAATTAATGGAAGACGGCTTTACCTTTTATCAGATTATGCCTGCTATGAATTATGTAAACAGGTACACGGAAGCTCTGCGCTTCTGGCTGCCTCTGTATGGTACCGGTCAGATGAAGGTATATTATTACCCACGCCTCCGAGATAATCTGTTTCGCCATTCCACTGTAATTGTGCCGGGATATGCAGTCCAGGCCACTACAACTATAGGGCTCGGAAGCAGCTGTCAGATTACCCTCGTCTCCACGGATCCCGAGCTGGTTCAGGCCTACACGGAGCAGTATCAGGAGCACCTTTCCCTCTGTTTGCCGGCACTGAAACTGCACACTGACTCGGATGAATATTTTTCATGCCTCAAGGAGATTTTCTCGTGCCACGGAGATGCGATACAGATGGTCTCCCCTCTTTCAGTAAACACCATTCCAAGTGACCTGTTGGAGTGCTGCATTGAAGAGGCAGTCAACCCTTACTGGGAGGCATCATTCCGCATGTACCTAGAGGAAATACCTCATTTCGAGGAATGTCTCAGGCATACCAAGTGTATCGATATGTGCAAACTGGCTTCTGCAGAAGAGATCAGAGCAGGCGGCGTCACCATCGCCTCCAGAATGAAGCACTATCCGGAGCAGCCATGCTATACACCTGAAACCTATGCACTCCATCTCGAAAACATCATCCGCCTTATGGATCAGTACGAAAATTACTTTTTCTTCCCTTATGACTCAGAACCTCAGGCTGATTACAATCTGGTGGTCAAGGAGGGCGGTCTGGCCCTGCTGGTAAAGACCTCCGAGCCACCGCTTATGCTGGAAATGCACAGGCCTGAAATGGTACTAGCCTGTAGAGAGCATCTTTTGAGGATAGCCGAAAAGACCGGTTTCGACGGCATTGAGCGGACCAAAATACGCATTCAGCTTCAGAATCTGATAAATGAGCTGAGAAAATAATAATGTCAACTTTTAAAAAACGGGCAGCTCCTTCGTGGAGTTACCCGTCTTTATTATTTATGCACTTTTTTCTTATTTATCCAGTGGCTTCATGGTCGGAAAGAGGATGATATCTCTGATGCTCGGTGCATCTGAGATGAGCATAATCACTCTGTCGATACCGATTCCAAGTCCGCCTGTAGGTGGAAGACCTACCTCCAGAGCATTTACGAAGTCCATATCCATCGGATGTGCTTCGTCATCAATACCTGCATCAAGCTGATGCTGCTGCTCAGCGAATCTCTCATACTGATCGATAGGGTCGTTGAGCTCGGAGAAACCGTTACAGATTTCCCATCCGTTGATGTAGCCTTCAAATCTTCTTGTGATTCTAGGGTCGTTTCTGTCTCTCTTGGAAAGGGGTGAAACTTCCACAGGATGTCCTGTTACGAAAACAGGTGCCGGTCCGTCAAGAACGCCCGGAATATCCTCGCAGTATTCCTCGAACATTTCTGCGATGATTTTGCCGCGGGTCCAGTCCTTAACCTCGTCCTTATCCATACCGTACTTGATAGCCTCTGCCCTTGCAGTCTCATCATCTTCAATATTGTGGAAGTCAATTCCCGTAACCTCGCATACGAAGTCAGTCATGTCGATTCTCTTCCAAGGAGGTGTAACATCGAATTCTTTGCCCTGATATTTGATGATCGGGCTTCCGTTTACTGCCATGGCAGCCTTATAAACAACCTGCTCAGTAACTTCGATTACTAGCTCCATGTCGCCATATGCAGCATAGCATTCCATAGATGTAAATTCAGGATTGTGGTTTCTGTCCATACCCTCGTTCCTGAACATCTTGCCCATTTCATATACTCTGTCAAGACCGCCGACAATAAGTCTCTTTAAGAAAAGCTCATTGGAAATACGGAGCTTCATGTCGATGTCCAGAGTGTTGTGGTGAGTATTGAAAGGTCTTGCGTTAGCGCCGCCTGCGATGGTAGTCAGGATAGGAGTATCAACTTCCAGGTATCCGTAGTCCTCTTCCAGAACTCTCTTAATCTCCTTGATGATTCTTGCTCTCTTATAGAACATTTCCTTAACATCAGGATTCATAATAAGGTCAACATATCTCTGGCGATATCTTAAATCCTGGTCCTTGAGACCCTGCCACTTGTTAGGCAGAACCTGCAGTGACTTTGAAAGCAGTACAAGTCTTGAAACCTTAATGGAAACTTCGCCTGTTCTGGTCTTAAATACAACACCTTCTACTCCGATGATATCTCCGATATCGTAAGTCTTGAAATAGTTATATTCCTCTTCTCCCAGAGCGTCCTTTGCTACGAAGCACTGGATTCTGCCCTGCTTATCCTGAATGTCGATGAAGGATGCTTTGCCCATGTGTCTGAAAGCCATGATTCTGCCGGCGCAAGAAACTTCCTGATCCTCCATGGCCTCAAAATTGTTTTTGATATCCATGCTGTGGGCAGTTACATTCCAGTTTTCTTCAAGGAAAGGATTTCTGCCTGCTTCCTGTAAGGTTCTCAGTTTCTCCCTTCTTATCTGTCTCTGTTCACTGAGTGCTTCCTCAGAAAACTCTTCAGCTTCGACTTCAGGGTTCACATTTTCTCTTCTGTCTTCTGTACTCATTTTTACTTTTTCCTCTCTGATTACTAAATACTCTTTTATCTTGAAATGTCTTCCACTTTGTAATGGAGCACTCCGTCAGGCACTACGATTTCTGCAATCTCGCCCTTCTTTTTTCCGAGAAGGTGCTGTCCTACCAGGGATTCATTGGAAATCCTGCCTGCGAAAGGATCCGCCTCTGTGGAGCCTACAATGGTGAACTCCATGTTCTCTCCCGAATCCATATCCTTTATTTTTACTTTGAGGCCAACGCCCACAAAGTCGTTTGACATGTCACTTTCGTCGATAATTTTAGCAGTTCTGATCATGTTTTCGAGCTTGACGATTCTCTCCTCCAGCTCTGCCTGCTCATCTTTTGCTGAATCGTATTCGGCGTTTTCGGAAAGGTCACCGTAGGAAATAGCTTCCTTTAATCTTTCGGATACTTCCTTTCTTCTAACAGATACCAGTTCTTCATGTTCGGCTACAATTTTATCATAGCCCTCCTGCGTTAACAGAATTTCTTCAGCCATTTTTTATCTCCTTTCGATTTGTTATACAAATACGATATTTACATTTCTGCAGTTGGTCAGGTAAACGATGGTAGCATAGCAGATATCAAATTCCATGACATCTCCCACCTTCCAATCCTTTTCTGCGTCCTGAATATCGATAATAGTGTGGTCACTTGATGCGCCCAGAACCTCAATTCCTTTTTCCATCGGCAGAAGCTCTGCAGGATCGCCGTAGTCAACTTTTCCTACACCCAGAAGTGCTCTTCTTCTTATACCTCTGTCCACGTATACCGGTGTATGGCCAAATGCGTCAACAGCGATAGTCCCAACAGGGTGAGAAGGTTTATCCTTAACCTCGATAACCTCAGCTTTCAGTCTGAAAACATCCTGATACAGCTCGCTCATGTCATAGCCGTAAAATACATCAAGGTCGCGTGCCAACAAAATGCCCTCGCCGATTCTGAGAAGATTGATTCTCTTTGGAATGTTTCCGTCCCAGACTCTCATCAGGCTGCTTGTTGCACCGCCGGATATGTACTCAAGTTCTCTTCCGAGACGGGCTTCGATGTGCTCTGCAATTTCAACCAACTCATTTAATGTCTCTACAGTCGGGGAAATGGAACCGTAGCAGCCTACATTAGTGCCGATTCCCACCAGCTGGATATTTATCAGCTTGTTCTCAATGTATTCGCATACATCTGCCATTTCTTCCTTATCCCAGAAGCCTTCTCTCAGGTCACCCATATCGGCCATCAAAATGACCTTATGAAGCTTGCCCTGCTTTTTGGCTTCCTCGTTGAGAGCTTTTATAACCTCCAGCTCACTGTTAAGGCTGATGTCAGCAAGTCTGATTACATCCTCAACCTCGCTGAGCATAGGGATTCTGATCAGCATCATAGGTTTTTCTATTCCTGCATTCTTTGCATCTTCTATTTGTTCAAGCCGGGAGGAAGCTATGAAAGCTGCACCGCCCTCGTCAAACTGCTTTGCAACCTCTACAAGTCCTGTCGCTCCTTTTATAACGCCTGCCACCTGTATGCCATAGCTGCCGCACTTTTCCACGACCTTAGCAACATTGTGTTTTAAGTGGGCTAAATTGATTTCTAGCCTTGGATATCTCTCCTTCATCTTTTCCTCCTAGAAATGTCTTTTGCTTAATCTATGCTATATTTTTCTATTTTATCATTTTTCATCGGTTTTATCAACACATAATGGCACTTTTTAGCTGTCTTTATGGCCAAACTATGCGATTTCCAGGGCAATTTCCATCATTTTGGTGAAGGTCATCTGTCTTTCCTCGGCAGTTGTCACCTCGCCTGTAAACGGATTGTCTGAAATAGTGCAGATTGCCAGTGCATTCTTTCCTGCCCTTGCTGCATTCATATACAGTGCCGCTGCTTCCATTTCCACAGCCAGCACGCCCATCTTCTGCCACTTTGAAAGTCCCATGGAATCATCGTAGAAGGCATCTGAGGAATACAGATTTCCTACTACCGGTGTTACTCCCATCTTCTCGGCTGCATCTACAGCTTTTTTCAGAAGTTCGTAAGAGCAGATCGGAGCAAAGGTTCCTGGCAGTTCAAACTGATTTGCATAATTTGAATTGGTGCAGGCTCCCTGTCCTATTACGATATCACGAACCTTAAGGTCAGGTCTTATAACTCCTGCGGTACCTACTCTTATAATGTTTTCTACATCGTAGTAATTAAAAAGCTCATAGGAATAGATTCCGATAGATGGCATGCCCATACCTGAAGCCATTACGGACACTTTCTTTCCCTTGTATGTTCCGGTGTATCCCTGCACACCTCTGGTGTTATTTACAAGGACAGGGTTTTCCAGGAAAGTCTCTGCGATGAATTTTGATCTCAGCGGGTCGCCCGGCATGAGAACAGTTTTTGCGAAATCGCCCGGTTTAGCGGCGATATGAGGTGTAGGTGTATTTGACATTTTTATTCCTCCCTTTGTGGTATGGTTCTTATAGATAAATTGTATTATTAAAACATTTTTCTGTCAAGCCGAGTGCGGTGCTAGAATTCCAGGCTGTCCGAGTTCAAGAGAAAATACTTCATTCCCATAATAACGAATCCCTCATCATTTCTCCAGGGTTTAGATGTTCCGCCGGCAATGATAATCTTTTTAAAGGAATCCGGAATATTACGCAGAGAATTGAACTCCTGTGCCTGTTTTTCTTCTGAGGTCATATCATATGCAACCTGAATATAATACCTTTGGCTTTCCAAATTGACTACAAAATCAACTTCAAGCTGCTTATGGACTCGTTTTCCTCCTTTATCCTTTGCATACACATCCACGATACCAACATCGACGTTGTAACCACGAAGGAGCAATTCATTGTAAACAATATTTTCCATTATATGAGTCGGTTCCTGTTGTCTGAAATTCAATCTTGCATTTCTAAGTCCTACATCAGTGAAGTAATATTTCAAATTTGCACCAATATATTTTCTGCCTTTTATATCATAGCGATTTGCCTTGGAAATCAGGAATGCCTCTTCAAGATAATCTATGTGCCTTGATATGGTCTTATTAGTATAACTCGTCCGGCATTCGCTGGCAAATGTGTTGGAAATCTTTGTTGGATTTGTTGGTGCTCCTATAGCAGATGCAAGAATATCAACAAGTGTTCCCAGCTCCTCTGAATTCTGAATATGATTTCTTTCTACAACATCCTTTAAATATACATTGGAAAATATATTCTTTAAATATTCCGCTTTCTGACGTTCTGAGCGCAGAACAGCAGTCTGAGGAAGTCCTCCATATGTCATGTACTCATTCCACGCATCATCATAGTCTCCATCGTAGGCAGAATAAAATTCTGAAAAGGAAAGCGGATAAATCCGTACCTCATCACCTCTGCCGCGAAACTCCGTTACGATGTCGCTGGAAAGAAAACGCGAATTGCTTCCTGTCACATAAACATCAATTTTGTTGATACGGAGCAGGCTGTTCAGCACTTCCTCAAATCGCGGCATGAACTGCACCTCATCAAGAAGCAGATAATATCTGCCATCGTCCTTCATTGCATCATTAATATACTGATAACATGCTTTGGGATCTCTTAATTCCTCATTTTCAATGCCATCTAGAGCAATTTCAATGATATGATCCTCATTAACACCATTTTCAAGCAAGTACCTCTTAAATATAGTAAAGAGTAGAAACGATTTTCCACACCTGCGAATACCTGTAATTACCTTTATCATTCCGTTATCCTTTCGCAGAATTAACTGCTCTAAATATCCGTTTCTCTGTATTTCCATCATTTCGCTCCTTTTTTCTCGTGCATTTGCACATTTTTTAGTAATCATATTTTATCATATGGTGATTGTATATTCAATTCTGAATTGCATATTTATTCCTATTTTTTGTGTTTCTGCACCTTTTTATGTATCTAATATGTCCTATATCGGTAAAATAATAGATGGCAATAACGCATAAAATATGTTATGATGTGCATATAAGTGTCAAGTGATGAATAAGGAGATGTAAATCCTACCATGAAAAAAAGAGTATGCATTTTATACACAGGAGGAACCATCGGCATGGTTCCCACAGAGCAGGGCTATGCGCCTAAAAAGAGATATTTCACCAGCCTGCTGGAGGAAATTTCGCAGTTAAAGAACAAGGATATGCCTAACTGGGATATCGTAGAGTTTGATCCCCTTCTTGATTCGGCCAACGTAGCTGTAGGAGAATGGGTTAACATCGGTCGGGAAATCCGGGACAGATACAATAATTACGACGGTTTTGTGGTGCTGCATGGAACGGATACAATGTCTTATACCGCCTCTGCACTTTCATTTATGCTAGAGGGACTGGACAAACCGATTGTCCTCACAGGAGCCCAGATTCCCCTGTGCGAACTCAGAAGCGACGGTCGCGACAATCTGATAAATTCCATCGTCATCGCCTCCGAGGGAGTCGCCAACGAAGTCTGCCTTTACTTTGCAGGAAAGCTGCTGCGCGGCAACCGTTCCACCAAGACCTCCGCTGACGAACTCATGGCATTCACATCGCCTAACTACCCGGTCCTTGCCAATGTAGGCATCGATATCAAATACAACCATCAGGCCCTTGTCAAGCCTAAGCAGGCTGACAAATTCAAGCTCACCGAGCTGCGCCAGGTGCCTATCGGCGTTCTGAAGTTTTTCCCGGGCATACAGTTCGAACTCTTCGAGCAGATTATCTCCGAAAAGCTGAGCGGCGTTGTTCTGGAAACCTTCGGTGAAGGCAATATTCCAAGCAACAACCGTCCTTTGGTCAACAGTATCAGGCGTGCCTCTGAAAACGGTTCCATCGTCACAGTCTGTTCCCAATGTTATCAGGGAACAACCAAGCTGGGGACATATGCAACCAGCAACGCACTGAAGGAATTCGGTGCTGTCGGATGCTACGATATGACCACCGAAGCTGCCGTAGCCAAGCTTTACTATCTCTTCAGCTGCGGATACTCCCGCGAAAAGATTAAAGAACTCATGGAAACCGACCTCAGGGGTGAAATGACTAAATAATGTTATAGCTGCATCCGTCGAATACAGTATCGAAACGGCAGATGCCTTTATAGCCGCAATAAGTACAGGCGGAACGATCACCTGTTTTCATCGGGTGAATATCAATCCTGCCTTCTACAAGGTCCGCACATATGTCGCGGACTTTTTTGCTTACTGCGCCTCGAAGTTCTTCAAATTCTCCATCGCTGAGAAGACCTCCCTTCCCTGACGGCACTATACCTTCCTTGCCCTTCCGTAAAGGCAGAATGTCAGAATATCCGGTAAAATCACCGGCCACGTTTCTTATTACATCCGGGTCATCCACGATGACACCGTTCAGTTTAAAGTTTTTCTTTACCTTTTCAGCGATTTCATCTTCATCTATGGCTTTCGCCGACATATCTATCATAGGCTCGCTGATGTTGAAATAAAAGACTCCGGCAGGCTTGCGGGTGTTTTCCATGGAAGCCTCAAGGTAGAGCATAAGCTGCAGTCTGTAACCTGCTGCCGCCTCTTCTGTACTGAAAACTTCATTTCCCGTCTTATAGTCGATAATCTTCACTCTGTCCCCGGGAAGATAATCAACTCTGTCGATTTTGCCTTCTATATAGACAGTATCATTTTCAAGCTTCACCTCAATAGGCTTTATCGGCGCGGCGGCATTCCTTCCAAAAGGCACTTCAAAGCGGCATTCCTTTATGCTGCCTGCCCGCACCTGATCGATTACTGTGCGGCACACCTTCTCGCAGATGTGAATTACCCGTTGGCCTCTGTACTTTTCTTCATTTCCCAGGTTGAAAAGACCTTCTCTGTATCCCTTCAGCTGTTCCTTTACCGTTTCCTCAACAAAGGATCTGATTTCCTCGTCGGTTATGGTCATCCACGGAGATTCAGGAGCTGTAATATCTATACCCTTTACCGTAAGTCTGCCGGTCAGCTCCATGAGGCACTGATGAAAAATGTCACCGATTTCTCTTGGAGCTATCTCAAATATTCTCCGTTCTTCCGGCCTGAGTCCGTAAGCTGCCAGATGTGAAAACGGGCAGCGTGAAAATTTCTCCAGTCTGGACGGACTCACACTCAAGTCTCCTGACGAATCTTTTTTAAAAAGCTCCGCTGCTGCTTCTCTTCCCAGCGCCTCCTGATGGTTGGTGAAGGAAAGACCGCTTATTATAGGCTGAAGTTCCTCGGGTTTTTCCGCTTTTAGCCAGTCAGCCATCTGCTGCCACTGGTGTGCAAGCTCTCTTCCCTCGCTGACAGCCTGCATAGCCTCAGTCATATGTCTAAGTCCGCTTACATTTCCGTTTATAAGCTCAATGCTGTCACCGCGGTTGAGAACATCCCTTTCTACCGGTACGTCAGGAAAAATTTCGTGGAGCTTATTGAAGACAGGGGACGGCTTTATCTGATTTCCCTCTGCATCGGCCAACGCACAGCTCACATAAAGAATCTCTGTTGGTTTGGAAAGATTCCTGTATATGCCCATCCTCTCCTCCATGAGCCTTACCCCGTCCACCTTGCAGAGCCTTATGCCGCGCTCATTGAAAAGTTCCTTCTCCTCACTTCCAAAAAGTCCTGCATCAGCTTTTTCCTGAGGAAGTATACCCTCATTTGCCCCTACAACTACAAGTGCCTTTATTCTGCCGCTGCGGCTGCGCTGCATGGTTCCCATCATCAGCCCGTCCTTTGCCGGCGGAAGCAGTCCTATATCCATTTGAGAAAGGCCCGTTTTAAGCAGATCGCGGAAAGTCCGCGGTATAAATTTATCCTCACCGGAAATCCCGGCAATCTGATCGAGAATGTGCACCAGGCATCCCCATATCTGTGCAGTTTCCTCAGCCAGGTCCTGTCTCCCTCCCTCTGACTGCTCATCCATAAATGAGGTGATTTTTTCCGGAAGGCAAACAGCCTCGTAAAGGTATTTATACAGGCTTTCTATAAAGTCTCTGTTAGTCCGGGACTTCTTAAGTATCTCCTCGAAAGCTTCCAAAGGTGCTGCTGCACGGCTTCTTATTTCGTCAAGCCTTCCAAGTTCTTCTGTTCCATACTCTTTCTCGCCCTTGACAAAGTGGCGTTTCCACATGGCGCCTTTGATTCTGTATTTGATACCGTAGTTTTCAAGGTCTGTGATTTCGTCAGAAGTCAAATCGCTAAATCCCGATTTGAGCACTCTGAAGAGGGCTTCGGACCTGTATTTTTCAATTACAACGTCTAATAACGATATGACAAATTGCAGAATAGGACTCTGAAGTATATCCTTTCTGGCATCAGAAAACAGTTCCATTCCATACTCTCTGAAAATTCTTTTGAGTATAGGCCCGCGAACATCCTGATCGTTGCATATAACCTTTATATCGCTGTAACGATATCCCTTGTCTCGAACCAATCTCTGCACAAAGCAGGCGGCGCTTTCCGCCTCACTGTACGGCCCCGAGGCGGAAAGCAGGGTCAGGCCCTTATCCGAGCCGCCCGAGCCTTCTGCCTGACCCGCCGCCTTCGCCGGCAGGGCATACAGCTCCCGCTCAATATGGCTCATGGCGGGAGCCTTTCCGGCGAAGGCGTACGCCGCCATAATTTCTTTTCTCGTCACAGCTATTCCCCTGGACCGGGCTTCGTCTGTGAGCATATCCATAACGCGCCGTGACAGTTCAAAAAGCTCTGCATCTCTCTCCTTCAGATCTTCCGAGCCGGTTAGAACCACGTTTACTTCAGCAGCATTTACCATGAGCTCGCCCATTATGGACAAGGCTTTAGGCGTGAAGCTGTCAAATCCGTAAAACCATATATTATTTCCGCTTATAAGGCGAGATCTGCTTATCTTATCTAAAACAAGATTTATGTAATCCTCTGAATCTGTGTATTTTCCTTCAATCTTTTCTTCGTAGCGACTGAAGAGAAGTTCAAGGTCCTGAAGCTTTTTCTGCACATATGAACCCTCTTCTGTCTGCGCCGCCATTTCAGCAAGCTCAGCTGAGCCGCAGTTATACTGTTTCATCTCTGTAATGAAGTTGTTTACCATATCGATGAAGGAGCTTTTGCCCTCAAGACCGCGGAACACCTGCAGGTTTTCCCTTTCCTCGAGAGCTGTCTGAGCCAGTATCATATGCCTGCCATACTTGTCTATGAAGGTCCTTTTGCTGCCGCCAAGCTCCGAAAGCAGGCGGTATCCCAGCCTTGACATGGAAAGCACCTCAATATCCATAAGCGCTGTCACTCCAAGGGCCTCAAAGAGCTCTCTTTCTGCCTCCAATGTAAACTGGTCGGGAACTATAATAAGTGCCCGACCTTTTATGTTGTCAAATATGAATTTTTCCTTGTCAACGCTTTCGCGTCCGTAATAGATGGTAAGCATAAGGCCCCTCCTACCCGTTTACTTTTTTCAGAACCTCCATCAGCCCTGCCGGCTCGGCAATGGTATAATCCTCAACAGCGTCTGCAATGGGAGATTCCCCGCATCCCGTGATTCTCCAGTCTACCAGAACCGATTTTACGCAGGCATTGTTTGCACACTTGATGTCAAAAGGACTGTCGCCCACCATTATAGCCTCGTCTGCAGTGATTCCCATCTTGTCCAGGCACAGCAGAATGGGCTCCGGATTAGGCTTATGGATGTTTGTATCCTCGCAGGTTACCATTGCCTCAAAATATGGTCCTATACCGAACATGTCCATGTATCTCTGGGCAGACTCCCTGGTTCTTGAGGTCACGATACCCATTCTGTATCCGGCTTTTCTAAGTTCCTCCAGAAGTTCCTTGATTCCGGGGAAGATTTTTACCAGCTCATCGGCATACTCCCGCTGATATCTGCGGTATACCTCGGCCGACTCCTCCGGGTCAACTCCAGGAAACTCCCTTTCCATGGTGAGAAGCAGCGGTTCACCGAAGCAGGCAGTGATTTTTTCCAGAGATTCCTCCCTGCCCAGATAATGCATATATGTGTGCTGCCATGATGCCACAATTACATCGTTGGTATTTACCAAAGTTCCGTCAAAATCGAACAAAACCGTATTTATCATTTAGTTATTACCCTTTAATCCTTTCATGGTCAGACCGACCTTTTTCTTGTCGTAGTCAATGGAAATAATCTTGACTTTCACAGTATCCCCTACAGATACCACATCCATCGGGTGCTTTATATACTTATCGCTTAATTGTGATATGTGTACCAGGCCATCATTCTTCACGCCGATATCCACGAAAGCGCCGAAGTCCACTACATTTCTTACTGTTCCTGTCATTTCCATATCTATTTTAAGATCCTCAAAAGACTTCACATCGTTTCTGAAAATCACAGGAGGCGCATCTTCACGAGGGTCCCTTGCAGGCTTTTTCATTTCTTCGATAATGTCCGTCAAAGTCATTTCGCCCACTCCAAGGTCAGCGGCCATGGCCGCAATGCTTTGCTTCAGGGACTTAGCCGGGTATGCCGCTTTGATTTTCTTTTCCATATCCTTATCGCCGCCTGCTCTCACAGCCTGCGGGTCAACCCCCAGCTTTTCCATCATAGCCTGAGCTGCGCCATAGGATTCAGGATGAACAGATGTTGCGTCCAGCGGGTTTTCTCCCTCGGTAATTCGCATGAAACCTGCACACTGGTTGAAAGCCTTTTCTCCCAGCTTAGGCACCTTCATCAGTTCCTTTCTGTTGTTGAAGCGTCCATGCTCTTCTCTGTAGGCCACGATGTTCTTGGCGATTCCCATGTTTACACCTGCAATATACGAAAGCAGTGATGGGGATGCTGTATTAAGGTCCACGCCAACTCTGTTTACGCAGTCCTCAACCACGTTGGTCAATGCGCCTTCTAGAAGCTTCTGGTTGATATCATGCTGGTACTGTCCCACACCGATACTTTTCGGGTCTATCTTAACCAGCTCTGCCAGAGGATCCTGCAGTCTGCGTCCAAGGGACATGGCACCTCTTGTAGTAACATCAAGGTCAGGATATTCCTCTGCAGCCAGCTTGGAAGCCGAATATACAGAAGCCCCCGCCTCGTTTACGATTGTATACTGAATGTCGTAGCCTTCTTTTTTAATAAAGTTAGCCACAACCTCTTCCGTTTCTCTCGATGCGGTGCCGTTTCCTACTACAATAATATCTGTGTGATACTTCTCTACGATTTTCTTGAGCACAGCTTCTGTACCCTTGATGTCGTTTTTAGGCTCTGTCGGATATATGGTAGTGTAGGCCTTCAGTTTGCCCGTCTCGTCGAGAACTGCCACCTTGCAGCCGGTTCTGTATCCCGGATCGATGGCGATAATGCGCTTGCCTTTTACCGGCGGCGTCATCAGAAGGCTTTCTGTATTTTTGGCAAAAATCTTTACAGCCTCAGCTTCGGCCCTCTCAGTGAGAAGATTTCGCATTTCTCTTTCTATAGAAGGTGCCATAAGTCTCTTATAGGCATCAGCGATAGTGTCCTGAAGAAGTCCGAAGAAAATATTCTTTTCGTTCTTTATTATGCTGCGTGCGATTACGCTGTGCATCTTCTCGGCGTCTACAACAACCTTTACCTTCAGCTTCTTTTCCTTTTCCCCTCTGTTAATGGCCAGAACTCTGTGGTTAGGGATTTTGGCAAGTGCCTCCTGGTGGTCGTAGTACATCTCGTAAACTGTCTTTTCTTCCGGATCTGTGGCTTCCGTTGCGATAACCGCTTCTGCAAAAGTCTTTTCTCTGATATCCTTGGTGATCTCAGCATCGTCGGCAATCATTTCCGCGATTATATCGCAGGCTCCCTGAAGAGCATCAGCTGCAGTATTTACTTCCTTTTCAGGGTTGATGAAAGGCTGTGCAGCTTCTTCCGGCGTGCCGTCGGTCTTAAGCTGGGCAAAAATAATCATCGCCAGAGGCTCTAATCCCTTTTCCTTTGCCTTGGATGCGCGGGTTGCCTTCTTCTGCTTGTAAGGCTTGTACAGGTCCTCTACTCTCTGCAGCACCTCAGCCTTTTCAATTTCCGCACGAAGATCTTCTGTCAGCTTGCCCTGTTCCTCAATAAGGCGAATTACCTCTTCCTTTCTTTCTTCAAGGTTTCTCAGGTATTTAAGCCTTTCGTCCAGATCACGCAGAGTCACATCGGAAAGGCCTCCGGTTACCTCCTTACGGTATCTGGCGATAAAAGGGATAGTATTTCCCTCATCGATGAGCTCCACAGTGTGCTCCACCTGAGCCGTTCTGATTTTAAATTCGCTTGCAAGTTTCTGAATTATATCCATATTTTTAACCTGTTTTCCTTCTGTATTTTAATCTTTTTGCTTAAGCTTCTCATTGATGAAATAGTCCAGATCTCCGTCCATCACCGCCGTTACATTGGCAGTCTCGGCACCGGTTCTGTGATCCTTGACCATGGTGTACGGCTGAAAAACATAGGAACGTATCTGTGATCCCCATGTGTTCATGGAGTAATCACCCTTAAGCTCTTTAAGGTTCTCCTTGTGCTCCTGCTCTGCCAGTTCTGTCAGCTTTGCCATAAGGATTTTCATAGCCATATCCTTGTTCTGATGCTGACTTCGCTCGTTCTGGCATGTGACAACAATCCCTGTAGGCAGGTGGGTAATTCTGATAGCCGAGTCAGTTTTGTTTACGTGCTGACCGCCGGCTCCGCTGCTCCTATAGGTATCGATTCTCAAATCATCAGGATCTATCTCAACATTTATTTCATCATCGATTTCCGGCGTAACTTCTATCATGGCAAAGGAAGTCTGCCTCTTTCCCGCTGCATTAAAAGGTGATATTCTTACCAGACGATGTACGCCCTTTTCGTTCTTAAGGTATCCGTAGGCGTTCTCTCCCTCTGCAAGGAAAGTTGCGCTCTTGATTCCGGCTTCCGTATCATCCTGATAATCCAGCATCTTAATTTCATATCCCTTCTTATCACACCAGCGGGTGTACATACGAAGCAGCATCTGCGCCCAGTCCATGGCATCCACTCCGCCCGTTCCTGCATGTACGGAAACAATAGCTCCGCAGTGGTCATATTTTTCCGTGAGAAGGGTACGCAGCCTCAAGTTTTCCAGATTTTCTTTAAGCGTCTCAAAGTCGCTCTCGATAGTGTCTGCTGTCTCGGAAATTTCCTCATCCGCTGCACCGGCTGCCTCTTCCATTTCAGCAAGCTCTATAAGCTCCTCAATATCCGCAAGGGCTTTCTCCAGTCCTTCAAATCCACCGATTGTATCTTCCATGGATTTCTTGGCTTTCATGGCCTTCTGCGCCTTCTCCGGATCGTCCCAAAAATCCGGCTGCTCCATTTCTCTGTTTGCTCTCTCAAGTTCTGATCTCAGGTGAGCCAGGTCAAAGAGAGTCACCGACTTCTGCCAGAACCGGCCTGATAGCCGGAATTTCAGCCTTGATGCTGTCAAGTTTAAGCATAGTCTTACTCCTTATCTTAGATTTCTTTTCTTAATTATACAACAAAAGCTGCTCTGTGCTTCCGCCGGCAGCTCTTGTGCACATACATATTTATTTTACCATAAAAAAAGCTTTGCGTAAATTATTAAAAGTGCTCTTTTATATAATGAACGGTACGCCCTACTGCTTTCCAGTCCACTCCGCTATAGGCTGTAATCTTTCTCCAATCTCATGCTGTTGGTCCGTACGCATAAAATGGAACACAATACCAATACCCCCACAGTTATCGCCCCAAAAAACAAATTATCCATGACCTTGAGCATCTGCTGCATTATCCAAAAAAGCAGAGCAAATTGTACTCCCATGGCAAATATGCTGGCCACTGTCCCCGGTCGCCCCTTTTTTCTATCTCTGAAACTATAATTACCGAAACCAAGCCCCTCAAGTACTATTCCTACCACTAAAAAACAAAACGCCTCCAGCCCTATGAACCCCAATATAATCGCCGGAAATCCGCCCCTCTCCAGCCCATAGAACTCACTCGTCGTTACCAGCTTAGTAACAGAAAAGGCCAGAGGTGCCGTCTGCAGAAGCTGTGCGCAGACCAGTGTCTTAGCCAGAATTGTCTGAAAAGGTGTCACCGGAAAGCTCTGATAGAAGTATGCCTCCTTTTGATATAACGTCTTCGAGCAAATTCTGACTATGTCTTTCATGCAGCATGCCCATATAATAATAATCGTCACGCCGAAGTTTATTTTATCGCCCGGCAGCAGAGCTGCTCCTACTGCCAAAATCAGGCTCAGCGCATAGCTCACCGGTGAAACAAGCCCGGAATTAAGGATATAATATTCTTTAAATTTTCCCCTTCTCATCGCATTTCACCCCCATCAGTTAAGTGCGTATTTCTCCTTCAGCAATTTAACCGTTATCCTGTAAAACACCACCGTAAGCACCACATCAAAAATCATGCATACCGCCGGCACCCAAAGGTCTGCCTGCTCTGCCCCAAGCAGCTCCAGCAAATTGTCCATACTGCCAAGTGCCACATGTATTACCCCTGCAATAAGGAAAGTGATTAGCTTTGCACCTTCCTTTCTGCGCACTTCCGGGAGTGAGTTGTATATCACGACAACTGCGAGTATATATGCGCTCTGCCGGTATATGGATGAAACAAAAGCCAGGAATGTTAACGGCAGCAATGATTCCAGAGAAAAATCTCCCCAATCTATATCAGCGATATCCAGCATAAGATTAAAAATGCTCCCGGCCAGCGTACCCATATTCATCATTATAACAAGGCACAATACAGTCACAACATTAGCCATAAGAAGTGCCGTGCCGGCTGTGAAAATTCTGCTCACCGCCATTTCCTCCACCGAAACGGGAATAGACTGGTAAAGCACCGCAGTTTCCCCGTAAAGGCTTGTATAATAGAGCTTCTTGTACATTTTTACAACAAATACCACCTGAACTACTGCTAAAACAGGCACCAGAATAAGCAACGTTAATCCCAGACCGCAGAGAATAATTCCCATCGCCATAACGCACATGATACCTATCTCGTTTTCCACCATCCCGAAGTTCAGCTTTATGCATTTATCAAGTCTGTTCAACTGTCTCTTCCCCCTTTCAGCCGTATCAGCGCCTTACTTCCGTCGTAAATAACCACTGCGTAGCCATTTTCGCTGGCGTAGGCACCGTCAAAATCCATAGAGGTAATAGGCTCAAAATTCTCGTCTACAAACCCCCATTTGTACTTTGCCATTTCTCTTTCCGCCTCAGGTCCGGCGGGTTGAAAGTCCTCCAGCATTCGAGCATCCCTGTTTGTCTTCAGCTTCATTCGGCAGGCTGGCGCACTTCCGTCATCGAAGTCCATTGTACACAAAAGCTTCTCATGCCTGCGCACAATGCAGTTTTCTTCTCCCGCAGACAGCTTATCAAGATCGATATATGTGAGCACAATTCCGTCCCCTTTGATCATAATATTTCCGGTGATTCCTCTTATATATCCATCGTCATCGTAATCACCGTCTCTATAGACAACTCTGCCTTCCGTATCGATCACCGTTTTTTCTATGTTATCACTGAAAAATGATCTTCCATACAGCTGCTCTCTGGTATCATAGGTAATGTTCTTTTCCGCCTGAACCAGCATATATCTGCCAAATGATTCATAATAGTTGAAAATCATACCGTCCAGAGCCACATTGAACTTATCGTCCAGTGCATAAAAGTAAACCGATGAAAAGCCATCATTATCCTTGAATTCTTCTGATTCGGTTCCGTCTATAATCCAGCAGTGCCCGAATTTTCCCGCTATTGTTTCCCCCGGAGCAGTGTGGAAAACTTCCTTTCCTGTGCGCAAATCTACAATAGCGGTTTTATCTTCTGTAATCTCGTAATCTTCCGAAGCTTCCTTCACATGGTAATCCACCGGATTCCCCTCCGCATCCACCGGTTTGTATTCGCCGTCTTCGGCCTGACCATCACTGAACTCCTTGACTCCAAATACACCTCTTTCACCGTCAAGAACCACGATATCACTGTATTTGCCGAACGAAAAAACGATTTCGCCACCGCCTGCCAGAAGTTCCTGAGCCTTTTCATCGCTTGGATTCTGCCATGTCCCTGAAGATATCATCTGCATAATTTTTACTGATACTCCAATAATCACCGTAAGGCACAGCACAGCTGCCAGAGTAATGACCACAAACCGGCTCTTCAGGATATTTAAACTGCCCCTCTCTTTTGTTTTCATAACCTTCCTCCCGGATGATCTGCTGCATCATCCCAATTTTCACCTCTGAAAATCTCCTTCAGGGCTTCCTCCAGACCGCCTCCGCACCTGGCCCTGAGCACATCGGTATCCTCAAAAGCCGCAACTTTGCCCTTTCTCAGCACAATGACCGAATCAAAAAGTCTTTCTATGTCGTGTATCAGATGAGTTACTATAAGCATGGTCCCCTTCGGATTGAAGTTATCCAGAATCAGATCCAGCACCCGGTCTCTGGCCTCAATATCAACGCCCCCGATAGGCTCGTCCAGCAGATACAGTCTCGCACTTCTAGACATTAACAGGGAAATCTGCAGTTTATCTATAACCCCTTTTGACATCTCCCTGGGCATGCTCTTCTCTCTTATGTCGAACATCCCTAAAAGTTCTCTGCATTTTTCCTCATCGAAATCGTCAAAGAATGTGCTGTAAAGTTTTATCATCTTCGATACTTCCATATCCTCAGGCAGTCCGTCCTTATCAGGCAGATATGCTACACGAGCCTTGGTCTCTGCTCCCGGCTTAAATCCGCCAATGGTCACGCTGCCCTGATAATCCGCATAGAAGCCTGCCATTATCTTAAGGAGTGTAGTCTTGCCGCTGCCATTGGGGCCGGTAAGTCCTATGATTCTCCCTTCAGGAATGGTAAGGCTGACATCGTCCAGAGCGCAGACACTGTCAAAAACCTTGCTTACTCCTTTTATCTCCGCTACGGGAGGGTTCTCTATCAGCTTCAGTTTTCTCTCTTCCATTTTAACCAACCCTTTCCGGTGCCTCAGCCTCTGCTGTCATTTCTTTACGGCACCTTTCACGAAAAAAATCCATCATTTCATCGTCCCTGAAACCAAGAGCGGCCATTTCCTTGCGGAAGTTATCCGTAGTCTTCGCCGCCATCTCATGTTTCAGCTGGTCTATCAGATTTTTGTCAGCAGTTACAAATCTCCCGGAAGTTCTTTCCGATACCAGAAGTCCCTCTCGTTCAAGTTCGTTAAGTGCCCGCTGCATGGTGTTCGGATTGACCTCAAAATCCCGTGCCAGTTCCCTGACTGACGGCACTCTTGACGACGGTGCAAGCTCCCCTGCGGCGATGGCCTCTTTTACGCTGTTCATTATCTGAACGTAAATGGGCATATTTTCACTCAGCTTTTTATCCATGCTCTCTCACCTCCTAATTTCCCTGTGTTGTTGTATTATTTAATTAGTACAATAATACATTTTGAGATGTTTGTCAATAGGTTCTCAGACAGAAAAAAAGCCGCTACTGCGGCCGTTGTAATTTAGAGTGTTATTATGATAGCTACATTATAAACCTTGACGCCTTTAACACGATCAAAGCAAGGATTATTAAAGCAACACACATAACACCTGAACAAATCATGTTTGATTTCTTTGAGAATCCCTTCAGCTTAAGATAACTACCAAATAAATTTGTGATTATAACTACCATTATGAGTATAACAAGATATATGAGGACATAAGCGATACTACTTAACCCATACGAAATATCATCACCTAGAAGGTATACTCCTGCCAGAATAAATAATCCTATGCACAACCCGTCTTGCATCCTGCGATGCCATCTTGCACTCACACATTTTCCTCCTTCTCTTATTGATCCTTCCGATAACTTGAGCCATATCCGGTAGCTTATCAGGACTGCTGCCGACACGAAAGCTGCATACATGGTTATGATAACAGCCCAAAGCGTTCCATATTCGTCTTGTGTATTGCCGGTGTATAACCCGGCCATATTCTGCAGTGCAAGAAAGAGCATACCTACCAAAGCTATCGTCCAGCATGGTATGAAGGTTTTTTTCATTGCACGTCGAATACTGCTTAGTCTTACCATCTCGTCTGTCTCCAGATTTTTCTCCACATTATCGGTAGAAAAAATCTCCATTTGCTTCCACTCTGCCTCTTTTTCCCATCCATCATCATTGCACAGTTTTCTGAGAAGATGCTGTCCGTCCGTAGGGTAAGGATTGTATTCTGATGTGTCTTTAGAAAAAACAACTGCGTATTTTTTCTTTTTAGGGGCTGCCCTCACATATTTCCAAAAGAATACACCGGTGCTTTCAATCTTCCAGCCTTTGGCCGCCATCTTTCCCAACCTGTTTTCCACACTCTCATAATCAAACATTGCAAAAAGCGACAATTGATATCTTGTATCAGAAATACCCATTTATAACCTCCTATCTGATCGACTGTACATATTAAAGTCCTCTATTTGCTGCTGTAGTCGCCTACAGTCATTTGCAAGAATGTTCCTGCCTTTCTCCGTTAAAATGTAACTCTTCTTTCGTCCATCCACCTTTGTTTCACGTATTATGTCCTCGTTTGTAAACTGCTCTATCAGATTGTACAATGTTCCGGATCCGATTCTGACTCTGCCTTTGGTGATTTCATTGGTTTTTTTCATTACATCTGTTCCGCAGCATTCCTCGTAAAAGCAAAGCAATGCATAAAACATCTGTTCCGTTAAAGTCTGTAATTTTTCTCTAGCCATACTGCTCCTTTGTCGAATATCGATATTTCTTTGCTTCCATTATATCTCGAATATCGACATTGTCAACTGTTTTTTAAATCTTTTCACTTTCTTCACAGTCTTATATTTTTTAATTTTACGGTCATAATAACATTTATAGCATTTGTCAATATGTTTTCAGGAGGAAAATAAAATGAACGATTCTCAAAAGCAGCTGGGTCCTCTCAGTTTGATTGCCGTCATAATCGGCTCCACCATCGGAAGCGGCATTTTCACCATCACCGCCGACATGGCTGCTGCGGGAGCTCACACCGGAGCAATTCTAATAGGCTGGCTCATCTGCGGCATAGGCATGCTGGGCCTGATGATGTGTTACTTTGGGCTCAACAAAGTGCGCCCGGACCTTACTAACGGTGTATACAGCTATGCCGGTGAAGGTTTTGGCGAATACATCGGATTTACTTCTGCATGGGGATATTGGGTAAGTGCCCTCCTATGCAATGTCTCATACCTGACCCTGTTATTCGGAGCAATAGGATATTTCATTCCGGCCTTTGGCACAGGCAACAATCTGCCGTCCATTGTTCTTGCCTCCATATTCTTGTGGCTCGTCAACTATCTGGTCCTTCGTGGAATGCAGGAAGCTGCAATTATCAACATTGTCACCACCATAGCAAAACTGGTTCCCCTGCTGGTCTTTGTGGTGGCAGTAATCTTCGTCGGTGCTTTTGATCCGGCAATATTTATGAACAACTTCTGGGGAGACGGAACCATGTCTCTGGGCGACCAGGTGAAAGCTACTACCTCTGCCACTGTATGGTCCTTTATAGGTATCGAAGGCGCTGTTGTACTTTCAGGACGTGCACGCCGCGCCAGCGATGTGGGAAAAGCTTCAATCACCGCCTTTGTAGGTATCCTGGCTATTTACGTAATGACTGCCGTCCTGAGCCTCGGTGTGATGACTACAGATGAAATGGCAGCACTTCCAACTCCGCAGATGGCAGGGATTCTGGAATATGCCGTAGGCCCTTGGGGTGCTGCTCTGATAAACATCGGCGTTATCCTTTCCCTTGCAGGGGCTCTGCTGGGCTGGACCATTCTGGCAGCAGACTGTCCTTACTCGGCAGCACAGCAAGGAGGCTTCATGGAGGCATTCGGACGGGCAAACCGTCATGGCTCCCCGGCCTTCTCCCTGTACCTGACCAACGGACTGATTCAGCTGTTTCTGATCATATGCTATTTCAGTGCTTCAACCTATCAGGCATTTTACGCACTGAGCACATCCATGATTATGATTCCTTATCTGCTCAGCGCCGCATACTATCTCAAGCTGTCCCTTAGAGGCGACGGTTTCGAAAGACTTGGCAGCGGATCTATTGCAATAGAAAGCAGCACTGAGGCTCCGGGAGGGTCCCGGGCTGTGGCTCTGGTGTTCGCTTTTATCGGCACCATTTACGGTTTCTGGATGCTCTACTCGGGAGGTCTTGATTACGTGCTTATCACCACTGTTCTGTATGCTCCGGGTCTGCTGGTGTTCATACGCGGCAGGCAGGAAAAGAATCTGCCGATTTTTACTCGTACAACAGAAAAAGCTGCTGCTGCGTTAATTCTCATTTTGGCAGTCATCTCAATTTATATGATGGCAACGGGAAAGCTGAATCCGTTTTAAGGCATAATAAAAGAGGGGTACCCAAAGTTAATTGGGTCTCAGTTAAATGGGGGGCACTCGCTAGGGTCTGTAAATAAGCAGAGAATTATTTCACTTTTTCTCTGCTTTTTTAATGCTTCAAAAACATTTTTAAAACAAAATGAGAGACAATTTCTTGCCTCCCACATGTCTTTCCCTTACAATAATCCTGCAACAGATTTTAGGGAAAGGACTCATATGAATAATATCATAAATCTTCTTAACTTAGAAAATAAAAACATCGAAATATCAAAAATAGAACGCGATTACAACGCTAAAATCAAGTATATCCATGTTTGTACCAAAACTTCGGCTCGTTTCTGCCCCATCTGCAATATGCGTATGCATTGAAAAGCCGGGCTCTAACAATATTCACCTTTCATATCATTATACTCTTTTATGGTATTTTAGTAGGTTGCACTTTTAGAACTGATTGTAACTGTTTCTAAAAGCTTTGTTCCGTTATAAACCTTCAAAGAGGCTTCAGCGTGATAGGCCCCACGGGTCGTCAGCTTTTTTGTATTCTGAATTCTGAAATAGCCGTAATTTGGCGTCAGTGTTTCTGTTTTCGTCTGAACTACTGTACCTTTACTATTGACCAATTTTAGTGTCGAAACCACCTTTGTAATAGTTTTCCCGGGTTGTGAAGCTAGTTCAGCGTAGTATGTTGCAGTGCCACTTTTTATTGTTGTTACAGAAGAGACGCTACTAACAGCTACATAAGCAGGAATTACCGGCTCTAGAGGATTATAGATTTGCTCTTGTGTAGCAAAACACATGCTAGAACTTAAAGCCATCACCATAATTACAAGTAATATCTTTCTTTTCAAAATTGTACCTCCTGTTTTTACCCCTTTTGTTTAGTAAACCATCATATTC
>CALZOZ010000007.1 GCA_945828095.1 uncultured Clostridia bacterium
TAAGCGGGGACAAGCATTTTGACACTGTTGCTAAAATAATCAGAAGACAGCTTGATCCAGGAAAAAGCATAAAGCGGGCAGAAACAATAAAGGATGCCATACTGTCTGATGTTAAAAATGCGAGCAGTCTTTCAATGGCATCGGACCTTATAAAGCTGCAGTTCGGTGAAGCTGACGGGGAAGCATTCTATCAGAAGATGAAGGAGTTGTTTTTCAATGAATTTAAGCTTTTAACAGGATGCGAGAAAGAGTCAAGACAGACTTTTATGGGCGAATACTATGATGCTTACTATGAGGACCCGGTCGGAGAGGTAATTAAGAATAACTGCAGGTATGAAAAAGCCCATGGAGAGCTCGTGAAACTGCTTACAGAGTTGACGGATGGTATTGGTGGAATGGAAAGTGAGCTTTTTAGTAAGCTTGATAATCTGGTCGCTAAAATGCAGGAAGAAAGCGGTATTATATGCCGTGGTGCCTACCTGATGGGAGTAAGAGACGAAGATAGAGCAAGGGACTTGCATGAGATATCTTGCTAAACTTGTTAGTGGCTCCAATTTGTTATATAATATAAAAGGAAAGAAAGGGAGGAACACGGATATGAAATACACATCAGCAGAGGCAGCAAAACTGCTCAGAAGCCTTAATGAAGAACACTCTTTGCTTAAGGAGGAAATCAGAAAAAAATCGACTTTTCTTGCGGCAATGGGAGAAGACCCGGAAACAGTAAGGCCGGAGTTTAACTTGGTAGAATCATTGCACAAACTGAATCAGCTGGAAGAAAGAATTAGAAGTGTAAAACATGCTCTGAACGTTTTCAATTCAACTACGGTTATCCCTGAGATTGGCATGACTATCGACCAGGCACTCATATACATACCGCAGCTCTCATATCAGAAACAGCTGCTCAGCGAAATGGCATCAAGGCTTCCTAAGCAGAGAGATACGGGCGGTTATCTCAGGGCAACGTCGGTGGTGGATTATGTATACGCCAATTACGATATTGAAGAAGCCAAGAAAGAACTTAAGGATGTTTCGGATAAATTGGCACAGGTGCAGCTTGCACTGGATCTGGCCAACTCAACCATGTCATTTGACATTCCGGAATAAGTGAGAAGATAAAAGACTTTCCGGTTGCAGTTGTCAGCAAAACCTCGCAGCGGTTACATGAAAAGGTAAATGTTCAAATGCAAGGTCAGGCGTTATTCATCTGTTATATATTATAGTTTAGGTTCATGATTTACAGAGCGAATAATTAATAATCCTGGCAGCTGCAGCGAAAACTTATCGGCGGGGGAAGTTCGGTTTCAACCTGCCTTATATACTATGAATCAAAATGGGGGAAGAGATGAAAACAGTTCGCGAGTGGATAAAAGAAACAGATATTGATAAACTGACAGATACATATTTTTACGAGTATCCAATCGAATACGAAAGATATATTAACTCTGAAAAAACGGTTTCTGAGATAAAAGATGCTTATCGCAAGCGGTTTTATGAATTTATAGAACAGCTTAAATCAATAGAACCAAAGACACTTAGTGATGACGAAAGGGGAATCTTCTTTTGCCATAAGGCATATGGAAGAGATATGAAAAACCCGGAAACGGTTCTCTGTATTGAATCCGACATTTTGAAATGCGGCAATCCGCAGACTTACAGCTGGATATTGACGGATTTTGACGAGATAATGGGATATTACATCGCTGAAACGGAATCAACAATCAAAAGTATAAATGATGTTCTGGCGCAGATAATTTACGAAATGACATTTTTCGGGTACTCCCAAGAGGACATCGAGAAGGGTCGACTGGAATTAGAAGAGGCAGCAAAAGAAGCTGATGAAGGAAAAGTCGTTTCTATGGAAAGAGCTTTTGCAGATCTGGGCATAGAACCACAGCCACGCGATGAAGAGGACACCGAGATGCTCGGGAAAATTTATTCGATGGAAAACGAGTACAATCAGTACTGGCTTAGGAAAGAGGTTGAAAAAGTCAGAGAGCAGCTGAATAAAAAGCTATAACAATGACTTATTCACCCCTTCTTGCTGCTGCGATTTCAGCTTCAATTTCTTCTTCTGTCATAAATCCGCAACGAGCTGCATGAGCACGCATTTCGATAAACGCATTCATGGCTGCACTTGAAGAAGTCTGCTGGCTGTTTTCCTCAGTGTATGGATTTTTTACTCCCTGAGAAAAATCGTATTCCGTTTTCATAAAATCACCTCCTGGTTTGATAAGATTACTGGTATGGTACATTGAATTTGGATTTAACTATATTATAAGTGTTAAAAAATCGCGAGTCAAGTTTCTAAAGAGATAAGAAGGAGACGAATAATAATGATTAAGGAGATAGATGTTACAAAAAAGCCATCACCAGATCAGATAAAAATGCTGAATATGGCGTCTGCATTTCCTGTTTCTGAGGATGATGAATATCCGGAGTCCACAGAAGAAGGGCTGCTTCAATTCAAGAAGGCTGCAAATGGGGCGAAGACGAAAACGATAGATGAATATATGGCTATGGATTATAAATTGAAGGTGGTGGAGGATCCGGACGAAGGAGGCTTCGTGGCTTTTTATCCAGAGCTTCCTGGATGCATAACTTGCGGTGAGACACTGGAAGAGGTGACCGAAAATGCATTGGATGCAAAAAGAGTATGGTTTGAAGCGGCAATTGAGGACGGATTTATGAAGAAAGCCAGTAAAAATGTCAAATAAGGAAGTGAAGGCTATGTTAAAATTTGAAGACATCCAAAGGACAGTTGCCAAATATGGAAAAGAATATGGAGCCCAAAATATTTATCTTTTTGGGTCTTATGCTCGAGGCGATGCAAGCGAACATAGTAATGTAAATTTAAGAATTGATAAGGGTAGTATTATTGGTGGTATTGCACTTGCCGGACTCCTGCTTGATATTGAAGGGGAACTCGGTGTACAAGTCGATTTAGTCACGACAGGAAGCCTGAGTGAAGACTTCTTATCTGCTATTAGCAAAGAGGAGAAACTTTTATATGCAAACCACTAAATCTGCAGATTTAGCCATAATGCTGTGGGCACGATTGAGTGGAATAACTGAAGGAGCTAGTTGGTTGTTATGGTTTTGAAATTGCAATGACGTGGAAACACTGCTTAAAACTGACTACATATGAAATGGAGTAATTGGAACCCATGAAAAAGCTGTATTTTTGGTATAATAATCTTTCAAAACGTGTTAGGGACAGTGTTATCACTTCTATAACTACAATGGGACTGATTTCAACAGTACTGTCCATAATAGGTATTTCGTTAGGGGACTGGAAAGGGTCAAGTATTATAATACGAATAGGAGTTGTAATTGGTCTATTCTTAGTGATATTTGGTGTGGCCTATTATATAATTGGAAAAGTTTTTAGAGACTCCGTAAAAACTACGATTAGAAAAACTCCGGTTTCAATAGGTTGTGGAGATATTTTTAACGCTTCTGGAATGAGAGTGATAGGATGCGATACACATTTTGATACTAGAGTTGACGATGTTGTAATATCAAAGAACTCATTACATAGCCAATTAGTTTTGAACCATAGCGTAAAAGAAGAAATTGAACAGATCGTTGATGTGGAAGCAAAAAAACTTAAGTTAAAGAAAAACAAGGATGGTTTATATGACTTTCCACTGGGAACGATTATAAGATATGATAGTAGCGTTGATGGTTATACATATTTGATGCTTGCAATGACAAAATTAAATTCACAACACGAAGCACATACAAATATGGCTGACTTTGAGTCAATGCTTATGAAGATGTGGAAAGAGATTAACCGTGTATATGCTCGGAATGATGTTGTATTACCTATATTAGGTACAGGTATTTCTAGGTTTGATGATGGTCCCAAAGACCCTGAAGATTTATTACGATGCATGTTGTGTACGCTTAACAGTAGCGGAGTAACTTTAAAATCAAATGTTAAAATAGTTATTTATGGTGACGCTAAAAAGATTTCTTTATATGAGTATAGAAATTTATTTAATGTGATACAAAGGAGGTAAACTATGGTAAACAGAACGGCAAATTATACGGCATTTTATGTTTCAGAACCGTTTAGTGCAACAAGTTTAGGTGCGAATGCGACACCCGACTTTATTTATTATAATCAATTGCGAGCATGGAAAGGTGCTGATAGTTCTTTTCCTTTTGTTGATGCTCACGCAAAAACATATAATGTTCGTGACGGTAGTGAGTGGGAAACTCTGAAGAAAAGATTGCACGAAAGACTTAATATGTCAAAGAATATTGTATTATTCTTGAGTGAAAATACAAAGAACAGTAGAGCTTTGCGTGAGGAACTGGATTATGGGATTAATAAAAAGGGATTACCCGTAATTGTGATTTATCCGGATTTTAAAGATAAGACAGATATTGCAAGTTCCTCTGGTATTCGCAAACAGGTTAAGGATTTGTGGGATAAAGTTCCTGTCTTTAGGGATAATATGAGCAAGGTTGCAACACTTCATGTGCCATACAAAAAAGCTTTGATTACAAGTGCATTAAAAGATGCTGATTTTAAAGTACAAAGCATGACAAATGCAGGTGCTTATTATTACACTCTTTATTAGTAGCTTTTTCTTTGATGGCAATATTCTTGTGCAAAAAAAGAAACCTGTTGACATAAAAACAAGAGAAGCATATAATAATATTAAAGATAGGTATGCCTATCATGGTGAGCTGACACCCTAAAAATCTGATAGATAAGCCGGTTCGTGAGCCGGACGGTTGGAGAGCAACAGAAAAACTCTATAGATTAGCCGCATTCGTAGGGTGGCAAGTTGGCAGACAACAGAAAAATCAGCATGTTAAAAGGTTGTTCTTCGGAGCAACCTTTTGTTGTAGGGGAGAGATTATGGCAAAATGTAAAAATGTGGATATTAAAACAGCGATTAAAATTGTGACGGATGCAGCGAAGCAATATGATGAGCGATTGAATGATCGTAACTTTATGGTTGTGTATCAAGAAGGTTCAGAAACAAAAACTGTTCAGTTTGGTTTTAGAGATATGAACTTCCTTCATTTGACGGGTATTGAAACTACTTTGAAGGCAAAGCAGTTTTACAGAGCATGTTTAGATCATAAACTGGCAGAACGAGATATAATCAACTTTACAAAAGGGAAAATACAACAGAAGCTTGCGGTGTTGCCATTTTTGTCAGATGTTTTATACAATAACTGTATGATAGGATATTCCATTAATAATGGTGTATACCTTAAGGCAGATTATTTTGTAGGTAACACAAAAGCAGTTTTAAGCGTTGGCTTTCGATTTGGAAAAACTGTGGACTACCCTGTTACATTATATAATGGGGATGTCCGCAAAATGATTAGCCCAGTATGTAAGGTGCTAGCGATATTTTCTAAGGCATACAATGAGGGAAAGTATAACGAGTGTACATATTTATCAAAAGGGCAGCAGATTGACAAGCTGAGATTAGATAAAGAGTCAAAAGGATTGCTGGAAGAAACTCTATTTAGCTAATTGTAAATGATTGGTATATGTTGCTACATACAAACTTAAAAAAATTTTTTATACATACAATGTGAGGAGCGAAAATACATGAAAGTATGGTGTGTAAAAGACGCAGGAGGCAGACTGTTAAAAAATATGAGTTCTAGTTTTCCTGACTTACCGAAAGCTTTGCCATGGGTAGAGCCATCTATTAATTGTTTACATAAAGAGAGTGTGCTATCTTTCATGGTTGGCAATGTGGAGTGTGCTATCCTTTCAATGTGTTCCTTAATGGAGCATGTCTTGAGACTGGCGGTTATAAATAAAGAAGAATGTGGATTGCAACGCCCTGAATCGATATCTCAAATAGATAAATATAATAGCTTAACAGCCATTATTGATGCAGCATCAGGACAAGATGTGTTTACTGGATGTGATGAAGAATGGTGGAGAGCAGTATCTAAAAATATAAGAAATAAATCTGCACACTACTTGCTTCCGACAATTCTGAGAAATTGTGCAACAGAACCTAAGCTTAAACATTACATTAATGACTATGAATTGCCAGAAAATAACGATGAATGGTATTATGAGCGTTATATCACTGACTGGGGCGCATTTTATCATAGTGCGGGATGGAACTTGGCGGTTAATTTTTTAAATGACGCGACGGAAGAGATTAGAATTATAATCAATAATACTAACTGGGTCGGAGATGAATCTTGGTGGCTCTCAATGAAAGAAGCATATGAAGCGTTCTTTGAATACGAATGGTCTGTAGATAATGTTAAAAGAAGTTTTGAAGACGCATATAAGGAGTTTGGGCAAAGATAAGATTAAACAGAGGTGAAAGTAATGTTTGTTCCAACAAAAGAGTGCTTTTGCAATATGTCTCCAACTGATTTTGAAAAATATTCTTTATATCTTTTGAAACAGCAAACACAGGGACTTGAAAATGTGAAAATAGAGCATAATGTAATTGTTGAAAAAAGTGACGGTAGTTATCAGATTGATGGTATTGTTAGCTTTGATGTAATGGGCGTTAGATATACTACTATAGTTGAATGTAAGCGTTACAAAAATACAATATCACGTGAGAAAGTACAGATTTTATATGATAAGATTAGGGCTATCGGTGCACAAAAAGGAATATTAATTTCCACATCTGGATTTCAAAGTGGAGCAATTAAATATGCTAGTGAGCATGGTATAGCACTTATACAGATAACAGAAGCTGATACTATATTTGAATCACGTGGTCAATTGAATGTTATACAAAACAGCCTTAATTTATATAATGGAGGCATACCATATATTGGAGTTATGCAAGAATCTAAAGATATAGGGATTACTTGTAAATATTTACGTATGAATTCCGGATATCTGAAGGAATTTCTTAGTGCTGATTGTGCCAAAAGTAATACAGCTTGTTATTGAAAACTACCATTATGACGAAATCACTGCTGCAAAAGAGTTTTACGAGTCTAAGACGTATTCGCTTCTGGAAGAAGCAGAAACCAAGCTGTGGCATCTGAGCCCGCTGACTTTATTCAATATGTTTGACGAGGAGAAGAAGACGGGAAAAATAACTTTTCCGGAGGAGGCTTGGCTATGAGCAGTCAAGGAGATTTTATGATATACTGCATTGAGCAGTACAAGACGGCTAAAAACCTGACCGGCAAACAGGTGTCAGAGCTATTTAGCGAATATAATGTATAGGAGTATATCTATTCATGCTTTGAAGCCCTGCACACCACCTGTGCGGATTATATTGTTAATGATATTGACATGTATATTGAGCCAAGATGTTAAGCCCAGTCACACTGTTTACAGACAGAGGGCAAAAAATGGGCCCAAAAGCTTGATAAAACGTGATAATGCAGATAATATGTATATATGTAGTGGTTAAATAAAAAGAAAAACCACTATGTATAGGCAAAGCCAAAACCACATTATCGAGTGGGGATAATCACGACAAATACGAAATCCCTTGGAAATCCAAGGGATTTTGCGTTTCAATCACATCCACTCACTATTAGCGGCAGCCCATTGTTCTGAAAATTCTTTGCCTTTAACCGCTGCTGCAAACGGTTTTGACAAAAACGCTTTTATGGTTTTTAGTACGGTGCTAAAATCATCCGTTTTCGTATCTATCTTACGGACAAAAGCTCGCCACTTTTTCTGCATGGCGGCGTCAGAGGCAAAACCCATTACTTGATCAAACTGTTCAAGGGTAAAGATGTGTCCGCGGTTTTCAAAAGTCTTTTTAAGTGCTTCAGTCAGCACCTTGCCATCAAAATTAAATTTGTTGGCGAGGTAATATATGTCGTAATAGTCTTTCATTCGGCTTGAAAACTCCATCAGGCTCAGAATAGCATCTATTTTCTCTGCAATGGTTGTTTCAACAGAGTATGTATTTACCGTCGGAGCATCAAAGCCGGAAAGCTGTGTCGGAATTTTTCGCCTTTCCTGCTTCGGGACGATTACATCACCCACGCCGAAATCAATGCTGAACAGTGTTTTGGTGTTTTTAATACGTGCAACTACCGATGCGCCTATGCCCGCATACTTTTTGGCAGCAGCAATAGGGGCGATATCTTTAATCTCAAATGTAATAAAGTCGTTGCCGGTAGGTGTCGAAATGATTTCTTCTAACACGGATTGTAACCGTTCAGGGGTGTCAGGCACTTTTCGAAGAAGAAAGTCAATGTCAACCGTTACTCGACTATCAAAATCAGTAAGTGAATATATGAACAAACCGCCTTTAAGGACAAGATTTTCCGCATACTTGGATTTCTCCAAACGGCGCAAAAATTCCTCTTGGCAAAATAGCTGCAGACAAAGCTGATAGCTTCTGCCGCTTTCAGCAGCCTTGTTTTTAAGTCGTGCAAGCACGGATGCAGCCAGATCAGACATTGAGCAGCACCTCCATCAGTTCGGTAACCTTTTTGTATACACGCAGTTTTTTTGCATACGAGGAAAGGTTGTTCAGATTTTTCTGTGTATCATTTGCATAAGCGTTAAGAGCCCTATTAAACATTTCGTTATCAAGCCTTGAACGATATTTGAAGCAATCACAGATAGTGCGTTCGCGGTCATATACAGGCAGGATAACTCCTTCGAAATCATCTGTGGTTTTACCCAAATCATACAGTTCTGCCTGAATATAATAAGGTTGCAGGGCGAGAACATCCACATTCAGTTTTGTTCTCGACATGGAGCGGGGGATTGCTATCGACCACTTGCGTGGAGCAAAATCGCTGTATCCGTAATGAAAAAGAGCTGATTCAACGCAAACAATTCCTTTCGGAATGAGGGCCGCAAGAAGTTGTTCCTCGGAAACTGAAGTTTTTTCCGCAAGTTCGTAATAGCCGTGACGCACACGTTCAAGAAAACCGACGTTACATAGATTTACAACATCGACAGCTCTGATGCCCTCGGCGACAAAATCAGCCGATTTAGCAATGCCGCCTTTACTGAGAATGACTTCTTTTGCTTGCTCTCGGATGTTCACTCACTCACCTTCTTTTAATTAAAAAATTTACGCACACAAAAATAATTTATGTGTTCGAATTTTATTTTAACATGAAAGGGAAAGAATTGCAATAATATTTACGCACAGATTTTATAAATTGTGTACGAAAATATGAATTGCGTTTGCATTACTGCATTAATAGTTTTCCATTGTGGAAGCAAAGAACAAATGGTATAATACTACAAAAGAATGTGAAAAAGTTTTAAGACTTTCTGCACTTCACAGGCACGATAACGGAGGAAGGCTTGATTATGAGCAGACAGATTGGAGTATATCTATTTATGCTTTGAAGCCTTGCACACCACCGGTGCGGGTTATATTGTTAATGATATTGACTTGTATATTGAGACAAGATGTTAAGCACAGCCCCTTTGCTTGCAGGCAAAGCACAAACAACATTATCGAGTGGAAATAACTAAAAAAATAAAAAGAATTAAAAGTTAATATGATTTAACTTGCGTGGCACTGACTTGATTTATCCCAAAATGGTGATGCAATTGATTCAGTGCCATTTTGCTATAAAGAACATATGAAGAAGGATGAAATGCGTAGAAAGATAATAGCAATTTTAATTGCGGTACTGATTATGACTTTTGCACCTGCAGAGGCGTTTGCAGGCAAGATAAGCACCTCCCTTGAGGCCGGCTTTTCGGATGGACACTTTGGAAACTATCACATGATGCAGGCAGGAACAAGTGAGACAATCCAGTTCTATATGGGCGAAGATGATGGTAATAATTTCGTAATTGAAAAGAAAATTCCTGCGAAAGAAGAAGACTTCGAAGTCTTAGACAACGACTTACAAGAGACCGATTTAATAAATCTGAAGGCTCTTTCAAACGGCAAAATGAATGTAACGACAAGCAGCGACATAGTATTGGGCGGCGAGTTTAGAGTAGTGTACACCGGATCAGATTATAAACTGAATTCGAGTAACACTTTTACACTCTATGTTACAGCTAATAAGGAAGCAATAGCCAAAATTAAAGGCAGTAAAATTTCCGGTATTGCCTTGAAATCAAACAAAACGGGCATATCAGTTTCTTTTAAGACAAAAAAGAATATAGAAGGCTATGAAATCTATCGTTCTACGAACAAGAAAACAGGTTTCAAAAAAGTAGCCGATATTTCAAAAGATACCTTCTTAGATCAGAGCAGTCTGAAAAAGGGAACCGGATATTACTATAAAGTGCGCGGTTATGTCAACGGAAACGGCAAGAAGATTTACACGAAATATTCTGACATTTATTCAGCAAAGGCAGTGAAGAACTTTTCAAAGGTAACTGCAGACAGCCTGACCAAAGCTCACTTGAACACACACGATAAAAGCCTGCTTAAAGAGGCATATATATTCGGCGTATCAAATGATATCAAGTTCAAGTATGGAGCAACGGGCTTCAATGATATGCTTAATAATCTCCAGTATGCGTTTCTGATAGGGGACTATGACCTTGGTTTCGCATATCCAAGCAAAGCAAAGGCGTCTGCAGCCAGGGACACTATCTTTAAAATCCTGAGAGAAAAAGAATATGATAGCGTATATGCGGATTTGTTCTGTGCATTCAACAATTGCATACTGGAATCAACAATTGAATATGAAAATGGACAGTATTGCGTTTATATTTCTGCTAAAAATGCGAAGCTGACTAATGAAGAAATCTTTTCTAACCAGAAACAAGCTGTTGCCGAAGTAAAGAAAGTGGCTCAGGAAATGCGCGAAAAGGGAAAAATCAAAGAAGGTATGACGCAGAAAGAAATCGCACAGGTTTACTATGAATATGTTTCTAATGCCAAAGTTGGACATTTGGAAATCTCCGATAGTGAACTGTATGGCGGAATTTGCATGACACAAGATATGCCTTATGCGTTCCTCTTTGACAGCATGGCAAGCTGCCTTGGACATACGGCTACATATAACCAGTTCCTGCACTATGAAGGAATACAGGCATATGGAGCGAATAACTGGATGGGACATGTAGAAGGTGAAAATGGTCATATTATAAGCTATATAATATGTGACGGACAGGAATACTTTACGGATACGACCAACCAGCTGCCTCTGATGGATCAAAAAAGCATTGAAAGACATTTAATATTCGAAAATGGCAGTCTGGAAAGAGTGAGAAAGGCAGCAAACCTTTCGCAACGGTTATAAGAAAAGAAAAAGGTTTGAGGCCCAAGGTTGAAAAAGTATAATAAGGGGGTTATCATGAAAAGAATGATGAAACGGTGGGCGTTAGTATTAGCCATATTATTATCCTTAAATTTTATCATTGTTCCAATGCAAAATGATTCACTTGCTCAGGTGACAAGCGATACTAAAGCATACGCATCTGAATCTTCCCAATATAGATATTGCCGTACGAAACTTACAAATAAGACACAGAGATATATCTATGACAAGTATTTAACTGCAATTAAAAAGGGCAAATCGGTATGCTATTTCGACAACAAAAAATATACAATGAGTGAAGATAATTTCCTCGTTGCTGAATACGCTATATTTTTGGATTATCCCGAACTGTTTTATTGGAAGGATTATGAGAGTACTTATTGGATGAATGGTACGGGGAAGAACAAAAAGATTTACAAGGTGGAGATATATTATAACAAGGAATTAAAAGCTAAAGCAAAGGAATATGAAGCAAGAGCCAATGCGATTGTAGCATCAATTCCGGAAACCTGCGTAGCAGATTATGATAAAGCCTTGTATCTCCAGAATTTCATTTGCGATATCACTACATATGTCGATAAAGCAACCTGGGATAATCCTCATCCGGATGACCAGCAGACGTGCTTTGGTCCTGTCGTATACGGAGAAAGTGTTTGTGAAGGATATGCAAGGGCATATCAGGATTTGCTGAGAAGGGCCGGTATAAAGGCTCTCACAGTATATGGATATTCTTTAATGTCGGAAAATGACTCATTTGAACAGATTAATAGTTATATAAAATATAAAGGCAGAGATTGGGCGGGACATGCATGGAATGAAATATGGCTGGACGGAAAATGTTATTATGCCGACCCAACGGCTGCAGACCGGGAGGATGGGCAATACTCGTACGAAAATTTCTGCAAGTCACGGGAAGAATTTGATGAAGAGTATTATGTTCGAGATGGAGAAAAACCTAATAAGGCAATTACAAAGTTTATGGATAGGGTTTATGGAAAGTGCGGCCACAAATCCTTGCAGTATGTTGATGATGACGCAATAACTATTGAAGACCCTTTGACATATTCAACAATAAAAACCATAGCTGATAATTTTGGCCCAACCAGAGAATACGTTGACCCTGATGACAATCTAAATAAGTATATAAGAACAATACATATTTGTTATTCGGGAAAAGAAAATTTTTCTGCCTGGGTGGATGATAATTGTTGGAAAGTACAAGACACAGCTGGAATGATTGGAAATAAACGATGGTATATTCTTGATGAGGAAGATGAGGGCTACTACCGTTACAGCATTATTAGCATGGTAACTACTAATGAGATATTTAAAGAAGAACTTTCTGATCCGGTTGTTGCAGTAATGCGAAGCATATCAAAAAAACAAGCTAAGCTTATGTGGTACGGAATGAAGGGTGTCGAAAAATATGTTATTTATCGTAAGGCAGGACAATCAGGAGAATATGAAGAAATTGCCACAACGACCAGACTAAAATATACTGATAAAGACCTGAATTCAAAGACTAAATATTATTACAAAGTTGAGCCGGTATAAACTCGAACTAATGTAAACTATCGTGTGGGTATCGAAATTGCAATCAAAGAGCACTGGAAACCTCGCAACAGGCCAAAGGTGCTCTTTTTGTGTATATACTCAAAGCCTTGCTACACTGGGCCTTTTATTATCAAAATTTTTTTATGTAGACTATGCAGTAGCTGGTGACCATTTTATAGGACACATGTAGATGCATAATAAGACTGTGAAAAAATGATGAATGACAAAAAATAAAGAGAAAAACCAAAAAAGAACATTTGTTTGCATTCATCCTCGGCTTGTGGTATACTCTAAGCGAGAAGAGCAGGAGGGGAATAAATGGCAATTTATTTTATTGATGGCGATAATGCACCGGGATCGAGAACTCGCGGAATCGAAAATCTTACTGAAAAGGACATAGTATTCATTTTCTACGCAAAGTCAAACTCACATTATTCATCCAAAGACATCAGGCAAGAGTTAGAGAAAAAAACAACAGCACAACTTTCTTTTGTGCAGGTTTGTGACGGCAAGAATGCGGTTGATTTTGCTGTGGCTGTAAGGGCCGGTTATTATGCTTCAACTGAGGATACAAAAATATTTTTAATAAGCGGTGACAAGCACTTCGATTTGATTGCAGAAATTATAGGCAGAGAACTCGCTGACAGGTGCTCAATAAAACGAGCAGATACATTATGTATTGCCTTGATATCTGACGCTGAAAATATTGCTACATTTGATGTTGCTGAAAGCTTGATTAAGATAAATTTTGCCGCAAGGGAAGGGGAAGCTTTTATGAAAAGCGTACGGGAACTGGCCATTAAGGAAAATGAACAATTCAAAGAGCCGCCTAAAAAGAAAACCGTATTTTCGTCTTGCAGAGCTTTGTTTGGGAGGTGAAGGCATTGAAATTAATCCACATTGCCGTAACGAAATTTGCCAAAGTACCGAAAAATAATAAGACGAAATGCCGAAAAAATATTTGCTAAAATGCCGAAAAAGGGGTATTATTTTATTAAAACAGAAAAGAATATGTGTATACTAAACCGGAGGTATGACTGAGTTGAGAAAATATAAAGCAAGAATTGCTGATGAAATATTAAAAAAACGTCTTCTCGGAAAAGGAGCTGTTTTGATTGAAGGACCTAAGTGGTGCGGAAAAACAACGACCGCTGAGCAGATTGCAGAGAGCATTCTTTATATGGCAGATCCTGAAAAGGAACAGCAAAACAGAACTATGGCGGAAATCAGCCCGGGAAGACTTTTAAAAGGCGAAGTTCCGCGTCTGATTGACGAGTGGCAAATTGCACCTAAACTGTGGGATGCGGTGAGGTTTGAGGTCGACCATCGAGATGAGCTGGGACAGTTTATTTTAACTGGCTCTGCAGTGCCGGCTTCTTACGAAGAAATTCATCACACCGGAACCGGACGTTTTTCCTGGATACTAATGCGTCCAATGAGTTTATTTGAATCTTTAGATTCAAATGGCGAGGTAAGCCTGAAAGAACTGTTTGAGGCACCGGAGCAAATTGATGGCGAGAACCATTTGGACCTGAATAAATTGGCATTTCTTGTGTGTCGCGGTGGCTGGCCAAGGGCTGTAGACTTAGACGATGAAATTGCTCTTGAGCAGGCATTTGACTATTATGATGCTGTAGTGAAATCCGATATTTCCAGGGCAGATGGCATTAACAGAAATCCTGAACGAGTAAAGCGCCTTATGCGATCCTATGCCAGGAATCAAGGTTCCCAGGCGACGAATTCAGTATTAAAGGATGATATAGCGGCAAACGATGCTGATTCCTTGGATACAGACACGGTGTATTCTTATATTACTGCATTAAAGAAGATATTCGTAATTGAAGAAATGGAAGCGTGGAACCCCAACCTTCGGTCAAAAACCGCCATTCGAACATCCAATACTCGGTATTTTGTAGATCCCTCTATTGCTGCTGCAGCTTTAGGTTTGGGGCCACAGGATTTAATTGATGATCTGAATACTTTCGGTTTGTTGTTTGAGACAATGTGCATCCGGGATCTGCGTGTATTCGCAGATGCATTGAATGGCAAGGTATATCATTATAGAGATAAAACAGAGCTGGAATGTGACGCCGTTATTCATTTGCGCAACGGCTCCTATGGTTTGATTGAAATCAAACTCGGGGGAGACAAATTGATTGAGGAAGGTGCAGAAAATCTAAAAAAACTGCGGGACAGAATAGATACAGTTAAAATGAAAGAGCCTTCTTTCTTGCTGGTGATTGTCGGCGTAGGTGATTATGCTTACCGGAGACCGGACGGGGTATATGTGGTTCCAATTGGTTGTCTTAAAGATTAAAGTTTAGGGTAAGGAAAGCCAAAGGTAAAAACAACAAAATGGTATAATGCTACAAAAGGAAAAGTAACTTTATAATTGCAGTGGAGGAAACGACATGTTATTAAGAGAGCATTTGGAAGAATATACAAGAGAACAGCTTTTAGAACAGGCAAGAAGCTTTGAATTAACAAAATGTTCCGGGCTTCGGAAAGCCGCATTGATAGATAGAATCATTGAATGTTTCTGTACAGAGGAAATGCTCAGGACCAGATTAACTTGTTTGACCAAGGAGCAAATGACGCTCTTTCGCGAAGCGTGTCGGATGCCGCAGGATATTTCAATAAATGAGATAATGGACGGGATGCAGTTATGCAGATATTGGTTCGGAGGTTTTGAGGAGCCGACGGACAGATTCTGTGTATATGAAGAGATTGCCGGGATTTTTGGGAATATTGATGATGATGCATTTAGGACAGAGCAAAGCAAAAAAGGTTGGATGATGAAATGCGTGCAGTTCTTTATAGAATATTATGGAGCAGCACCCGTAGAAATTATATATGAGCTGTACAAATTAAAGGGTAAGGGCAGCATGGATGAAATGATGGATATGCTGTGGGAGATGCCGGTGGATATGGTGGAATCCTGCATTTTCCCAATGGACAAATTGGGTCTGCAAAATATTTCAAGGGATGACCCGCTCTACTCTTCCAGAGGATTGTTTGTCCATATTCCAATACTGATGGACGAAGAACTATTTTATTTATTGAAACAGCAGATGAACAAAGATTTCTATATTCCCTCAGTACAGCAGATTGAAGAAATTTGCAGAATCGGATATGAAGCAAGTTCGCCGGCATACAAAAAATTAAAAACATTCCTTATGAAAAAAATGGATATGCCGTATGAGCATGCTGTTTCGTGGTGCCTTCAGGCATGGGCAAACAGTTATGAAGGGGAATCAATCGGCGATATTATTGACAAAATGTCGGAGGCAAATGTAATATTTAAAAATGAAAAACAGACAAAAGAACTTTTGGGTTTACTTGTGGATGCCCATAATAATACACGTATGATAGAAAACAGAGGTCATATCCCTAATGAATTGGCGAGCGAGGGATTATTGGGTGGAATCCCTACAATTGTACCGGGAAGTTCTCGTGCCGCAGCCTTATTAAAGGATGCAGCACCACAGCTAAGAGAGATGGGAATGACCGTTGATTTGGAAGGAAATGATGATACAGTTACTACGGCGATGTACACAAGGGGCCCGGGTGGCAATGTGATAAGGATAGGAAAGAAGATTTATCCAAACGATCCTTGCCCTTGTGGTTCGGGGAAAAAGTATAAGAAATGTTGTGGAAGGAATTAATATTGGCATAATTAAGGTGGTAAAAAAAGTGGTTAAGATTGAATTTAGGGTGCATATATGCTAGAAACAAGGATAAAATGAACCCTAAGCCCATTGGAATTCCAAGGCTTCAACCTGCAGACAAAGTCTTTCGGACTAATTATCCGGAGGGCTTTTTTTATTATTAAATATAATCAGGTCTTAATTAAAGGTGTGTTACAATAGGCCGAAATAAAAATTAGGAGGTTGAAACAGCTGAGTTCTAACAACTTTTATTTTAACATGTACAGTTGGTATAGTTGGTCGCTTATGTTATTATAAGGACATAAAAAACAGACCTCATTATTAACATGAATCAAGTGACATGAAATGAGAACTGGACTATGCTGGGAGCAATTATAGGCGACATCGTAGGCAGCATCTACGAATTTGACAACATAAAGACCAAGGATTTTGAGCTGTTTGACAGGGAATGTTTCTTCACCGACGACACTGTTATGAGTGTGGCGGTGGCAGAAGCGCTTCTGGATACACAACCTGGTGATAAAGAGGAGATAATCAGAAACAGGCTGGCTGCAGCCATGAAAAAGTGGGGAAGAGAGTATCCGTACGCAGGTTATGGCGGAAGGTTTTCCCGGTGGCTTGCATCCGGCGATACAGCTCCGTATAACAGTGGGAACGATCGAGTGGGAATAACTGAATAAACCCTAGGCCCCTTGAAAATTCAAGGGCTCTATTTTTATGTGACGACAAATTTTGATTGCAGGGAAGAAGAACCTGTTGGGAATCAAGGGTATTTCGATAAAACTTTATAGAAGTGACAGACATGAATTAATTAATGAGACAGATAAAGAAGAAGTTTATGACGATATCAATGATTGACCGATTTGTCGCTTGTAAGTTAATTTGTTTAGAATAAAGCACTGAAATTCTCTGCATTTGGACAAGTTTTAGTGTTTATTTTTTTTATTTATTGTGGAAAATACGAGTTTTTGATATAATACTTTTCCAAACGAAAGAAATGATAAACAGAACAGGAGGGATTTATAAGTGTCGGACATTACAAAAAGAGCATTAGAGGCATCTCTCAAAAAGATGTTACTGAAAAAACCGGTTAACAAAATTACGATTAATGACCTTACGGAAGAATGTGGAGTCAATCGTGCAACCTTTTATTATCATTTCAAAGATATTTATGACCTGATTGAATGGTCTTGTGAAGAGGACTCACGCAAAGCCGCAAAAGGAAATACTACCTATGATACATGGGAACAGGGCTTTCTGAACATTTTTCATGCGGTTGAAGAAAACAAGCCTTTTATACTTAACGTTTACCGCCATGTTAGTCAGGAGCAGATTATTCAATATCTATATAGGGTGGTTTATCAATTGATCATTAATGTTGTTGAGGAATGCGCACAAGGTATGAGTGTCAGGGAGGATGATAAAAAATTTATTGCCGATTTTTACAAATATGCTTTTGTGGGTATGATGCTCGACTGGATAAGGCAGGATATGAAACCATCACCGGAAAAAATGATTTCCAGACTGAGCAATTTAATAGAGGGGGATATCATTCGTATGCTTGAAAAATGCCGGATCGATAAGCCCTATGATAATATCAACAAATGATATAGTTTGTGGGAAAAAACAACAATATAGCCCTGCAATTGAATTCTTCGATTGCAGGGCTATTCTGTTGATTGTGAGCAGTTAATATTCAACGTATACTGAGGATATAATCGAAAAACAAATAAAACGAATTGAGAGTCAGGAGGTATGATTATGTATTATTCAAGTGGAAACTATGAAGCATTTGCTCATCCTAAGAAACCAGAAGGAGTAGATCACAAGTCGGCTTATATCATTGGTACAGGTCTGGCAGCACTTTCGTCTGCTTGCTACCTTGTCCGTGACGGTCAGATGAAAGGTGATCGAATTCACATTTTTGAAAAGGATCCGATTCCTGGTGGCGCCTGTGATGGGTTTGAATATCCGGGTGTAGGATATGTAATGCGAGGCGGGCGTGAAATGGATAACCATTTTGAAGTTATGTGGGATTTATTCCGCTCCATTCCTTCTATTGAAACTGAAGGAGTCAGTGTACTGGATGAGTATTATTGGCTTAACAAAGAAGATCCGAATTACTCACTTTGTCGTGCTACTGTCAACAGGGGACAGGATGCACATACAGACAAGAAATTCGCAGTTTCAGACAAGGCACAAATGGAGATTATGAAGCTGTTTTTCACTCCAGATGAAGAATTGTATGATAAGCGTATTGATGAATTTTTTGATGACGAGGTGTTTGATTCAAATTTCTGGCTGTACTGGAGAACGATGTTTGCTTTTGAAAACTGGCACAGCGCATTGGAAATGAAGCGTTACATTAAGCGTTACATTCACCATATCGGAGGACTTCCTGACTTTACTGCACTGCGCTTTACGAAATATAATCAGTATGAGAGTATGATCCTTCCTATGGTAAAATACCTGGAAAATGCAGGCGTGGCATTTCATTACAATACAAAGGTTGTAAATGTTGAGTTTGATGTAACATCCAACAGAAAGCAGGCTACCCGTATTGAACTTGAGACAGAAGGTGAAACACGCTTCGTTGATCTCACAGAGGATGATCTTGTGTTCATTACCAATGGAGGATGTGTGGAAAACTCTGCAATGGGTTCTCAGGATACTCCGGCACCGTATAATAAAGAAATCAAGCCAGGTGGAGGATGGGATATGTGGAGACGTATTGCTGCTCAGAGTCCTGACTTTGGAAATCCCGATAAATTCTGTTATGACAGTGAGCTCTGCAACTGGATGAGTGCTACTGTAGAGACACTCGACCAGCGGATCATTCCATATATTACGAATATTTGTAAAAGAGATCCGTTTACTGGTAAAGTGGTCACCGGCGGTATTGTATCGGTAAGAGATTCCAGTTGGCTTTTGAGTTGGACGATTAATCGTCAACCACAGTTCCATTCTCAGCCAAAAGATCATTGTCTCGTTTGGGTATATGCGCTCTTTAACGACAGACCTGGTGACTATGTCAAAAAGCCAATGAGGGATTGTACAGGTAAAGAAATCTGTATGGAATGGTTGTACCATATTGGTGTGCCGGAAAGTGAAATCGAAGAGTTAGCTGAGAACAGTGCAAATACAGTTCCTGTTATGATGCCTTATATTGATGCCTTTTTCATGCCTCGTAATGATACGGACCGTCCAAAAGTTGTTCCTGATGGAGCAGTAAACTTTGCCTTTATTGGCCAGTTTGCCGAGACAGAAAGGGATACTATTTTTACGACAGAGTATTCTATGCGTACCGGTATGGAAGCTGTTTATACCTTGCTTAATGTGGACCGTGGAGTTCCTGAGGTTTGGGGCAGTACTTATGATGTGAGGGATCTTTTGAATGCGACTGTCAAATTGCGTGACGGGGCACCACTGACTCAGATGAAGCTAGGAATCAAAGAAAAGATTGCTGTTAATAAGGCTCTGGATTTTATTAAAAATACGGATGTTGAAAAATTGCTGAAAGAATATCATGTTATTTAATAATTCAATGGTAAACAAATAACTAAAAGCTTCCCGTTGCCGGAACTTATGTCGGAAATGGGAAGCTTTTATTAATTAGGGACTGAGAAAGAATCCAGATAAGCATGTTAAGATTGCCTAGTTTTTGGATATCCAGAAGATGTTTGACCATAGAAGAAGAGTGAAATAGTAGATAGAATTTAGGCAAGAAAAGGAGATATGTCTGGCAAGTATGAAAACAGAGTTGATTATCAATGCGGTAAAAAGTGGTGCCAATTAGTATAGTAGGATCCTGCAATATGGATATGAGGAGTGTGTATCTGGATACAGAAATGATGCTGTTTATAGAATGCAAAGAACTCAATGAGACTCTTCGTGAACATACAGAAAGGTTGAAACTGAAAAGCAGGCAAGTTGCTTCCGACGGAACGATTGAGTTCGAATAATAACATGAAATCAGAAATCTCTTGGAATTCTGTCAGGTCGCTTTTTTCGTGGAAAACAAGCTGAACCGTTATACTTTCTATAGCCGAGGACGAAAATAGATGGTATAATATAACGATAAAAAATTTCTGCTCCGGGATTTTTGTGGGGCAGAGCAACAGGAGGAAACAATGACTGAGCTATTAGCTCCGGCTGGAAATATGGAGGCTTTGAAGGCTGCAATCTCCAATGGTTGTGATGCAGTCTATCTGGGCATGCAGAAATTCGGTGCCCGCGCCTATTCAGACAATTTTGATATGGAATCGCTGCAGGAAGCGGTAAGATATGCCCACATCAGAGATGTTAAAGTTTACGTAACCATGAATACAATCGTCTTTGAAGACGAAATCGACGATATGCAGAGGCAGCTTCAGCAGTTAAATGAAATCGGTGTGGATGGCGTCATAGTTCAGGATTTAGCCGTTTTTGACTATATCGTGAGAAACTTTACCGATATGGAGGCGCATTGCTCCACCCAGATGGGAATTGACGACCTTGAAGGAACCTTACTGTTTAAAGAACTGGGAGCTAAAAGGGTTGTACTGTCACGAGAGGTTCCCATCGAAAAGGTAAAGGAAATCAAACAAGCCGCGAAAATTCCATTGGAAATCTTTGTCCACGGGGCTCTTTGCGTTTCCTACTCGGGCAACTGCCTCATGTCAGGACTTATAGGATACAGGAGCGGCAACCGTGGAAGGTGCGTAGGCTCATGCCGTAAGGAATACGAGCTTTTTGACAAGACCACCGGCAAGTCTCTGGGCAAAAGCTATCTTTTATCTACCAAAGATTTAAATACCATTGATTATATAGACGACTTAAAGGAAATAGATTCTCTTAAAATCGAAGGCCGCATGAAGGAGCCTGCTTATGTTGCAAATGTGGTGTCTCAATACAGGGCGGCACTGGACGGCAAGGCCAGCGCAGGCAATAAAGACAATCTTAAAAAGACCTTCAACCGAACCTTTACCAAGGGCTATCTGTTCCACGAAGACCCTAAGGACCTGACCAATATCAGAAGACCTAATAATTTCGGCTATGAAATCGGCAAGGTTACCGGACATCGCAGCGGCATGTACGAGATTACCCTTAGTCAGCGTCTGAATCAGAACGACATCATCAGAATCGACCACGACAATGAGGACGTTAACCTTTCCGTGGTAAAGCTGTATGACAGAGATGGTAACTTAATCAACGGGGCGGACAAGGTCTGCTATATCAGAATTAAGGAAAAGCTTTCCTCAGGGGATGTAGTGTATAAGACAAAGGACTACCTCTTCTATAAGGATCTGGAGGATAATCTGGAAAAGGAATTCAGGCGATTCAGGATGGACCTGAAGGTCTACGCTTATCCTGATTCCAAGCTGGTTATCGATGCAGAGGGATTGGGCTGCAGCTATCTGTATGAAAGCGAGGAAATATTAGGGGAAGCGATAAGCAATCCGACAACAAGGGAACAGGTTGTGAAACAGCTTTCCAGACTCAATGACACAGTATTTACCTTAGGCGACGTGGAGTTCGAAGAGTACAATGCGTTTATCCCTGTGAAAATGCTGAACAATGCCAGAAGAGAAATCGTACAGGGATTATACGATGCAAAGATCAGCAGCAAAGAGCGTCGCACCCAGGAGCCGGAGGCAAAGGAAAAGATTTCTTTCACGCCGCAGAAACCGTACATTACAGCTTCAGTAACAACTAAGGAGCAGTATGATGCCTGCGTAAGCTGCGGCATAAAGGAAGTATATTTTGATAATATTATCAGAAGAAATCAGATCACATACGATGAAAGAGAAGGCGAGCTGCTCATAGGCGGATATGGCGGAATCTATCATTACAGAAACCGCAATCCTTTTGTCACTGACTATTCGCTAAATGTTGTGAATTCCACCAGCTGCCACCAGCTTTACAGACTGGGAGCCAAAAGGGTAACACTGTCCTATGAATTAAACAAAAAGCAGATTGGCGAGCTTATCGACGCATATTACGCAGAAAACGACGGCTATCCTGCCCTGGAGATGATCGTGTACGGTCGCGCACCATTGCTTTTTACAAAATATTGTCCGCTTAAAAAGATGGGACAGTGCGGTATCTGCAAGACAAAATCCTATGAAATAAAGGATGAGTACGGCACATTCCCGATTATATCTCACGGCGACTGCACGACCACCATACTTAACGGCAAAATACTGAATCTCCTGGACGAGATGCCATCTATAGACGGTGTCGAGGCATTCAGACTGAACTTTACTATCGAATCGCCGGAAGAAGTGGTAAAGGTCGTGAAAGCCGCTCAGGGCAAACTGGACGGTAAAATCAGCCAATCTCTTTTCAATCAGGAAACTGATACAAGAGGCCACTTCAACAAGGAAATTATTTAGGAGAAAAGAGGATAAAAAATGATCAGAGTAGAAAATCTTTCCTACGGTTTTCCTGCAAAAGATTTATATAACGATATTTCATTTAACCTGGAGACGGGACAGCACTGCGCTCTCATCGGAAGCAACGGCACAGGCAAATCCACCCTGGTTGACATGCTGATACATCCTGATAAGTATCTTTATGACGGAAAGATTATCAGAGACGAAAACTGCAGAATCGGGTATGCCAGCCAGTTTAGCGTGAGAGATAAATCCCGGGAATGTACTGTTTTTGAGTTTCTAAGCGAAAGATTCCTGGCAAACCAGAAAGAGATTGCCGCAGTCTGTGAGGAAATGGCAGTGGCTGAGGATGTGGAAGCCCTCTTCGAAAGGTATCAGGAACTTTTAGATATAAATGAAGCCATGGATGGTGACAATTATGAGAGCAACATCCGTAAGCAGCTTGGTGTGGCGCAGATGAGCGATTTAGAGGAAACCATGCTGTCACAGATCAGTGGCGGCGAATACAAGCTGCTGCAGATCATGAGGGAAATGCTGCTGTCTCCGAACCTTCTTGTTCTGGACGAGCCGGATGTGTTCCTGGATTTTGCCAACTTAAACAGCCTCTGCCAGCTGATTAACCAGTACAAAGGCACTTTGCTGGTGGTTACTCATAACAGATATCTGCTTAATCATTGCTTCAACAAGATTCTTCATCTGGAAAACGGCGATATCCAGGAGTTTGATGGAAATTATACCGAATACGGGTGCTCAATTTTCAGGGAAAAATTAAAGCTGAGAATTCAGAATATAGAAGAGCAGGAAGAAATCGCCCGCACCGAAAGGATGGTGGAAATTCTTCGCAAAAGAGCTTCAGATATGGTGAACCCTGAGATAGGAAAGGCGGTAAATGCCAAGCAGTCACAGCTTGACCGTCTGCTGGCAAGGCAGATAAAGGCACCCTTTATTGAAGTGCGGGAGCCTGAGATTGTACTGCCCGATGTCAGCGTTGAGCCGGAAGGAACCGTATTAAAAATCACCGATTATCAGGTGGAATTTGATAAGGATCTTTTGCAGAACGTAAATTTCGAGCTCCATGCCGGAGAAAAGGTGGCCATAGTCGGTGCCAACGGAACGGGCAAGACCACTCTGATTCGCGATATTCTCAAGAATGACAATCCTTCAATTCATATAGATGAAAACATCCGCTATGCTTGTCTGTCACAGCTACAGGGTGAGTCTGTGGATGAAGACAAAACCGTATATCAGGTTATGCAAGACCACGGATTCGGCTCAAAGGGAAGCATTAAAGAGTATCTTGCAAAGTACTGTCTGGAGGCGGATGTGGTAGATCAGGAGGTGGGACAGCTTTCCGGCGGCGAACAGAACCTGCTTCAGCTTGCCATGATTGCGGAATCAGGGGCAGAGCTGCTTATCCTTGACGAACCTACAAGTCATCTGGATATATATGGCCAGACTGCTCTGGAAAATGCAGTTGCTGACTACAAAGGCACTATACTTATGGTCAGCCACGACTTTTATCTGGTGGCCAACTGTGCAGATTATGTCCTTCTGGTGGAGGACAACACAGTAAGGCGCATGCGCACCAGAAACTTCCGCAGAATGGTTTATGACAAATATTTTGATAGTAAATACCTTGAAACAGACAGGAGAAGACAGGAGCTGGAGGCACTTATCACGGCGGCATTCAAGGGAGATGATTTTGCTGCTGTAGAAAAATTGTGCTCGGATTTAGAAACTATAGATAGATTTTAGATAAACGGCCATAACTATGCAACGAAAATGCAACGAAAAAATTTACGTTGCATTTTTGCGTATATAATGATACAATAATGTCAAAATAGACGATGGGGGTGTTTCAATGAAAGAAAACAAACATTTAGAATTTAAATTGGAGATTACAAACACATTTTTAAAAACTGTCAGTGCCTTTGCGAATTTTGGCGATGGGCAAATATGGTTTGGAGTAGATGATAATGGTGAAGTAAATGGGATTAACAATCCGGAGAAAGCATGCCTGGATATAGAAAACAGAATAAATGACAGCATATCTCCGAGACCTGATTTTGAATTAAGCGTAGATTATAATAACAATATAGTCAAACTGATGGTAAGAGAGGGACCATACAAGCCGTATCTATACAAAGGCAAGGCATATAGACGGAGCGATACAGCTTCAATAGAGGTTGATCAGTTAGAATTAAGAAGACTTGTGCTGGATGGAAGTCATTTGTATTTCGAGGAACTGCCTTGCGGGAAAGACTGCCTGTATTTTGATACACTGAGAAAGAAAATGAAAGAAAAGATGGGCGTAAAAGAGCTCTCTGAAGATGTTTTACGCACTTTAGGATTTTTCACGGAAGATAGGGAATATAATAATGCGGCTGCAATATTTGCCGACACAAACAATTTTTACGGTACAGATATCGCACGTTTTGGCAGTTCTATAAATGAAATTATGGATAGAGAAACTGTTAAGGGGGAGTCCGTCCTGAAACAGTATGATAAAGCAGTTGAACTCTTTAAAAGATATTATCAATACGAGGAAATATCAGAAATAGAGAGGAAAAAAGTGGAACTAGTTCCGGAAGCTGCTTTTCGTGAAGCTGTCGCAAACGCACTGGTTCACAGGGATTGGGATATCAATTCCAATGTGAGAATTGCAATGTTCAAAGATAAAATTGAGATAAAATCACCGGGCAGCCTGCCAAAGGGAATAACTGAGGAGGAGTATATTAATGGAGATATTTCATGCCTTAGAAACCCGATAATAGGCAATGTTTTCTTCAGGATGCATTATATAGAAATGTTTGGTACTGGTATTAAACGTATATTAGAATCATATAAAGATGCAAAAATTAAACCTCAATTTAACATTACAGATAATGTAATTGGCGTAATATTACCTGTATTGGAAGAAACATATAGAGTCACAGAAGATGAAGCAAAAATAATTGAAGCGTTAAAAGATGGATCGCAGCTAGCCAGCAGCCAGTTATCGAGAAAGACCGGATTCAGCAAGGCGAAGACCATTCGCTTGTTGAATACTCTGATAGAAAAGAAGTACGTAAAGAGTTTAGGCAGCGGCAGAGGCACAAAATATTCTGTATAGTCGATTTTGCTTAGAAAGGAAATAAAAAATGGGAAACTTTGAAATAAGCAGGGAACAATTGTCACCATCAGATCAGCTTCTTCGGGAACTGATTCGTTTTGATACCACGGTGGACGAGAGCCCTGAGAAACCTGCCATCGATTACATCAGAACATTGCTGGAAAAGGAAGGCATTGAAACGAAAACTTTCTTCAGGACTGAGGAACGCCCTAATCTGATGGCAACTATTAAAAGTGAAAATGCCCAGTTACCGCCGCTTCTGATGTACGGCCATATCGACGTAGTGCCTGTAGAGGGACAGAAATGGTCGCAGGAACCTTTCGGCGCGGCTGTAAGTGACGGATATATCTGGGGAAGAGGAGCCTTGGACATGAAGGGCGAACTGGCTATGTTTATTACCACCATGATACAGATAAAGAGGGATAAAATAAGCCTGCCTTTTGATCTGAAGCTTCTTGTGGTCAGCGACGAGGAAGGAACCGGCAACTGGGGTATGGCCTATCTGGTAAAGGAGCATCCGGAAATCTTTAAAGGCATAAAATATGCTCTGGGAGAAATAGGTGGTTTTTCAATGCGCTTGTCAGGAAAGAAACTGTATCCTGTTATGATTGCAGAAAAGCAGTTTGCACATCTGAAGATAGCGGCCACAGGAGAAGGCGGGCATGGGTCTTTTGCTCACAGCAATACGGCCATGGAAAGGCTCTGCAAGGCTGTAGAAAAACTGTCATCACAAAGTCTTCCTGTACGCATCACACCTTCTGCCAGACTGATGATTGAAGCAATCGCTGCCGCATTAGGCGGTGCGGAGGCCATAGCCCTTAAACTTCTGCTGAAACCTTCTTTGACAGACAAGATAATCGGACTTGCCGGCAAACAGCTGGGAATCTTCAAACCTATTTTACATAACAACATAAATGTGACAATGATTGAAGGGGGAAGTGCTGTAAATGTGATTCCTTCCCGGGTAAGCTGCCATTGTGATGTCCGCCTTGTGCCGGGCTGCACAATGGAGGATGCCATAAAAGACATAGAATCGATAATCGGTTCATCTTATGAGATAGAAGTTGTAGAGTACGACAAAGGCTCTGAAACCCTTGATATGACCTTAACTGATGAGCTGTTTGCGGCGCTGTGCAGAAAGGATTCAGAGGCAGTGCCGGTACCTCTGGTGGTTACGGGCGTTACTGACGGACGGTTTTTATCCATTCTGGGCATACAGACCTATGGGTTCACACCTATGGATCTGCCTGCGGACCTGGAATTTACATCACTGATTCATGCTGCAGATGAAAGGATTCCTGTAGGGGCCGTGGATTTTGGAAAAGAAATTATCATAGATTTTATATGTAATGGATATGCAAAGGCATTGCAGCAGTGCAAGTAGAGAAGGAGCGTAAGATGGAAAACCAGAAAAAAGTTTTGGATGTCAACATAAAATCTTTTATCAGCTCCCTGGTGATAATGGTGGCGTTGATGATTATCGCCTATGTTATGACTCTGATAATTCCTTCGGGAATGTATGAAAGGGAAGTAATCGACGGTCAGGAGCTGATTGTGTCGGGAAGTTATGCTCGTACTGACGGCGGAATCGAGCTTTGGAGATGGATATTGTCCCCGTTCCTGCTTTTGGGCAGCAGCATGGGATTTACAGTAATATCTATTTGTATTTTCCTCATGGTAATCGGAGGTGCATTCAGTTCTCTGGACGCCTGCGGCGTGCTCAGGTATATGTTGTCGAGAGTGTATCAAGGCTTTGCTGACAAAAAGTATGTGCTGATGATCGTATTATCCCTTTTCTTTATGCTGCTTGGTACCTTTGCAGGCTCCTTTGAAGAAGTGGTGCCTCTGGTTCCTCTGGCTGTGGCTTTGTCCTACGCAATGGGCTGGGATGCCCTTTTAGGCCTTGGAATGAGTATACTTGCTGTATGCTGCGGATTTTCGGCCGGGGTAGGCAATCCTTTTACTGTAGGCGTGGCGCAGCAGATTGTGGGCCTGCCTATGTTCTCCGGAATGTGGTACAGAGCAATCGGATTTGTTGTATTTTTTACTGCGCTGATTGGTTTCCTTTTCATTTATGCAAAAAGAATCGAGAAGGACCCTGCCAGATCCCTGGTGTATGACCCTATAAAGGCCGAGGAATGGAAAACACTTCAGGTTGCTCTGCCTCGCGAGAAAAGGATGGATAAGGCGCTTCTAGCGTTCGGCATCTGCATCGGACTTGGAATTGCTGTAATCATTCTTTCCACCTTCATTAAAGCTTTGCAGGGTTATTTGATGATTATTGTTGCACTGGCATTTTTGCTTGCGGGAACTTCATCGGTGCTCCTTGCAGGATTCGGCCTGAAAAATTATTTGCGCCAGTTTGGAAAAGGCATACTTAATTTTATCCCGGGTGTGCTGGTTATTCTAATGGCAAGTTCCGTTCGATATACTCTTGAATATGCCAGGGTTCTGGATACGATTCTCAATGCATTTGTCGGAGTTACCGCAGATGTTTCTTCAGGAGTTGTGGTACTGCTCATTTACGCACTGGTGCTTCTGATGAATTTCTTTATTCCGTCAGCATCGGCCAAGGCATTCCTGCTGATGCCGCTAATTGCGCCTGTTGCACAGCTTTCCGGAGTATCTCTGCAGGTAGCAGTCCTGGCATTTGCATTTGGTGATGGCTTCTCCAACACATTCTACCCTACCAATCCGGTGCTTTTGATTTCACTTGGATTGTCAGGAGTCAGCTATGGAAAATGGGCTAAATGGAGCTTGCGTTTTCAGCTGCCGATACTTGCAGTCACCTGTATAATGCTAATAATAGCCAATGGAATTAATTATTGATATATGATGCTGAACATTAAAACGGAGGCATGAGATGAAAGAAAAAATAAGAGAATTAGTGCTTGCTGCAGGGGCGGATGTCTGCGGATTCGCCAATATAGACAGATTTAAAAATGCAGAGGCCGGATTCGGGCCTTTAGATATCTGGGCAGACTGCAAGACCGTTATCTGCCTGGGAGTTGCTCTGCCGAAAGGTCTGTACTGTGTGTCTCCAAGAATGGTATATACACGGTATAACGATCTGATGTGCGATATGGCTGATGATGTGGCACTGGCAAGTGCCAGAGAGATAGAAAAATTAGGAATAACTGCTGTACCGCTGCCCGGTGACGGGCCGTACGATTACTGGGATGCTGAAAAACAAAAGGGAAAGGGAATTGTGTCCGGCCCGTTTCGGCACAGAACGTTAACCCGCATAACAGGGGCAAAAAGTTTCTTTTTTTACTGTTGATTTTATTTTTTTTCTATATATAATGGATATTAGATAATTTGCAGTCGTATGAAATTATGAGAGAAATGTGAGAAGAAAAAACGAAGCGAGGTAAATTTAAAATGGCGGCAATTGATTTAAGCAAGTATGGTATTACGGGAACTACAGAGATTGTGCACAATCCTTCCTATGAATATCTTTTTGAAGAAGAAACAAAAGCAGATCTGGAAGGGTTCGATAAAGGCCAGGTAAGCGAACTGGGTGCAGTAAATGTAATGACAGGTGTTTACACAGGACGTTCCCCTAAAGACAAATTTATTGTTATGGACGAGAACTCCAAAGACACTGTATGGTGGACATCAGATGAATACAAGAACGATAACCATCCTGCAAGCATTGAGACCTGGGAAGCAGTGAAGAAGATCGCAATCGACGAATTGTGCAATAAGAAGCTCTATGTTGTAGATGCCTTCTGTGGTGCCAACAAGGATACACGCATGGCCATCAGATTCATTATGGAAGTGGCATGGCAGGCACATTTTGTAAAGAACATGTTTATTGTTCCTTCCGACGAGGAACTGGAAAACTTTGAGCCGGATTTCATTATCTATAATGCATCCAAGGCAAAGGTGGAAAACTATAAGGAGCTTGGACTGAATTCCGAGACTGCTGTAGTATTCAATATAACAAGCCGTGAACAGGTTATAATCAATACATGGTACGGTGGCGAAATGAAGAAGGGTATGTTCTCAATGATGAACTACTATCTGCCGCTGAAGGGTATCGCTTCCATGCACTGCTCCGCCAACACAGATATGAACGGTGAAAACACCGCTATATTCTTCGGTCTTTCAGGAACAGGTAAGACTACTCTTTCCACAGACCCGAAGCGTCTTCTCATCGGTGACGACGAGCACGGCTGGGATGATAACGGTGTGTTCAACTTTGAAGGCGGATGCTATGCTAAGGTAATAAATCTGGACAAGGAATCCGAACCTGATATTTACAATGCAATCAGACGTAACGCTCTGCTTGAGAATGTTACTCTGGATGAGAACGGAAAGATTGATTTTGCAGACAAGAGTGTGACTGAGAATACACGTGTGTCATACCCGATCAGTCATATCGAAAATATTGTTCGCCCTGTATCTTCTGCACCTGCAGCCAAGAATGTTATCTTCCTGTCTGCGGATGCCTTTGGCGTACTGCCTCCGGTATCAATTCTGACTCCGGAACAGACTCAGTACTATTTCCTCTCCGGATTCACAGCAAAGCTGGCCGGTACAGAACGCGGAATTACAGAACCTACACCTACTTTCTCCGCTTGTTTCGGACAGGCTTTCCTGGAACTGCATCCGACAAAATATGCGGAAGAACTGGTAAAGAAGATGGAAAAGAGCGGTGCCAAGGCTTACCTTGTCAACACCGGATGGAACGGAACAGGCAAGCGTATATCAATTAAGGATACACGTGGTATCATCGATGCAATCCTGAACGGTGATATCAACAATGCTCCTACAAAGACAATTCCTTATTTCAATCTGGAGGTACCGACAGAGCTTACAGGCGTAGATCCGGCTATTCTGGATCCTCGCGATACATATGCTGATGTATCTCAGTGGGAAACTAAGGCTCTTGATCTTGCTGACAGATTCATCAAGAACTTTGCAAAGTATGAAGGAAATGCTGCAGGCAAGGCTCTTGTTTCAGCCGGTCCTCAGAAGTAGACGATTTCATGACCCTCGGAAAGTACGAGGGTCTTTTTTAATGTGAATTTCTTATAATATAGAAAAATATATTGAATTTTCTGAAAAATTCGTATATAATGGACATACTATGTGTTTAAAGGAGAAATTATATCATGGATAAGAGGAAAAATGCGAAGTTTTCCACCAAGTGGGGATTTATTCTTGCGGCGGTGGGCTCAGCAGTAGGTATGGCAAATGTGTGGGGCTTCCCTGCCAAAATGGGTTCTAACGGAGGCAGCGCTTTCCTTGTAGCATATTTGTTTTTCGTAGCTTTGTTCGGCGTTGTTGGACTGGCTGCAGAGTATGCAATCGGACGCCGCTCCAGAACAGGTACTTTGGGTTCCTATCAGGCTGCATGGGCATCACGCAGCGAAAAACTCGGAAAGGCGGGCGGGCTGCTTGGATGGCTTCCTCTGGCCGGTTCTATGTGTATTGCCATCGGTTATGCCGTAATAATCGCTTATGTACTTAAGGCATTCTGGAGTTCACTGACAGGAAGCTTGATGGAAGTGGACACCGAAGCATGGTTCGGCACTTTTTCAACAACAGAATATTCAGTAGTTCCTTTCCACATCATCGTGGTTGTGGCTACTTTGTTTACACTTTTCCTGGGTGCTAAGAGTATAGAAAAGACTAACAAGGTTATGATGCCGGTATTCTTTATAATTTTCGTAGTTCTGGCAATCAGAGTTGCATTCCTTCCGGGAGCCGTGGAAGGCTATAAGTTCATGTTTACTCCTGACTGGCAGGCACTGAAAGACCCGATGGTATGGATATGGGCAATGGGACAGGCTTTCTTCTCATTGTCTGTAACAGGCAGCGGAATGATTGTTTACGGTGCTTATCTAAGTGACAGTGAAGATGTGGTTCACGTTGCAGCTCGAACTGCTATCTGTGATACTATCGCAGCATTGGTTGCTGCACTTGTTATTATCCCTGCGTGCTTCGCATACGGCCTGGACGTTGGAGCAGGACCATCCTTGCTTTTCATAACACTTCCGAGAATCCTGCAGGATATTCCGTTCGGCCAGCTGTTTGCGATTATCCTTTACACTGCTATGATTTTTGCAGGTGTAAGTTCATTGCAGAACATGTTTGAGGCTGTCGGAGAGTCACTGCTTCATAAATTCCCTAAGCTGGGACGCAATCTGGTGCTGGTGCTTCTGGGTGTGATATGCCTTGGCTTCGGCCTGCAGATGGAGCCTATATTCAACTGGGGACCTTGGATGGACATCGTTTCAATCTACATAATACCTCTGGGAGCTACAATCGGAGCATTGTCATGGTTCTGGATTATGAAGAAGGACGATTTACTTGATGAAATCAACAAGAGCGTTACAAGACTTCACGGTAATCTGTGGTACAATGCAGGAAAGTTCCTGTATGTGCCTTGTGCAGTAATTCTGTGCTGCGTGGCACTGTTTATGAAGGTTGCTTTCTAATATTTACAGCTGCTAAATTAGCTGCTTATTTGCTCTGTATTGCCAAAAGGTTGCCAAAAGTCGACCTTGATGTATTATTTTTCAATGGTTTCAGAGCTCGTAAGGTGGACACAATTCCTTTGGTTGTGTGCCGGAAAGAAAATTTAATTACATATTATTACAATTAGTCAACCTTTTGATATGATTTAGCGTCAAAAGGTTGACTTTTTCTATCATTTTAACCTCCAGGCTTCATTATAAATACCAATGAGTCGACCTTGGCTTACCGTTTTTCAGTGGTTTCAGCGCTCGAAAGGTCGATTATAAGAATCGGGTCGAAACAAAATCATTGTGACAAGATCCAAAAAGTAGTATAATTTTAATATGAGTAACATTGCAGAGAAAATCGCATATTTGGTAAGCCAAAAAGGCGGCAGGGCATTCTACGTCGGCGGTTTCGTGCGGGATAAAATCCTTGGCATTGAAAACAAAGATATGGATATTGAAGTCCATGGCGTCAAGCCGGAGGTTTTGCGTGAAATACTTTCAGAGGTGGGCGAGCCTATATCCTATGGAAGCAGTTTTGGAGTCTATTCTCTTAAAGGATATGACATCGACATTGCTATGCCGCGAAAAGAGCATGCTACGGGAAAAGGACACAGGGACTTTGAAGTTTTCGTTGACCCATTTATTGGTACTGCGGAAGCTGCAAGACGCCGTGATTTCACCATGAATGCGGTAATGGAGGACGTTCTGACCGGCGAGCTTGTGGACCCTTTCGGAGGAAAGCAGGATTTGGAGAAGGGGATAATACGCCACATAGATTCCGATACTTTTGTGGAAGACCCTCTCAGAGTTTTGAGAGGAGCCCAGTTTGCATCACGCTTCGGTTTTAATATTGCAGACGATACTTCAGACCTTTTCAGGAGTATGGATTTGTCTGCACTTTCCAGGGAAAGAGTGGAGGATGAACTTAAAAAAGCACTTCTGAAGGGAAAGGAGCCTTCGGTATTTTTTGAGGTTCTTCGCAGTGCAGACGGACTTGATGTCTGGTTTCCGGAGGTGAAGGCTCTCATAGGCATCGAGCAGGACCCTAAGTTCCATCCGGAGGGCGATGTATGGACACATACCATGGAAGTTCTGGACAGAGCGGCCAGGTATCGGTATAAGACTAAGAATCCGTACGCCTTCATGCTGCTGGCACTTACTCACGATTTCGGTAAAGCCGTCACCACAGAGGTAGTAAATGGTCGGATACATGCATACGATCACGAGACAGAGGGACTGCCTGCAATTGAGACATTTCTTAGGAGAATCACCAACGAATCAGAGGTTATCAGCTATGTACTTAACATGGTGCCTCTTCACATGAAACCTAATGTGGTTGCTGCTTCAAAATCAGCGGTGAAGGTGACTAACAGAATGTTTGACAGGGCAGCAGCACCTGAAGATTTAATATACTTTGCCATGTCGGATAAGCCGGTAATGTCAGGTGATAATCCCTTTACAGGAGACCCTGAGTTCCTCTTTGAGAGATATGAACTGTATGGGGAAATTATGTCAAGGCCTTATGTGACGGGCAATGATCTGATTGAAAAAGGTCTTGAGCCGGGAGAATATTTTTCTGATGTTCTGGCATATGCTCATAAGCTGCGCCTGGCGGGCACAGAAAAAGAATCCGCCCTTAAACAGACTTTAGCTTATGCCCGAAAGAGGAGGTAATTTATGTTTTACGATAATAAAATATGGATTGGAGAATCCAATGGAGAAAAAATCTGCATAGAGCCTAAGATGGTCAACCGTCACGGTCTGATTGCAGGTGCTACAGGTACAGGTAAGACCATCACCCTGAAGGTTCTGGCAGAGTCCTTCAGCGATGCGGGAGTACCTGTATTCCTGGCCGACATTAAGGGCGACCTGTCCGGAATGTGCAGACCGGGTGTTGACAGCGAGGATATGCAGAAGCGTATACAAAAATTCGGACTGGCAGAGTGCGGCTTTAACTACCACAATTACCCGGCAGTTTTTTGGGATATTTACGGCGACATGGGCATTCCTGCCCGCACTACAATTTCTGAAATGGGACCGATACTGCTGGCAAAGCTTATGGACCTTAACGACACTCAGTCAGACATCCTGACCATCGTGTTTAAAATTGCCGATGACAGGAATCTGCTTCTAATAGATACCAAAGACCTGAAGGCTATGCTGCAGTATGTGTCTGAAAACAGTGCGGAGCTTGCTGCAGAATACGGTAACATTGCCAAACAGTCTGTGGCAGCCATATTAAGAAATGTGGTTGCGCTGGAGGCTGCAGGTGGAGAGGAATTCTTCGGGGAACCTGCCCTGAACCTGTCAGACTGGTTTTTCAGCGGTGACATGAGCGGAAGAGGAAGCATCAATATTCTGGATTGTCGTCAGCTGGTTCATGATACAACTCTTTACTCCACTTTCCTGCTCTGGATGCTGTCAGAGCTGTTTGAAACACTGCCGGAAGTTGGCGATATGGAAAAACCACGCATGGTATTTTTCTTCGACGAGGCACATCTGCTGTTCAAGGACATTTCCAAAGCCCTTCGCAGCAAAATCGAGCAGGTTGTCAAGCTGATCCGCTCCAAGGGCGTAGGTGTTTATTTTATCACCCAGTCACCGAAGGATATTCCTGATGAAATATTAGGTCAGTTGGGAAATAAAATCCAGCATGCTTTGAGAGCATATACTCCTGCCGACGAAAAGGCGGTTAAAGCTGCAGCCCAGTCTTTCCGTGCTAATCCGGAGTTCGATACATATGAAGTGCTTACCGCAATGGGAACGGGTGAGGCTATTATTTCCGTGCTGGATGCCGACGGAATCCCGGGAGTTGTGAAAAAATGCAGAATTCTGCCGCCGCAGTCAATGATGGGACCGATTTCCGATGAGGAAAAGAAGCAGGAAATATTAAAGAACAACCTTTATCTTAAATACAAAGATGAGGTAGACCGTGACTCCGCCTATGAGTTCATGGAGCGTATGAAGAAGGAAGAAGTGACTGCGAAACAGGAACAGGCAGAAGCCGCAGCAGCAGAAAAGGCAGCATCCAGGCGTGCCGCAGCAGCAGAAAAGGCAGCGGAAAAGCAGGCAGCCGCCGCTGAAAGAGAAGCAGCAAGACGCAGAAAAAACGTGGCAAGTGCCGCAGCAAATACCATAGGCCGTGAACTGGGAAAGAGTCTTGGTAAGACAGTGGGCGGCGATTTCGGCAAAAAGCTGGGAGGCAATGTAGGCGCGTCGCTGGCAAGAAATATTCTGGGAACATTTTTGAAATAGAAATAGAATGAGAAAAAAGGAGTGTTAGGAAAAATGGTGCAAGAAAAATATAAGAATAAAATCATGGGTGCCGAAGAGGCGGCAAAGCTGGTAAAATCAGGTGACAGGGTGTATGTGGGCACCGCCAGCAGTTTTGCATATGATATGCTGGAGGCATTATGGGATAGAAAAGATGAACTGGAGAATGTAGCAATTCTCTGCAGCATGTCAGTAAGACCTTCACGCATGTTCAGTGCAGACCACGACGAGCATAACCCGTTCCACGTTGAAACCTTTTTCCTGGGTGCACAGGAAAGAATTGCTCACAGGAAACACGGCATGCCTCTTGAATTCACCAGCTTTCACCTGAGTCAGATTGATCTCTGGTGCAAATATGTGGGAAAGCCTGATGTGTGTTTTTTCCAGGTTTCAAGACCTGACGAAAACGATATGGTATCCTGCGGACCAAGCGGCGGCAGTATGTATACCTTTCTGGCCGAGAATGCCAGAACCATTGTGTTTGAGTGTAATGCGCAGGTTCCATACATAATGAATGGTGAAAAACATCTTTTACCTGTATCAATGGCAGATGCGGTGGTTCTGGCTGATTACCCTGTTTCTCCTCTTGCAAAGGATGAGGTGGATGAGATTTCGCAGAAAATATCTGACCTGGTAATGGAAGAAGTTCCTGACGGTGCAACAATTCAGCTGGGCCTGGGAAAGATTTCAACAGCAATCGGATATGGACTCTTGCAGAAGAATGATCTGGGTATTTTTTCGGAGCTGTTCAGCGAACCTATGATGGAGCTGATGAGAAACGGAAATGTTACCAATAAAAACAAGGGCTTCATGGACGATATCAGCGTCTTCGCTTTCTCTATGGGGTCCAATGAGATGTATAATTTCATGGATCACAATCCTGATCTTTACGCAGGAACATTCCCGTTCGTCAATGACCCTCGCAACATTGCAAAGAACAAGCGGATGATGTCAATAAATACAGCTATGTCCGTGGACCTGTTCGGCCAGGTTGCTGCTGATTCCATGGGATTCACCCAGCAAAGCGCCGTCGGCGGACAGATTGACTTCGTCAAGGGTGCTCAGTGGTCCGAGGGCGGAAAGTCTATAATAGCTTTGGCATCTTCTTTCGAAAAGAACGGACAGAGACAGAGCAAAATCTGCCTCAATTTCCCGGCAGGAACTGCCGTTACAACGCCGCGCTCTGAGGTTCAGTACATCGCTACTGAATACGGCTGCGTAAATCTTAAAAAGCTGAATATGTCCGACCGTGTCCGCGCCATGATCAGCCTGGCTCATCCTGATTTCAGGGACCAGCTGAGAGATGAAGCCAAGGCACACGGCCTGATTTAAGTCGGGCGGCTGTCTCCGGTTGCGTAATCGATTGTAATTCCCGGCTGGACATTGTAAACGAATACATTGAAGCATATGCCCTTTCCGTCGTCTTCTACGGAGAGGGCTTCCATCTGTACGCCACGGGCCACAAGTTCGTGACCTTTAAAGATGGGCGTTACGCGATAAAGCACATGATTTCCAGTGTTGCTTACATACTCTGCCACACGGTTTTCAAAAGGCAGCATTCCTTCCGTGTTCATGTAGCGGGTGCCCGTGATCAGGTTCAGCTCGTTGGCATTTTCCCCTGTGAGCTGATAACCTATGAGGTGGCAGCGGTTGTAAAGATATTTGCCTTCTATTAGATCATCGTATCGCACCGTGTGCCAGCCTGAGGGTTTAATCATTCCAATGGACCGGCGTTCCTCGGTGGGCATCAGGTCTCTGCCGATATTGGCGAAAGCCACACCGCAGCGGCCCAGAAGGTCAAGATCGCTGTAGCTTTCCTGTGACTTTGCAGTCATCATTTCCCGAGTGAAAGATGGTATGTTTCCGTATATTTCAGTGTATGGTTCGCCTGAGTACTCGGGAATCTGCATCAGAATATCTTCTGCAGCTGATGTTGATGCAGAGGGAAAAACACCTGTGAACAGGTCGGGAAAGGCTTCGCTTAAAAGAAGCACAACTGCCAGCAGCAGACATGTAGAAGCGAGAGCAGTAATCGTTTTTATTCTATTTTTTATTCTCTTTTTTGATTTCCTTTTCATTTTAATCCAATTCCTTACCCCTATAAAAATTTTATTGTCACATTGGACATTTTAATACAAATGTCTGCCGGATGCAAATTGCCGGCGAGGACATTGACATGGACAAAAATCAGGTTAAAATATTGATATGAACACAAAAAGACAGGAACGCACCGTGTGCGCAGGAGAAAAAAATATAAAATATATTCTTGAGCGTAAGCAGGTAAAGAATATTAATCTGAGAGTCAGACCTGACAGCAGCATAAAGGTATCGGCCAGTCCTCGAGTGGATGTATCGCAGATAGACGATTTTGTGCTGAGCAAGGCAGAGTTTATATTAAAAGCACTGAAAAGATTTGAAGCCGCAGCTGAAGCAGAAGAAAAATATCAGAGGGAACTAGGCAAAGCAAAGGCGGGGCAAGAAAGTCTGCTGGCTGATCCTGCGATTTTCACTGAAATCCTCGATGAGATCTACCCGGCATTTATTCCTTACGGCATTGCAAGGCCCAAGGTCAGGATAAGAACCATGAAGAGCTGCTGGGGGTCATGCCTTGTAAACAAGGGCACAATAACTCTGAACCGCAAGCTGCTGATGCAGCCCAGGGAGTGCATAGAATACGTGGTGGTCCATGAGCTTTGCCATTTCATACATCCCAACCATTCGAAACAGTTTTACAGCTTCATGGAGCAGTTCATGCCTGACTGGAAGGAACGAAAGGCATATTTGAACGGGAGATTTTAACTTTACAACCACAAGAAAAAGTGTTATAGTTAATATAATAAGAATTATAGTTAAAATCTCTTGCCAGAGGAGGAATAGTTAATGAGTTTTACAAAAGAAAAACGCATTTCAATAAAACAGTATCTTTTGGAAAAAATTTTTTCAGAAGATTGCAGCCCCGCACATAAGGCGGCGGAGGCTTTTGATATTTCACTGAATACTGTTTACAGATATTTGCGCGAGCTTGAACAGCAGGGGATTATTAAGAAAAATAAAAAAACGGAATATAGTCTTATTTCTTCAACAGAGTCTTTCGTTTTGAGCAGGGCAAAAGGAGAACTTTTAGATGAATATAAGATTAATGAAGACAAAATAGAAAAATATACTGAAAAACTGCCGGGTAACGCAATGAGCATCTGGGATTATGCTTTCACGGAAATGATGAACAATGCCATCGACCATTCGCATGCAGACTTTGTGACATGTTCCATAATACAGAATTATATGAACACGACAATTATTATAAAAGACGATGGCATTGGTATTTTTAAAAATATCAAGGATAATTTCGGGTTTAGGACACTGGATGACGCAGTGGAAGAACTGTTTAAGGGAAAGCTGACTACTAACAGTGCAAAGCACTCCGGTGAGGGAATTTTTTTTACTTCCAGGCTCATGGATGAATTTGCAGCCATCTCTGACGGAAAGGTTTTTACTCATACAAAGTTTGAGGACCTTATACAAAGCATCGAAGAAATAGACATGCTAAAGGATTGGCAAGCTTTGAAAGGCACTGTCATTTTTATGCGTCTTTCCAATTTTACGAGGAAAAGTACGAAACAAATATTTGATATGTTTGCCGATATTGATGATGGCTTTACAAAGACAACTATACCGGTAAAAAGTATTTTTGAAAGATATCCTGTATCAAGATCTCAGGCCAAGAGACTCTATAGAAGACTTGAAAATTTTAAAACCGTTGAACTGGATTTTGAAGGCATAGATGAAATAGGACAGGGCTTTGCTCATGAGTTGTTTGTTGTTTTTCAAAATGAGCATCCAGAGGTTGAATTAATCCCTCTCAATATGTCCGAATATGTTAAAAAGATGGTTGATCATGTAAAAAAATAATCGGCAATAAGAGAAAGGAGCCACACATGAAAATTGCAGTAATAACAGGCGCATCAAGCGGTATGGGCAAGGAGTTTGTTTTTGCCATAGATAAGGAATTTGAGCTGGACGAGATATGGGTAATAGCAAGGCGAGAAGATAAGCTTAAGGAACTGAGTGAAAAGTGCAGAGCAAAAGTCAGACCTGTAACTCTTGACCTTTCAGACAGGGAAAGCTTCGCTGCATACAAGGGCCTTCTCGAAAAGGAAAATCCTGAAATCCATGTGCTTGTCAACGCTGCAGGCTGCGGGCTCTTCGGCACTTTCACCGAAATGGACATGGACAGGCAGCTTGATATCATCGACCTTAACGACAGGGCACTCACTGCCATGTGTCATATGAGCATACCGTATATGCCGGAGGGCAGCCATATAATCAATCTGGCATCCAATTCATCATGGCAACCTGTTCCGTATATAAATGTTTACGGAGCATCCAAAGCCTATGTTATGAGCTTTTCGAGGGCTCTGGGTGTGGAACTTAAAGCACAGAAAATTCATGTGATGGCCGTAGCACCCGGCTGGATCAAGACCGAGTTTTTTGATCATGCCGTGCACGATGATACCATTAAATATTACGATCGTTATTACACTGCTGAGCAGGTTATAGAAAGAGCTATGAAGGATCTGAAAAAGAACAAGGCGGTATCCATTTTAGGATTTCCTGTCAGAATGCAGGTCAGAGCCGTCAAGCTTCTGCCGGTGAGCCTGGTTATGAAGACCTGGTGCAGGCAGCAGGGAAAATAAGGAGCAGAACATGTCATTTGCATCAGAAACCAAAAACGAACTGGCAAGAATTGAGCCGGAAAAGAAATGCTGTATGCTGGCCGAAATTTCCGGATTTCTTCGCGTGGCGGGAAGTATAGGTCTTGTGGGTTTCGGAAAGTTTAAAATAATAATTACTACGGAAAATCCTGCGGTAGCCCGTCATTATAAAAAGCTGATTCAGGACTATTTCGGCATCGAAACAAAACTGGAAATCGGTGAAGGCAAGGCTGTGGGCAAAAGCCGCGGCAGCAAGAAATTTTCCTACAGTATAACCATCGATGCCGACAACCTTTCCGAACAGATTCTGAGAGAAACGGGTATTCTTCTTATCAGGGAAGGAAACAACTATATTTCCGACGGAATATACAGCGGCATAGTCAGAACAAAGTGCTGCAAGAAAGCATACCTCCGGGGAGTTTTTATGGGTGCAGGCACTATGAGCGATCCGGAAAAGGGTTACGATCTGGAGTTTGTGCTGGATTCGGCCAATATGGCTTCGGACCTGAAAAAGCTGATAAACTCTTTTGTGGATCTTTCCTGCAAGGTGACTGAAAGGCGTGGCAAACATGTGGTTTACATGAAAAAGGCAGACTACATAAGTGATATGCTGGCAATTATGGGAGCTAGCAGCCAGGTTTTCAGCATGGAGGAAACGCGTATCAAGAAGGAAATGGTCAGCTCGGCTAAACGCATGAGCAACTGCGACAGCGCCAATATGGACCGCAGCATTGAGGCATCCATGAAGCATATCGAGGCAATAAAGAAAATTGAAAGTGCGGTCGGTCTGGCCAGTCTGCCGGACAGCCTCAGAGAAGCCGCGGAGCTCAGAATAGAGCACCCCGACATTTCAATTTCTGCTTTAGGTGAGCTGTGCAATCCGCCTTTAAAAAAATCGGGCATAAATAAAAGACTTATGAAAATTGAAGAAATAGCTTCTAAGCTATAATTTCAAAGATAATAACAGCCGCAGCAATGCTCCGGTTGTTTTTTCTTTTGGAGAATATTTTAAAAAAATGTACATATTTTGGACTTTGTTTAGTGAAAAAGTTGAAAAAATGTGGTATCATTAGTTATAAGGGGAAGAATTTGATTTTCGCGGATACTGAAGAAATATAAAAAAATGCAGTTGACGGTATTTTAGAGAGAAAAATTCTAACAATATAAAATAACGGATTAGAGAAATTTGAAAAAAGGAGGCGGCAGAGTGTTTACAGAAGAACTTAATGTCATCAGAGATGCTGAGAATGCGGCAGAAAAAATGAAAAAAGATGCCCGCACCGAAGCCAGAATGATGATTGAAAAAGCAAACACTGAAGCTGGCAGACTCATAGGCCGGGCCGAGGACGAAGCAAAGGACTGCTTTGAAGGCCTGGTGAAGGAAGGGCATGAAACGGCCCAGAAAAACTATGAGCAGTCTATCGCAGAAACAGAGAAAATCTGCGAGGAAATGGCTAAGGAAGCCGGAAAAAACCAAGACCGGGTTGTAAAATTTATATCAGAAAGGATAGTGAAAGCAAGTGTCAATAATTAATATGCAAAGAGTTGCAGTAATTGGCCTTGACACTGAAAAAGAGAAGCTGATGAATCAGCTCATGGACTTTGGAGCAGTTGAACTGACCGACCAGTCCGGCAAGCTTTCCGAGGAAATCTGGGCAGGCAGCACTTCAATAGACGAGGACCGCGAAAAGGTTACCGCTTTGGAGGCTAAGATAAACAGAGCAGAGCAGGCTCTGGAGGTCATTGAAAAATATGGTGATATCAAGCACCCGCTTTTCAAGACACGCCGTACGGTTAAGAAGACTCAGATGGGACAGATCCTCGCAGAAGAGGAAACCAACGAAAAAAACGTTGACTACCTCCTTGGACAAAGTGACAGAATCCATTCCCTCAACGAAAAGCTTAACAAGCTGAATCAGGATACAGCATCTCTCAATCCTTGGGTAAATTACGATCTGCCTCTGGAGACAACGGGCACTGAGACAACGGCAATTTTCATGGGCGTACTGCCTGTGGGAACTGATACGGCTCAGCTGGCTGCCAGTCTGGAGGAAGAAATCGAAACGGTGCTGTTTAAAGTGGTAGGAAGCGATAAGGATATGTTCTACACTGCAGCGCTGACTCCTGAGGAGAGGCAGGATGATGTCCTGGCCCTACTGAAAAAGTCTGGATTTTCACAAGTAACCTTTAAGGAAATGAAGGGAACGGTAAAAGAAAATCTGGAAAGAATTAAAGGGGAAAAAGATGTATTAGAAAACGAGATTAAAGAGACGGCAGCTGAAATTGCTGCTGCAGCCGGCATGAAGGACGGAATTGAGGAATATTCCGATATTCTGACCATCAGACTGGACAAGGAAAAAATCCGTTCAAAACTGCTGAAAACACAGAAAACCTTCTTTATCGAAGGCTGGGTACCGAAACGCTGTGTTGAAAAAGCATCTGAAATTCTCGATGAGAACGGCTGCTTCTACACTTTCCGAGACCCTCTCGAGGATGAGGAAGTACCTGTGCTCCTGGAAAATCCAAGTGTTGTGGTGCCTTTTGAAGCAGTTACGGAAATGTACTCCCTGCCAGCATATAGCGGATTTGATCCGACTAGAATATTTGCACTGTTTTATGCGGTATTCTTTGGAATGATGCTTTCGGATGCAGGGTATGGAATACTCATGGCGGCAGGATGCTGGGTTGCTCTCAAGAAGTTCGATCTGGAGGGAATGACCTATAAGATGGTCAAGCTGTTCTTCTACTGCGGCATTTCAACCGTGATATGGGGGGCCCTCTTCGGCGGATGGTTCGGAGACATAGTACCGGTGTTCACAAAGACCTTCCTGGGCAAGGAAGTGGCGGTATCGCCGCTTTGGTTTAATCCGCTGGATGACCCGATGAAGCTCCTTATACTGTCACTGGCGCTGGGTGTGGTTCACCTGTTCATAGGTATGGGCATCAAGGCCTACATGCAGATAAAGGAAGGACACTGGTTTGACGCCATATGCGACGAAGGCTTCTGGTATATAACCATAATAGGCCTGATTGCATGGCTTGGCGGAGGCAGCATAAACGAGACGCTCCCACAGATTGGAATGTACATGTCCATTGTGGGCGGCGCAGGACTTCTGCTGACAGGAGGACGCCATAACAAGGGCTTCGGCAAGATAACAGGCGGCCTGGGGAATATCTACAACATAACAAGCTATATGTCGGATATTCTTTCATACGCAAGACTTCTGGCACTGGGTCTGGCCACCGGAGTAATAGCTCAGGTAGTCAACACCATGGGAACCCTTTTCGGAGGCGGTATCGGAGGCTTGATTGCACTTACGGTGATTTTCCTTCTGGGACACACTCTCAATCTGGCAATCAACGCTCTGGGCGCATTTATTCATGCAAGCAGACTGCAGTATGTTGAATTCTTCGGAAAGTTCTATGAAGACGGAGGCGAGCCTTTCGATCCTTTCCGCAGAAAAACTAAGTATATTAAATTGGAGGATTAGAAAAATGATGAGTTTAATTGATGGTAATACATTAGCTTTGCTGGGAGCAGCAATCGCAGCCCTCGCAGGTATCGGAAGCGCTATGGGCGTTGGTATTGCAGGTCAGGCAGCAGCAGGAGTTGTAGCTGAAGATCCTAAGAAATTCGGTAAGACAATCATCCTTCAGGCTTTGCCGGGAACACAGGGAATTTACGGCCTGATTATTGCTTTCCTTATCATGGTTAAGATCGGTCTTCTGGGAGGAAACATGATTGCTCTGACAATTCCTCAGGGAGCATATTTCCTGGCAGCAGGACTTCCTATCGGACTGGTTGGAATCTGGTCAGGTATTGCACAGGGAAAGGCAGCAGCCGCAGCACTTCAGCTTACAGCTAAGAGACCGGATCAGATGGTAAAGGGTATCATTTACACCGCTATGGTAGAAACATATGCTATCTTCGCATTACTGGTATCCGTGCTCATCTGGCTGAGAATTCCGCTATAATAAGGAAACCTTTAGGAGATGAATTACTATGAGTATCGAAAAGATTACATCGAAGATTTTAAGCGAAGCTTCAGAGCTTAAGGAAAAGACTCTGGGAGAAGCTCGCGCACAAAGCGATGCAGTCCTTGCCGAAGCTGAAAAGAAGGCTCAGGAAATGGTTGAAGCGGGAAGAAAACGCGGCCTTGAGGAAAAGGAAAAGATCATTTCACGCCGTAAATCCGTTGCAGACATTGACTGCCGCAAAGTTTTCCTCGCAAAGAAGCAGGAACTCATAGGTCAGTGCTTTGAAAAAGCTGTTGATAACATAATTTCCATGGAGGAGGCGGAGTACATCGATCTTCTCACAGCTCTCGGCACAGACAGCGGAATGACAGCAGGGCAGCTTATCTTTAACGAAAGTGAAAAGGCTGCAATCGGTCAGAAAGTTGTTGATGCCTTAAACAGCAAGGTGGAAGGCGGAAACTTCGCACTGGCGGAGGAAACACGCAAACTGCGGGGCGGATATATGCTTATGTGCGGTCAGACCTTTATCAACAACACCATTGAGGCACTTGTTGAAGAGGCAAGACCTGAGCTTACAGCAGAGGTTGCTAAAATGATGTTTCCTGCATAAGGAAGGAGTGTCTTATGACTAAAAGAAAAGAAGACCAATATGCATTTCCTTGTGCGGTGATAAGGTCAAACGAGAGAACCCTGCTGGGTCAGACCGACCTTGAGAGAATTCTTGATCTGGAGAAGGTCAGTCAGGCCATGAACGTTCTGGGCGAGTTCGGCTACGGAGACGGCAAGGAGCTGGCCAATCCCAGAGATTTTGAAAGGGTGCTCAGAGCAGAACTGGACAGAGTATACAAGCTGGTTTTCTCAATAGTGCCTGACAAGGAGGAAATAGAACTTTTTCTTCTTCCCAACGATTATCACAATGCCAAGGTGCTTTTAAAGTCGGAATTTCTGGGCGTAGACCCTACGCCGCTTCTGGTTGATACAGGACTTATTCCGGCTGAGAAAATGGTGCAGCTTGTGAGGGAGAGAAACTATGTTTTCCTTTCCAACGAAATGAAGGATGCTCTCAGGTCTGCAGAGGAGATTTTCTCAAAGGGAAGAGACCCTCAGGAAATCGACATCATCCTCGACAAGGCATGCTACAAGGATATGCAGAATCGTGCGGCTCTTACGGGAAATGATTTTATAATCGGATACGTAAGGCTGCTTACAGATATTTTGAATGTTAATACTTTCATCAGGCTTAGAGAAATAGGAAGGCCTGTGGAGTTTTTCAGAAAGGTATTTCTGCCGGGCGGAGATATCGATGAAAGACTCTTTACTGCTTCCTATGAGGAGGGCTATCAGCAGCTTGCCGATAAGCTGGCGCCTTTTGGGTTCAGAGAGGTGCTTTCAAGCGGTGCTCTGCTGGTACAGAACGAGGGTAAATACACCCTGCTGGAAAAACTTTGCGACGACATGAGAATGAAGTATGTAAAGGACGCCCGTTATGTGTCTTTCGGCATTGAGCCGGTATGCGGTTTTCTCATAGCCAAGGAAAGTGAGATAAAGAACCTTAGAATGATACTGACAGGAATGCTTGCCGGTACAGCTAAGGAGGTAACAAAGGAAAGGCTGAGGGAAGCTTATGTATAAGATAGGTGTTATAGGCGATCGCGAGAGTATTCTGGGATTTAAAGCCGTAGGCCTTGATGTTTTCCCTTGCGACGCCGCCGATGAGGCAAAAAAAGTTTTAAAGAAAATAGCAAAAGAGGACTTCGCTATCATATACGTGACAGAGCAGCTCTATCAGTATATGGGCGAGGAAATCGACCAGTATAAAGACTCCAGACTCCCGGCCATCATACCGATTCCTAACAAGGACGGAAGCCTTGGCATAGGTATGACCAACGTAAGGAAGTCGGTGGAACGAGCCGTAGGAGCAGATATACTATTTGGAGGTGAAGAATAGGAATGAGTCAGGGAAAAGTATTGAAAGTATCCGGTCCTCTGGTTGTAGCTTCCGGCATGGAAGAAGCCAACATGTTCGACGTGGTTCACGTAGGCGAGCAGGGTCTGATCGGAGAAATTATTGAAATGAGAGGAGACAGAGCCTCCATTCAGGTATATGAGGAGACAGCAGGTATCGGACCGGGAGTGCCGGTAGTATCAACAGGTGCACCGCTGTCCGTAGAGCTTGGTCCGGGACTTATTGAGACCATGTATGACGGTATTCAGAGACCGCTGGAGGAAATGGTTCGTGTATCCGGTTCCAACATTACAAGAGGTATCAAGGTGCCTGCCCTTTCCAGAACTAAGAAATGGACTTTCGTACCGACTGTTAAGGTCGGCGACGAAGTTGAGGCAGGAGACATAATCGGTACTGTACAGGAAACAGTAGTAGTGGAACAGAAAATCATGGTTCCTTACGGCGTGAGCGGCGTGGTTGAATCCATCGAGGCTGGCGACTTTACTGTAGAAGAGACCGTATGCAAGGTAAAACAGGCAGACGGCACAGTACGTGACCTTACACTTATGCAGAAATGGCCTGTAAGACGCGGCAGACCATATAAGGAAAAGCTGGTTCCTGAAATGCCGCTGGTAACAGGACAGCGTGTTATCGACACAATGTTCCCTATCGCAAAGGGCGGTGTTGCAGCAGTTCCCGGACCTTTCGGCTCCGGAAAGACAGTTGTTCAGCATCAGCTGGCAAAATGGGCCGACGCTGATATCGTAGTCTACATCGGCTGCGGTGAGCGTGGAAACGAAATGACAGACGTACTGATGGAATTCCCTGAACTGAAGGACCCTCGCACAGGGGAATCTCTGATGAAGAGAACCGTGCTTATCGCAAACACTTCCGATATGCCGGTAGCTGCCCGTGAGGCTTCCATTTACACAGGAATTACCATCGCAGAATATTTCAGAGATATGGGTTACTCCGTAGCTCTCATGGCCGACTCCACATCAAGATGGGCGGAAGCTCTTCGTGAAATGTCAGGCCGACTTGAAGAAATGCCAGGTGAAGAAGGTTACCCTGCTTACCTTGCATCAAGACTTGCTCAGTTCTACGAGAGAGCAGGCCGTACAATTTCCCTTGGCAAAGAGGGAAGACTGGGAGCGCTTTCCGCAATCGGAGCAGTATCTCCTCCGGGCGGAGACATTTCCGAACCTGTATCACAGGCTACTCTTCGTATCGTAAAGGTATTCTGGTGCCTGGATTCACAGCTCGCATACAAGAGACACTTCCCGGCCATCAACTGGCTGCAGAGCTACTCTCTTTATATCGACAAGCTGGAAAAGTGGTATGAGGAAAACGTGGCAAAGGAATTCCCTAAGATGCGTGCTCAGACCATCCATCTGCTGCAGGAGGAGGCTGAGCTTAACGAAATCGTTCAGCTGGTAGGTGTGGACTCACTTTCTTTCGAGGACAGACTGAAGCTTGAAGTTTCCAAGTCCATCCGTGAAGACTACCTGCATCAGAACGCTTTCCACGAGGTAGACACATTCACCTCAATGAACAAGCAGTACAAACTGCTTAAGCTCATCCTTTCCTTCTACGAAATGGGTCTCGATGCCATTGCAAAGGGTGCAAACTTCAACAAGCTTGTTTCTTTGGATGTGCGTGAAAGCATCGGCCGTTTCAAATATATTGAGGAAAAGGATATCGATGCAAGCTTTGAGCGGCTTATGGAGACCATGAGAGCTGCAATTTCAGAACTGGTAAGCAAGGAGGCAGAAACTGATGATTAAAGAATATAAGACAATCAGCGAAGTTGTAGGTCCTCTGATGCTGGTTAAGGAAGTTGAAAATGTAACCTACGACGAACTTGGAGAAATAATTCTGCCGAGCGGAGAAAAGAGACTCTGCAAGGTACTTGAAGTAAACGGCGACAACGCTCTGGTTCAGCTTTTTGAAAGCTCCACCGGTATCAACCTTAAGGAAAGCGTTGTAAAGTTCCTGGGACACGGTACTCAGCTGGCGGTTTCACCGGATATGCTGGGAAGAGTGTTCGACGGTATGGGTCGTCCTAAGGACGGCGGTCCTGAAATCATCGCCGAAAAAATGCTTGATATCAACGGTCTGCCTATGAATCCGGCAGCCCGTGACTATCCGTCTGAGTTCATTCAGACAGGCGTATCTGCCATCGACGGACTGAACACTCTTGTAAGGGGACAGAAGCTGCCGATTTTCTCAGCTTCAGGTCTTCCTCACGCAGACCTTGCTGCTCAGATTGCCCGTCAGGCTAAGGTTAGAGGAAGCGAAGGAAACTTCGCCGTAGTATTTGCGGCTATCGGTATCACCCACGAGGAAGCCGAGTTCTTCGCATCCGACTTCAGAAAGACCGGCGCCATCGACAGAACGGTGCTTTTCATGAACCTGGCCAACGACCCTGCAGTAGAGCGTATCGCAACCCCGCGTATGGCTCTTACAGCAGCTGAATATCTGGCATTTGACCTGGGCATGCACGTTCTGGTTATCATGACAGATATCACCAACTATGCGGAAGCTCTTCGTGAGGTATCCGCAGCTCGTAAGGAGGTTCCGGGCCGTCGTGGATATCCTGGCTACCTGTATACCGACCTTGCAACTATGTATGAAAGAGCAGGCAGAAAGAAAGGCTTCGACGGTTCCATCACCATGATTCCTATTCTGACAATGCCTGAAGATGATAAGACTCACCCTATTCCTGACCTGACCGGATACATCACAGAGGGACAGATCATTCTTTCCCGTGAACTGTATCGTAAGGGCCTGAAGCCGCCTATCGACGTACTTCCGTCCCTGTCACGACTTAAGGATAAGGGTATCGGCAAGGGCAAAACCCGTGAGGACCACGCTGACACCATGAACCAGCTTTTCGCCGCTTATGCCCGCGGTAAAGAATGCCTGGAACTGGTTACAATCCTGGGTGAAGCGGCTCTGACCGACGTTGACCTGATGTACGCCAAGTTCAGCCAGGCCTTCGAAAAGGAATATGTTTCTCAGGGTTACGAGACAGACAGAACTATCGAAGAAACTCTGGAAACAGGCTGGAGACTTCTCAAAATGCTTCCAAAGAGCGAGCTGAAGAGAATCAAGGACGAATATATCGAGAAATACTTGAAGTAAATTGCTCACTTTGTCCTCGATGCCGGGAATAAAAACGATACGATGCTTCAAACGCAGGGCCGCGAGGCAAACTCGCCTTCGGCTCAGACAGTGCCTGCGCGCCTGCTGCGTCTATGCGCATCTTAATCTGTTATTCCAGCGGCATCTGCGAAATGCGTTCGCAATTTATTTCAAGATATTATAAGGAGATTGAGGTATGGAAAGATTAAATGTAAATCCTACCAGAATGATGCTCACCACCTTGAAGAAGAAGCTCGCCACCGCTACAAGAGGCCACAAGCTTATGAAGGATAAGCGAGATGAGCTTATGAAGGGTTTCCTGGAGCTGGCTCGCGAAAACAAAGAACTGCGTGCCCGTGCCGAGGCGGCATTGGCTGATGTTTATGAAAGCTTTTCAGTTGCCAGTGCGGTAATGAGCCAGGAAGTTCTCGAGGAAGCGCTGATGTTCCCTAAACAGGGAGTTGAGCTTTCCGTTGGCGGCAAAAATGTCATGAGCGTCGATGTCCCTGTGTTTGACTTCAAGACTACTGCAGAGGATCAGACGGACATCTTCCCTTACGGCTATGCTGGCACTTCCGGCGAGCTGGATTCAGCCATTCGTCATATGGCGGAGGTCTTCCCGATTATGCTAGAGCTGGCAGCCAAGGAAAAGGAGGCAGCCATGCTGGCCGCCGAACTTGAGCGCACAAGACGCCGTGTAAACGCTCTGGAATATGTAAAGATTCCTCAGCTTCAGATGACTATCAAGTACATCGTCATGAAGCTGGATGAAAACGAGCGAGGCAACCAGACCCGCCTTATGAAGGTTAAGGACATGATTCTGGCCGAGGCTATAGAAGAAAAGCGCGCTGCCGACGACAGGGAGTACAAGGAAGCGTGCAGCTAAATTAATAGGTTAATTGAGTATTGATATGATGGCGAGCCGCCTTGTGC
>CALZOZ010000008.1 GCA_945828095.1 uncultured Clostridia bacterium
AAAAGAAAAATGAGAATTTTGAGAAAAATGAAAAGTTTTTGGTTGTAGAATTCGGATCTGAAGGAATAGATAAAAGGCAACAGAAGCAAAAGCGTTTTCTGGATGGTAATAGCCTGGAAAACTGAGCAGGGGAAAGAATCTTCAACGAAAACAATGAATGCTGCGTTTGGCGGTTATTGGCCCTTGGGTATATAGAGAAGCGGAGTTATTCATTCGCATATTTCTTAGCATGACGTTTCATCGCTTCAAAAGTTTTATCACTGATAACATGCTCAATACGGCACGCATCTTCTGTGGCTGTTTTTTCATCAATCCCCATAGCTATCAGCATTCTTGAAATGACGGTGTGCCGCTCGAATATTTTCTCAGCGATTTTTTTACCCTCATCAGTAAGGGTAATATAGCCGTCATTATCCATTTCAATACAACCTTGCTTTTTAAGCAGGCCAACGCCTCTGCTTACACTTGCTCTTGAAAAATTCATATACATTGCAATATCAATGGAACGAACTGAGGAATTAGACTCATATAAGATATATATTGTTTCGAGATACATCTCACCGGATTCTTTAAGGGACATAGATATTTGCCTCCATTTTACATAGGAAATTTGAATAAGTTATTTTTAATAATATATCACTTTCTTCGTTAAAAATCAATGATTTCGATTTTTTGGAAAATTATTAAAAAAGAGGTTGACAAATAAGGTGTGAATTAATATAATAATATTCGGTTAGACGTTGCTAACCATTTTTTGAGATTTAATGTTAGCAATTGCTAACGAACTGATATTTTACTAAAAACTATGGAGATAGTTATGACACTGAAAGATGCAATTGAGGGAAATGAATACATAATTAAAGATATTGTTACCGATGACGAGGAACTGAATGCTTTTTTATTTTCTCTCGGATGTTACAGTGGCGAGGCGATAACTGTTGTTTCACACCTTAAAGGCGGTTGTGTTGTTTCCATTAAAGATGGCAGGTACAACATAGACAATCAGTTGGCAGAGGCCATAGCAATATAATGAAAAGCTGATTTGAAGATCAGTTTTTTTGAGACATGTTGTTAGCAATTGCTAACAAGAAAGGCGGCAACTTTATCCGCAAGGGATAATTATATAATTTAAGAAAGCAGAGGAGGAACTCCAAAATGAGAATTGCATTAACAGGTAACCCGAATTCAGGCAAGACCACAATGTATAATGCTCTGACAGGCCGGAATGAAAAGGTCGGAAACTGGGCAGGTGTTACCGTAGAAAAGAAAGAACACCCGATTAAGAAGGCATACTATGACGGAAGTGAACAGTTTATCGCTGTTGACCTCCCAGGCGCTTATTCTATGTCTCCGTTTACAAGCGAAGAAAGCATCACAAGCTCTTATGTGAAGAAAGAAAATCCCGATGTAATCATAAACATCGTGGATGCTACTAATTTGAGCCGTAGCCTGTTCTTCACCACACAGCTTTTGGAACTTGGTATTCCTGTTGTTGTGGCACTTAACAAGAGCGATATCAATAAGAAAAAGGATACGAAAATTGATGTTGAAAAGTTATCGGGAAAACTTGGCTGTGCAGTAATTGAGACTACATCTACTACTACAGAAGGATTAAAGGATGTCGTTGAAAAGGCTGCATCTGCTGCAAACAGCTCGCAGCCTGCCCCTTATCATCAGGGTAATATTGATTTGACCGACAAATCTGCTGTTGAAGCAGCCGATCGTGAGCGATTTGAGTTTGTAAACAAAATTGTGAAAGAAGTTGAAAGCCGCAAGGTTTTAACGAAAGACAAAAATGTCAGCGATAAAATCGACAAGGTACTGACTAATAAATGGCTCGGCATTCCGATTTTTGCTGTTGTCATGTTTTTGGTATTCCAGATTTCTCAGGTTTGGATCGGTACCCCTATTGCGGATTGGCTGGTAGGCATTTTGGAAAGCTTCCAGGGATGGGTCGGCGGACTCTTAGAAACTGCAAGCCCGCTTCTTACTGCACTGTTGGTTGACGGTGTTATCGGAGGTGTAATTGCCGTTATAGGCTTCTTGCCTCTCGTTATGGCAATGTACTTCCTTATTGCAATCCTTGAGGATTGCGGATATATGTCCCGCGTGGCTGTTGTGCTTGACCCTATCTTTAAAAAAGTAGGCCTTTCTGGCAAGTCGGTTATTCCGTTTGTAATCACGGTTGGTTGTGCTGTTCCCGGTATCATGGCAAGCCGTACTATTCGTAATGAGCGTGAGCGCAGAGCTACTGCGATGCTTGCACCTTTTATGCCTTGCGGTGCCAAGATTCCTGTAATTGCACTTTTTGCCGGCGCATTCTTTGATGGCGCAGGTTGGGTAAGTACCTTGATGTACCTTTCAGGTATCGTACTGATTTTCCTCGGAGCGCTTCTTGTTAACAAGATTGCGGGCTATAAAGCAAGAAAATCATTTTTTATCATAGAACTTCCCGAATACAAAGCACCTTCTCTTTGGGGAGCGTTCAAGTCCATGTGCGCTCGCGGTTGGGCTTACATAGTTAAGGCTGCGACCATTATTCTTCTTTGCAATACGGTTGTTCAGGTTATGCAGACCTTTGACTGGAGCTTTGGCGTTGCAGAAACTGCTGACTCTTCAATCCTTGCATCTATTGCAGGCCCGTTTGCATATCTTCTTGTTCCTATTGTCGGTGTGCTCTCCTGGCAGCTTGCTGCGGCCGCAGTTACCGGCTTTATCGCAAAGGAAAATGTTGTAGGCACTTTGGCAGTTTGCTTCGTGGGACTTGAGAACCTTATTGATACTGAAGAACTAGCTCTTATGGAGGGTGCCGGCGCAGAGGCTGCAGGTATTATGGCAATTACCAAAGTTGCCGCCCTTGCATACCTCATGTTTAATCTTTATACTCCTCCTTGCTTTGCCGCTATTGGTGCCATGAACTCCGAAATGAAGAGCGGCAAGTGGGTTTGGGGAGCTATCGGACTTCAGCTCGGCATTGGCTACACAGTCGGCTATTTGGTTTACACCGTCGGCACGCTTATCACTGCTTCGGCAACACTTAATGCAGGTGCGGCTATCGGTGGACTTATTGCTGTCCTTGTCTTTGCGGCAATTGTAATTGCTTTGATTAACAACACAAACAAGAAAATGAAGGCAGAGTACGCACTCAGTTAATAATTATGGAAAACTATATTGTAGCCGGAATACTGATTGTGATTATTGTCGGTATCATTCTCTACCTTGTAAGGCAAAAGAAAAAAGGTGTGAAATGTGTTGGCTGTCCATACGCAAAACAATGTGGCGGTAACTGCAACCACGCAGATAATCATCAGATGTAATTTTAGGGGAATGCGTTCGGCGCGAAACGCATTCCTTTTTTTCAAAAAAGTGAGAATCAGCCATGACGAATAATACAATTTTGACTGCCGCCCATATCAGATATTTGTTGGCATTGAAACGACTCAGCGGCGAAGAGGGAATAAGAAGCGTAGATATAGCTAATGACTTAAACTTGTCAAAGGCGAGTGTTCATAATATGATGGACACATTTCTCGAATTAAAATACATAACCAAAGAATACGGCGGCAAAGTTTTTTTAACTGAATACGGGCTCAAGCGTGCAACTGAATTTGAGCGTTATCATAATAATTTGAAAAACCAACTTTTTTCTCAGGTAACTGTCGATGGTACAGCAGACAGCGCAATATATGCATTTTTGGCAGAACTTTCTGAAAACAGTTTAATGATGCTTGCCGGCATCGGATAGGAGCTATTATGCAAAACTATGTGATTATTGGATTCCTCGCAGTTGTTATCACAGTTGGTATAATCTATTCTGTGAAACATTTTAAAGGTGAGGGCGGCTGCTGCGGAGGCGGCAGTTACAAACCTAAACCCAAGAAACTATCAAATGTTCTTTATAAGAAAACCTTTAAGATTGAAGGTATGCACTGCGAGCACTGCAAAAACAGGGTTGAAGAAGTTGTAAATGATATCAAAGGTGTGGCTGGAAAAGTAGATTTAAAAAAAGGCGAACTTACGGTTTCTTATGCTGAAGATGTCGATGACGAGGTTATCATATTTCGGATCGAACGAGCCGGTTATAGCGTTGCCGGCTATTTAGAGTCTTAAAGAAAGGAAAAATTACATGCAGATTGTTGAATTTAAAGATGTCAGCCGCATTTATAAAAGCGGCGACCACGAATTGAAAGCACTTGATGGCGTGAACTTTTCACTTGACGAAGGTAAATTTGTTGTTATCTTAGGACCATCAGGTGCAGGGAAAAGCACATTGCTTAATCTGCTTGGAGGCCTTGACAGTCCGACGAGCGGAAAAATAATTGTTGAAGGAAAGGATATTTCCACTCTGTCAAATGATGAGCTTGCTGAATACAGAGCCGCTGCAGTTGGCTTTGTGTTTCAGTTTTATAACCTTGTTCCTACGCTTACGGTCAGGGAAAATGTGGCGCTTGTAAGGGAAATAGCAAAAGATTCACTTTCTCCTGAAGAAATGCTGGCAGAAGTTGGACTCTCCGACCATTTGAATAACTTCCCGTCTGAGCTTTCAGGCGGTGAACAGCAGAGAGTGTCTATTGCTCGTGCGCTTGCAAAGAATCCCAAAATCCTGCTTTGCGATGAGCCGACGGGAGCGCTTGATTCAGAAACCGGTGTTCTTATATTAAAACTCTTGATGTCTATGGCAAAAGGTTACGGAAAAACCATTGTCATTGTAACACACAATCAAAATATTGCAAAAATGGCGGATGTTGTGATTCGGGTAAAGAACGGAAAAATACGTTCTTTCGATGAACAGCAAAGTCCAATGAGTGCGGATGAAGTGGAGTGGTAATATGCTGTTTCGCAAATTATGGAGAACAATGGGATTATATAAGGCGCAGTTTATTTCAATGGTTATTATGATTGCGCTTGGAATCGGCATTTTTGTCGGCTTCAATATGGAATGGGTAAGTATAGACAAGAACACTAACGGCTTCTTAGAGCAAACCGGATTTGCGGATTACCGCATCATTTCCGAAAACGGATTTTCAAAGGAAGATGTAGAAAGCATTGCCTCCCTTACCGGAATTGATAAGGCTGCCCGCTATCTGTCGGTACAGGCTGATGTAAAAGAAAGGGATGGAGACACAATATCTTTTACTGTAACAGAAAATGCGGATGTTTCAGGCTTTGCTTTAATGGGCGGCGAACCATACGATGCAAACAGCAGTGACGGAATATGGCTTTCCGATAAATATGCATCTGCAAACGGAATATCTCTTGGAGATGCTCTTACTTTCAGGTATAAGAATATTGAATTTAAAGGGAATGTTAAAGGACTTATCAAATCGGGCGAACATATGGTGTGTGTCCGTGATGAAACGCAGCTTATGCCTGATTATAAGACCCACGGCTTTGCTTATATCTCTCCTGCCATGTATAAAGAAACGGCAGGCTTTGAGTATTATCCGCAAATCAATGTACTGTCCAAACTTGAAAAAAAGAAGTTTACAGACAAGGTTGACAAGGCTTTGGATACAACCCTTATGATTCTGACAAAAGATGAAACTGTTTCATATGCAGGTCCACAGGGAGAGATTGACGAAGGAAAGACAATGGGAAGCATTCTTCCTGTTCTGTTTTTGCTGATTGCCGTGCTTACTATGGTTACGACGATGCACAGAGTAGCCGCAAAAGAAAAAACGCAGATCGGCACGCTGAAAGCTCTTGGTTTTAAGGACAAAAGGATTTTGCGGCATTACACGTCCTATGCTTTTATGATTGGAATTATGGGAACGGCTTCAGGAATTGCTCTCGGCTATCTTGTAGCTTGGCTGGTACTGAATCCAAACGGTATGATGGCGACTTATATTGATATACCTGATTGGAAGCTGTATTTGCCGTGGTTCTGTGTTGTTATCCTCGTTCTGATTCTTGCTCTCATAACCCTTATCGGTTTTCTGTCTGTACGGCAGATGCTGAAAGGTAATGCGGCAGATGCACTTCGCCCTTATATACCGAAAAAGATGAAGAGATTGCTGCTTGAAAAAACTGTAATTTGGAAAAAGCTCAGCTTTGGTGCAAAGTGGAACCTGCGTGACAGCATGCGGCATAAATCAAGGACGCTTATGAGCCTTATCGGCGTTGTCGGGTGCGCTTTGATTGTTGTGGCGGCACTGGGTATGGGAGATACTATGGATTCATTTTTGGATATGTACTACGGTGATGCGTTACATTACAATTCACGTATCAATCTCTCAGAACAGGTAACAACGGAAAAAACCAATGAACTGATAGAAAAATATGAAGGCGATTACAGCGCATCGGTGGCTGTTCAGGTGGGCGAAAAAGCGGTTTCCCTCGATGTATATCACACACCGGGCGATTTTGTCAGGTTCCCCGACGAAAACAACAACTTCATCGAAATAGAAGATGACGGCGTGTACCTGTGTATGCGTTTAGCAAAGGAATTTGACCTTTCTGAGGGAGATACTTTTCGTGTAAGCCCATACGGCTCAGATAAAACCTACACCCTAAAAGTGGCAGGTGTCATTCGTTCCGTATCGGAAAATATGGTGATTTCTCCTGAGTATGCTGATAGTATAGATTTGCCGTATACTATAAATTCAATATATACTAAAACTGCGAAAACGGATATTTCATCTGACGATGCTGTTGCTTCGGTGCAATCCAAGCAAGCAATTATCGATTCTTTTGACAGCATGATGGAACTGATGAATCTGATGATTCTGATTTTCATCATTGCCGCTATCGTGCTCGGCGTGGTCGTGCTTTATAACCTTGGTGTGATGAGTTATACGGAACGATATCGTGAAATGGCTACATTAAAGGTAGTAGGCTTTAAGGACAGAAAAATCGGAGCCTTGCTGATAGGGCAGAATCTCTGGATTTCACTGATCGGCGTTATAATTGGTATTCCACTTGGTGCGGCGGTTCTGGACTACCTTATGAATGCTCTTGCGTCAGAATACGAAATGAAAACAGTAATTGATGTTTCCACCTACATTGTAAACATTCTTCTTACTGTGGGAATGTCGGTTCTTGTAAGCCTTTTAGTGGCAAGAAAGAATAGGAAAATTGATATGGTAGAGGCATTGAAAGGTGTGGAATAAAGGCGATTATGAAAACAAAATGTAACGAAATTGACAGTCGTATTCAAAGAACTTCATATCAGGTTTTTCCTGGAATAAAACTGGTTTATAACAGCATCCATGTTCAAAGTATTGATGATACTGAAAAATCCGATGACGATGTCATTGAAATCTGTCATTGCCGTGAAGGGCGTATGGAGTTTAACTTACGAGACGAGTTCTGTTACATTACTCCAGGCGACATTATCATTGTGCGGTCAGGAGATATAACAGGAGCTTCCTATTTCCCAATTGGACATTATCACGGCATTTCAATTTTTATTGATATTGACCGGGCGCCAGGATGCCTGTCCTGCTTTTTGGGTGATGTAAAGGTTCAGCCCAAATTGCTCGCAGAGAAGTTTTGCAGTTCAAATAGATGTTTTGTTGCTCGCTCCAACCCTTCATTCGAACATATATTTTCAGAAATCTACTCAGTTCCTGAAAAAATAAGAAGGGGATATTTAAAAATAAAAACCTTGGAACTGCTGCTTTTTTTGAGTGCAATGGAACCTGAACAGGATGAATATCATACCCGCGCACTGTCCAAAACACAGGTAGCGCTTGCCAAAGAAATAAGCAGGTATCTGACCGAACATATGGATAATCGTATCACTCTTGACCAACTTTCAGATTTTTTTCATGTTTCAGGGACGCAGATAAAAACCGCATTTAAGGCGGTTTACGGAGTTTCCTTTTATGCCTACATTCGAACTCAAAAAATGGAGTCGGCCGCATATATGCTTGAGTATACCGATAAATCCATACTTGAAATTGCTGGTGAACACGGATATGACAACGGCAGCAAATTTGCCAATGCCTTTAAAGCCGTAAAAGGATTGACACCAACCGAACACCGAAGCCGCAATCTATTCCGGCAGCATGACGAATAAACAGGAGACAGTTATGAAATTGCAAAGAGAATACTTTTCCGTAATAAAAGACGGTTTTTTTGGAGCTTACTTTCAAAACACGAAGCAGACAGAACGGTGCATAATCGCCATGCTGGGGGATGATACTGATGACTATATGGCACTGACCGGGGCAAAGTGGCTGATGCGGCACGGATGCAATGTAATGACCATGGCCCCCTCGAAGAAAGACTATGGACATCACAGCTATCCGCTGGAACGTTTTGAGAAAGCCATTGCAGTAATCCGACAGAAAGGGAATACGAAAATTGGCATTGTGGGGGCTTCAACCACAGGAATGCTGGCCCTTGTGGCAGCCTCATATTATCACGATATCTCCCTTACCATCGCCATGACCCCGTGTGATTTCGTCATGGAGGGCTTTGTCCGGGACGGAAAAGATGGCATGAAGGAGCGGCCGGCAGACGGAGAATCCATCGTCACTGTAGGCGGAAAGCCGCTACCGTATCTGCCCTATGCTTACCGACATCCCCGGTATTGGCAAATGATCCAAAAGGAATCCAAGAAAGGCGGAGATATGGTGGCATCTCGAAAAATGTTTGAGGAATCCGAGCGGCTGCATCCGGTTCAGGAAGAAGAAAAAATCAAAGTTGAGAATATCTGTGGAAAGATTCTTTTTGTAGGTGCGGAAGACGATGTCCTCTGGGATACCTGCAAATACATCCGCCGAATGGATGAGCGCCTGAAATCAATGCCCCACGAGAGTGAATATGAACTGGCACTTTATCCTCACGGGACACATTTTGTCTTTCCGGAGGGAATGCTCCGCATGATGCTTCCGGTGGGATCCGGTCTGCTGGTACGCTGCGCTTTCCGTGCTGCAAAACTGCACCCAAAAGAGTGTCGTGCAACGCGTATGGATATTGATAACAAAGTGACTCGCATATTACAGGATTGGTAATACGGAGGAAATGTAGAATGAAAGAAAAAGGAAATAAGCAATTCTGGAATCGTTGGTCTGGATTCTATGACAGATTCATGCACAGCAATGAGCGCCTTTATGATGAGATTGCGACAAAGATGAAAGTCTCACTGAACCGTGAGATGTATGTGCTGGAGTTGGCCTGCGGCACAGGACTGATTTCCAGACGGATTGCAGGCAGAGTGAAAAGCCTTGAGGCCACCGACTTTTCGCCGGAAATGATTGCCGAGGCAAAGAAAAAAGCATGCTCTGCCCGTTTGCATTTCAGTGTCCAGGATGCTGCTTCTCTGCCTTACGCACCTGAGAGCTTTGATGCGGTGGTGATCACCAATGCCCTGCACATCATGCCGGAGCCGGAAAAGGTGATGGAGGAAATCTATCGGGTGCTGAAACCGGACGGGCTGCTGTTAGCCCCCACCTTTGTTCACGGCGAAGGGATCGGATTCCGGATTCGTACTGGACTGATGAAGCTGATTGGATTCCGGGTTTATCAAAAATGGACGGCATCGAAATTTGCGGCATTTGTATCCAGGTGCGGTTTCACTGTGACAGAGCAGGCGGCAATGGGAAGTAATATCGCCCCTCTGTGTTATCTGGCGGCGAAGAAAAAAACATTTTGAACGGACAACTGCAATTGGAGAATGTTTTCAGGAATTGTTCTTTGAAGTGATTTTGTCCAAATGGAGCCTTATTCCGCCTTTTCAGAGCGGATAAGGTTCTGTTCTTTAAGTATAATAATATACATAAGCCGCCAGGGGTGGCGTTTATTTTACACCCATTGTTAGCAATTGCTAACAATACGAAAGGAGATGCTGGATGAGTGTTATTATTATAGGCGGAAATGAATGCATGACCCGTCAGTATATAGATCTATGCAGAGAGTACAAATGTAAAGCAAAGGTATATCCGAAAATGTCAGGTGGCCTGAAGAACATCGGAACACCTGATTTGCTTGTACTGTTTACCAATACGGTTTCACACAAAATGATACGGTGTGCACTAAGTGAAGTAAAGGGACAAAATGTAAAGGTTGCCCGTTCTCACACAAGCTCAATGAATGCACTTAAAAATATTTTGGAAGAACATATGACAAGCTGCTAAGAGGAGGAAGTAATAATGTCAGAAGAAATGCTGGTACGCCACTGTTCTCCTACCCTTGCCGGAATGAAAACCGGTAATATGTTTACCTGCACCTTTGAGAATGCTGAGAATATGAGAGAAGCTTTGCGTAAGTTAAACTGCACTCTTGGCAAAAAAGGTCTTCGGGTTTTGCCCCTTCGTTTCCAGAACAGCCGAGCGCTAATATACGTATATCGCCCCGCCAGACTTTCACAGGATTTACAGGACGAAACCGCCTGTCGATTACTTGAAGAACGTGGATACCAATTCGAAACACCGGAACGCTGCATAGTCAGGTTAATCCAAAGAATTCGCGAAAGTGAGGAGTTTCCTCACGAAATAGGACTGTTTCTCGGTTATCCGCCGGAGGATGTTTGCGGATTTATCGAAAACAAGGCGGATGCATGCAAATGTACCGGTTGCTGGAAGGTTTATGGAGATGTTGATGCAGCACAAAAGCTCTTTGCAAAATACAAAAAGTGTACAGATATATATTGCACAATGTTTGCAAAAGGAAGGTCTGTTGAACGGCTTACTGTTGCCGTTTAACATATATAAAATAATATCAGAAAGGTTGGAAACAGATTATGAGCAAAATAGCAGTAGTATATTGGAGCGGAACCGGAAACACTGAAGCTATGGCAACGGCCGTTTGCGAGGGTGCGAAAGAAAAAGGAGCTGAAGCAGTCATGCTTACTGCGGCTGAATTTTCGGATTCTATGATGGACAGCTTTGATGCAGTGGCGCTCGGTTGTCCTTCAATGGGAGTAGAGCAATTGGAGGAGAGCCAGTTCAAGCCGATGTTTAACTCTTGTGAAGCAAAGCTTAAGGGAAAGAGAATCGCATTGTTTGGCTCTTACGGATGGGAAGACGGCGAATGGATGCGTAATTGGGAAGAAACTTGTATTTCTGATGGAGCAGTTCTTGCCTGTGACTATGTTATCTGCAATGATGCACCGGATGATGAGGCGATAACTTCTTGTAAAGCACTTGGCGCAGCACTTACATAAATTATTTAAGAAGGCATCTTATTAAGATGGCATGACATAGCGGTTGCTCATTACCAAAAGGGGTTGAGCAACCATTTGCTTTAAGTGACACTTTAGGCTTCGTAAAAACTCGTCCAATCGGGACGTATTGTTCTGCATAGAGCAGAAATTCAATGACGTAAATACTATAATTTCATTGAAATTGCTAAAATAAAAAGGAGGGGATTAATTTTGAAAAAACAATCAAGCCTTTCGAAACTGATGGACTATGCCGGAAATTTCCGGTATTTAACCGTCGCATCGTGGGTACTCAGTGCTTTGAGTGCACTTGTTGCCTTACTGCCATTTGTTTATATCTGGATGGTTATCAAAGAGGTTCTCGATGCTGCTCCCGATTACTCAGCAGTAGAGAATTTAGCACATAACGGCTGGATGGCGGTTCTGTTTTCGGTTGTCTCGATGCTGATCTATGTTTCGGCGCTGCTCTGCTCTCATTTGGCGGCTTTCAGAGTACAGCGAAATATTCGTTCAAAAGCCATGCATCACATTGTAAAGCTGCCTGCCGGATTTATGGATGAAATCGGGAGCGGTAAAGTCCGTAAAATCATCTATGAATCCAGTGCCGCAACGGAAACCTATCTTGCACATCAGCTTCCCGATAAAGCAAACGCACTTGCCACACCTGTGGGACTTTTGATATTATTGCTTGTATTTGATTGGCATCTCGGACTTTTAAGTCTTGTTCCGATTGTGTTTGCCTTTATGATTATGAGTGCCATGACCGGAAAACGCATGGCGAAAAAAATGGAAGAATACAATAACGCCCTTGGTCAGATGTCCAATGAGGCGGTTGAGTATGTTCGCGGAATCGCAGTTGTTAAAACCTTCGGACAATCTGTGTTCTCCTTCAAACGGTTCAAGGAATCCATTGATAACTATGAAAAGTGGGTTATTGCTTACACAAAAGATCTGCGGATGCCCATGGTGTTCTATACAACACTGGTAAATGCTATATTTGCTGTTTTAATTGCAGCGGCTATGGTAATGGCATCCGATGGAGTAACCAATGAGTTCTTGCTGAATCTTCTTTATTACATAATCATTACTCCGATTATTACGCTGACTCTTACAAGAATTATGTATGCCAGCGAAAACGAAATGATTGTTGATGATGCTATGAAACGAATCGACAGCATCATGAATTTGAAACCTCTTTCTGAGCCACTTGAGCCTCAGCATCCGAAGGACAATTCCATTGAACTTACAGATGTATTCTTCAAATACAGCGGTGCAAATAAAAACGTGCTTAACGGAATTTCCATTTCTGTTAAACCCGGCGAGCACATCGCTCTGGTCGGCCCGTCAGGCGGCGGCAAGACGACCCTTGCAAGCATAGCAGCACGCTTTTGGGATGTGGACAGCGGAACGGTAAAAATAGGCGAAGTTGATGTGAAAAACATTTCCAAAGAAGAACTCATGAACACAGTTTCCTTTGTTTTTCAGGATTCAAAACTGTTCAAAACCTCTATTCTTGAAAATGTTCGCATGGCTGAACCTGATGCTTCGCGCGATGAGGTTTTACAGGCATTACATGACGCACAGTGCGATGATATTCTGGAAAAGCTTCCTTATGGCATCGATACCGTAGTAGGCACAAAAGGGGTATATCTTTCTGGCGGCGAACGGCAGCGCATATCGATTGCCCGTGTAATGCTTAAAAATACGCCTATTCTGATTTTGGATGAAGCGACAGCATATGCTGACCCGGATAACGAGGCTAAGGTGCAGGCTGCATTTAATGCTCTTGCCAAGGGCAAGACGGTATTGATGATTGCCCACAGATTGTCAGCTGTCACAGGAGTTGACAGAATCTATGTCATCAAAGACGGAAATGTTGATGACCAGGGAACCCATTCAGAGTTAAAAGATAAGAACGGGCTTTATGCCGATATGTGGAATCAATATAACAATGCCGCAAAATGGAAGGTAGGTGCTGTAAATGATTAACTATTTAAAACGCACATTGGCACTCTCTGACAGGGGGGCAAAAGATATGGTGAAAGCTTTTGCTGCGTGCACAATATCGAATTTTGCACTGATGGTTCCAGTAATACTGCTTTATAACTTTATCAGCGATATGCTGGACGGCGGTATCTCGCACGGCAAACAGATATTTTATATTATGGGAATCATCATCGCGCTGGTTCTCATTGCCATGACCACCTATATTCAGTATAATGCAACTTTTTTGGCAACCTACAAGGAAAGTGGTGTGCGCCGTCTGACATTGGCAGAAAAGCTCCGCAGGCTTCCCCTTTCCTTTTTCGGTAAAAAAGATCTTTCCGACCTGACCACTGTCATTATGGCAGACTGTGCATTTGTGGAAAGCGGCAGCTCACATTGGATACCGGAGCTTGTGGGCTCGATTATATCAACGGTTGTCATTTGCGTAGGCATCTGCTTCTTTAACTGGCGTATGGCACTGGCTTCTCTTTGGGTGCTGCCGGTATCTTTTATCATCATGCTTGCCTCAATGGGCATTATGCGCAAAAAGCAGGAACGAACAACGAAAGCCTCTGTTGAATGCTCAGATGGAATACAGGAATGCCTGGAATCCGTGAAAGAATTAAGAGCAAATAACGCTGAGAAAGCGTATGTGAAAGAACTTGACGAAAAAATCAAAGCAGTAGAAAAGCATACAAGGATTGGTGAATATACGAATGCGGTATTTAACGCATCTGCTAAAATGGTGCTGAAGCTTGGTATTGCAACCACTGTATTAGTGGGTGGAAAATTGCTTGCTGCCGGTAAAATCGATTTACTTATGCTTTTCGCATTTCTGATTCTTGTGTCCAGAGTTTATGATCCTTTGATGGCGGCACTGGATAATTTAAGCGCTGTTATTCTGCTTAAGAATATTCAGTGTAAGCGTTTAAGCGAAGTGTTAAGTTATCCCGAACAGAACGGCACACCGAATTTGAGCAATGACGGCTGCGACATAGTTTTTGATCATGTCGCTTTCTATTACGACAACGGAGAAAAGGTTTTGAAAGATGTTTCCTTTGTAGCAAAGCAGGGTGAAGTTACGGCACTTGTCGGGCCTTCAGGCGGGGGAAAAACAACCGTATCACGCCTCGCAGCACGTTTTTGGGATATTCAAAAGGGCAAAATAACAGTAGGCGGAATGGATGTATCAAAAATCGATCCGGAAGCCCTGATGTCACTGTATTCCATCGTATTTCAGGATGTAACTTTGTTTAACAATACGGTTATGGAAAATATCCGTTTGGGTAGAAAAGACGCAACGGATGAAGAAGTTCTTGCGGCGGCAAGACTTGCAAATGTAGATGAATTTGCTGAAAACCTTCCGGAAAAATGGGATACCAATATAGGTGAAAACGGTTGCGAGCTTTCAGGCAGAGAGCGACAGCGTATCTCTATTGCCCGTGCATTCTTAAAGGACGCACCCATCATTTTGCTTGATGAAGCAACGGCATCCCTTGATGTTGAAAACGAAACACAGATTCAAACGGCGCTTTCAAAGCTTATTAAAAATAAAACAGTTTTAATTATTGCACACCGTATGCGTACCGTAGCCGGTGCGGATAAGATCATCGTTTTGTCAGATGGCAAGGTTGTCGAGCTGGGAGCCCCTGATGAGCTGTATCATCAGAATGGTATATACACTCGAATGGTTGACTTGCAAAACAACTCTCAAGAATGGACGATAGGTCGTAATACGAATTAAAAGGTACTCTAAGTTAGTGTGTGGATACCAGATCGAAAAAAATGAGAACTAAAGGCTAGAGCCCTAGCCAATAGTGCTCATTTTTTTTAATCGCACAATAGTTTAGAATCACTGGATGCGGAAGATAGAGAACTGATATACCTTTTGTATTTTTGCAGAGAACCTCTGACGGAAAAACAGGCAGCCAGCGTATTACATATTTCCCAGCAGGCGGTAAATAAAAGAAAAATGAGAATTTTGAGAAAAATGAAAAGTTTTTGGTTGTAGAATTCGGTTTTATTTCACAACAAATATAGTGAAGGACAATTCAAGATTCATTTCATCAGGTACCTTCCTGCTGCGGGGAGCAAGGCAGAATACACGCCAGGACCATGAAAATGCGAGCGATAAATGTATATCTGTAAAACCGGGATTGCATCCGGCTATGCCATGAGCCGCAGCGGGGTATAATGATACACCTGCATAGCCATAGTCCGTGTGCCATAAGGCACCGCAGGCAATGGGTGCAGTCCGGACGGTGTCGGGAAGGTCAGATGCCTGTGAGGACGGTAGCAGCCGTCTGCCTGATTGAAATCCCGTGGCTTGGGGCGTGGTGGACAAATAAAGCCTAGATAATGAAGATAGAAAGAGCCTTTGCTTTCTTTTAAGACGGTGTATGGGGCAAATATGTCGTCACAGAGGGATGCGGAGGCTCTTTTACTGTTACATAAATTCAACTTGGAGGTGCGAGATGCAAGTCAGAAGAGGTGATATCTTCATCGCCCGGCTACCGGAGGGCATCGGAAGTGAGCAGGGAGGAATAAGACCCGTAGTGGTTATACAGAATGATATTGGCAACAGATACAGCCCTTTGGTTATTGTTGCTGCTGTGACCGGTCAAAGGAAACAAAAAATGCCAACACATGTGGTTTTGAATGAGGAAGGACTGGCAAAGTCATCTCTGCTGCTTCTTGAATCCATATATACTATAGACAAGGCACGTCTCATTAAGCGTATAGGCACACTAAGCGAAAGAACGCTTGCTAAGATGGATAAAGCAGCAGCAATAAGCATTGGAATATCGCCGAAATATTTTACAAAGTGAAGGTCATATTTCTGTATTCGTGACCATAAAATTGAAGAAAAAGGACAAGCTTAAGGGGGGAAAAGAAAATGACTAAAAAGGGAAATCAGTATTACATATATGATCCGAATCCAAATAAAGATACCAGTGGGGAGCTGATTAAAATAATCGCCGAAGTAGCAGCACGAAAGGTAAAGGAAAAGTTGCATCACGAAAATACCGCCAATATTTAAGATGAATGTGTCAAGTGTGCAGTTGCAGCAATTCACACATTATTCTATAGAAAGAAAATGTGATAGTATTTCGTAAGAAAATACGAAAGCGAGGACAAAAGGATGAATATTGCAGCTTATTGCAGAGTATCAACAGACAAAGAAGACCAGTTGAACAGTCTGGAAACACAAAAAGAGTTCTTTGGAGAATACTGCAACAGGACGGGTGACCGTCTTGTAAATGTATATGCCGACGAGGGAATTTCCGGCACAAAGACCAGAAACAGGACTGCATTCCTGCAAATGATGGGGGATGCGGAAGAAGGGTTGTTTGAAGCGGTGGTTGTAAAGGATATATCGCGCCTTGCCCGTAATACTGTTGATTTGCTCCAGAGTGTGCGCAGACTGAAGGCACTGGGAATTGAAACGATTTTCCTTACAGCCAATATGACCAGCATGGGAAACAGTGAATTTGTACTGACCATTTTCGGGGCACTGGCACAAGAGGAAAGTGCGAACACTTCTAAACGAGTAAAGTTCGGAAAAAGGATGAACGCCGAAAAAGGCCGTGTGCCTAATATTGTATTTGGATACGATAAAATCGCAGGTGAGTACTTTTCTTTGAGAAAGAATGAGGCAGAGGCCGAATGGATTCGCCAGATTTATCGTTGGTATACCAAAGAAGGTTATGGCGTGGCGGTAATATCTAAAATGCTAAACGATAAAGGTGTATTAACAAAGAGAGGGTGCCAGTGGAGCGGCAATGCCGTAGCAAGAATCTTGAAAAACAGATTATACATAGGTGAGGTTATAAACGGACGACAGGAGGTTGCTGACTTTCTGACGGGGCAGCGAAAGGAAACACCTGAAGAAGACTGGATCGTTGTAAAGAGGCCTGAGCTGCAGATTATTGACAACGAACTGTTTGATGAGGCCCAGCGTATAATGAGCTCAAGGCATGATGCGTTCAAACTTGATAATGAACGGCACAGCAACAAGTACACATTTTCTACATTGATAAAGTGTAAAGAATGTGGCTGGTCGTACACAAGGCAGGTTAAAACATATAAAAATACATATGTAAGATGGATTTGCTCGGGACATTCTATGCGAAAAGTATCAGAGTGTTCTAACATGGCCAAGATTGAGGAAGTAGAGCTCATAAATGTTCTGGAAAAGTATTTAAAAGATTTGCTCAGCCATGAAAAAGATGTAAAGCAGCAGGTTATCAGGGAATTTAATAAAATCTATAAACTAAACGGAGCCGATGTCAGCAGTGAAAAGGAATTGAAAAGTAAGAAGACCAAACTGGAGCGGAAGAAATCGAAATACATGGATATGTACGCTGATGAACTCATCAGTCGTGATGAACTGAATGCAAAGCTCAAAGAGCTGAACAAAGACCTGAATTATCTTGAAAACGAGTTGAAACTTCTAACCAAGAACATGTCCAAGAGCGATGCGTTGGAAAAGGTTTTAGAAGATACTTTTAAGGATATTGAGAGCATGGTAAATGTAAGAGAAATGACCAATGCGGAGATAAAACAGATTGTGGACAAGATAGAAATAGATCATGATGGAAATGTTGAAATATACATGAAACCGTTAAAAAAAATCGGATTAAAATATCCGGTGACTATAGAGCAGAAACGGGTAAGTTTAGAGCTTCCGAAAGGGAAAAAGAACTCACGGATTCGTATTCAACCACCTGCTGCGAACCCCAAAGCAGATAAGGCTGGAACCTTTCATGACTGTTACGACTATATGCACCGTAGACTTGCTGACGCGGAATTTTTTTGCGGCAGCTCTGACCGTTGATTTAGTATCGATTATGTAATGGGCCAGCTCTAAAACTCTTTCCTCAATATAGTCCTTCATAGCAAGACACACACTCCTTAGCTTTGTTAAAACCAATATATGCCGATGCCTCAAGATTTATAACACAATGCTTGATAATGGAACGGAAAGTCGCTATAATAATCCTAGTGAAATAAGGGGATTTTTTATGGACGAAAATTTGATTTATAATAAACCCATAACGGCGGCCAATATGCTGGCATTTGCGATTCCGACTACGGTGAGGATGGTGTTTATATCCCTGTATACTACTGTAGACGGAATTGTGGTTTCAAATTATGTGGGAAGCATGGGCTTGTCTGCTATAAATATTGTGTATCCTGTGCTGAATGTGAACATGGCTTTAGCGTTTATGTTTGCCATGGGCAGCAATGCTCTCATAGGCAAGATGCTGGGCGAGGAGAGGCGGACAGAGGCCAACCGGTTTATGACGCTGACGGTGCTGCTTAATGTGGCTCTGGTAATGGTAATCATGACGCTGTTCTTTACATGGGACGAAAGCATCTACATGATGCTGGGTTCCGATGAGGCTCTGCTGCCTTACTGCGTGGAATACGGAACCATTATGGTGGCTGTAGGACCTATATGGACCCTTCAGATACTGTTTCAGGGCTATCTTGTTACTGCAGATAAGCCGGGAATGGGGCTGTGGCTTTCGGTTCTTGGCGGTGTGCTCAATGTGATACTGGATGTGGTATTGGTAGGCGTGCTGGATATGGGACTTACCGGTGCGGGCCTTGCATCGGGAGCGGGAATGTTTGTAGGCGGAATTCTGCCTTTGTTTGTATTTTTTAATAAAAAAAGTCTGCTTCATTTCGAAAAGCCTGCCAGGCCCGGCATGGATGTTCTGCGCGCTTTAGGGAACGGCACTTCGGAAATGGTAAGCAGTTTATCAAGTGCAGTTACTACGGCTATGTTCAATCTGCAGATGATGAGCCTTGCCGGAGAAAAGGGAGTAGCTGCAATCAGCGCATTGTTTTACCTGCAGTTTTTGTTTGTCACCATATTTATAGGCTTTACTTCGGGGATTGCACCTGTTGTCAGCTACAACTATGGTGCGAATAATCGGGAAAACATAAAAAAGCTGTTTAACATTGCAGTGCGTGTTATTGCTATCGCTTCGGCGGTAATGTTTTTGCTGGCAGAGCTGCTTGACAGACCGATGACAATGATCTTTGCATCCAATGACCCGGTGCTGGCAGAGCTGATGATTTCAGGCTTTAAGATACTGGCACTGAGCATCCTGCTGTGTGGTGTAAATATTTTTGCATCCGGGTATTTTACGGCTTTGAACAACGGCAGAGTCTCGGCGCTTATTTCTTTCCTGAGAACCTTTGCATTTGAGGTGGGAGCACTGATTCTGCTGCCTGCTCTTATGGGCATTGACGGAGTCTGGTGGACCCTTCCTTGTGCTGAGCTTCTGTCAGCGGTGATTTCGGTGTCTTTGCTGATAAAATACAGGAAGGTGTACGGATACTGAGTGAAAGAATTTTGAAAGTGCAACTTAATTGAAAAAATGAATATACTAAAGGAGAAAAAAACGATATGAGGAAAAAGACATTTATGATTTGTTTTATTATAATATTAATCCTTTGCGCAGTCATCGTAATTGGCGGCTGCGGGGCACACCAGGCAATGCCGCCGGAGGGAGGTACTGACGGTGATGTGGTGACAGCATCCGGAGATGGGGAAAACGTGACCGATGCAAATACTGACGACAGCCAGACGGGAAAAGAAGATCCTGAACAGTCAGATGAACCTGAAGAGACTGAAAAACCTGCAGAAAAGCCTGCAGAAAAACCAGCCAAGGAGCCGGATGATGCCGATGCGCCTTCAAAGGGCAGCGATAAGTCTGTCCGCGGAATACCTGATGTAATCGATACACGGACAAAGGACGATGGAGACCTGCTGGTGGTAGTTAATAAGTACCATGCGGTATCAAAAAACTATAAACCTAAAGACCTTGTCACCATAGACAATAAATACGGCACATGGAATAACATGGAGCTTAAATCCGAAGCGTATGATGCTTTCCTTAAACTGTATAAAGATGCTAAGAAACAGGGCTTTAACCTGAAGCTTTGTTCTGCCATGAGATCTTACAGCACACAGAAAAGCCTTTATGAAAACGCGGTTGCAACACGCGGCCGTGAAATGGCTAATATTCGCTCTGCATATCCGGGCAGGAGTGAACATCACACAGGCCTGGCCATCGATGTGACTTCGGCCAGCATGGGCTGGGGACTTACCCAGGATTTTGCCGACTATCCTGACGGACAGTGGATAAACGAACATTGTCAGGAATATGGCTTTATCATACGATATCCAAAAGGCAAAACAGACATAACCGGTTACGATTATGAACCTTGGCATCTGCGCTATGTGGGTGTTGATGCAGCAACATATATTATGGAAAACGGCCTGACTCTGGAAGAGTATGTGGGTGTTGAATAGGAGGAAAATATTGATTTAATCCCATAATTATGATATAATTATACCATAATTATGGGAGGGGGAGAACTGATGCAGATTATTCCTATTAAAGATTTAAAGAATACTTCGGATATTTCCGAAATGTGCCATAGGGTTGCTGAACCGGTTTATGTGACAAAGAACGGGTATGGTGACATGGTTATCATGGGTATGGAAGTTTATGAGGGCATGCTCGAAAAATTGAATATGTATCGTGAACTTGAAATCTCGGAAAGGCAGATTTGTGAAGGAAGGACCAAAGACGCTGCAGAGTCATTGAAAGATCTGAGGAACAAATATGGCCTATAGCTTGATAATTACTGATAGAGCTGAAGAACAGCTGGATAATATTGTTTTTTATATGTTGGACAGTCTGAGAAGCAGGCAAGGAGCAGTGCATTTTCTCAATTGTGTAGACGATATATATGAACGACTTTTAGATAATCCATACCAGTTCCCAATAAGTAATGACGGCTTTTTGTGTTCTAAGGGATACAGGGAAGCTATTATGGTAGAGATGCAGTATAAAATGATTTTCAAAGTTGATGATGAAAATATTTTTATACTTGGAATCTTTCACGACAGAGAAAATTACATAGATAAGATAAAGTAATGGTAATGGCGTGCTTCATAAGATTGAGAGGCACGCCTGTTTGTTTGTACGAATAGCCTTTGACAGCTATACTGCCTATGGTGATTCTTTTACAGAATAGCACCGATAACAGGAAGCCAGACAGGCACCACGAATGTCAGAATAGTTCCGCTGATAAGTGCCACCATGCCCAGCTCAGGACCTACCGCTCTGGTAACCGGAACAAGCATTGTATCCATACAACCGGCAGCTCCCGAAGCGATGGGGCTGCCTTTGCTTATTTTTGAGAGAAGTGGAAGAAGTGCCACCGTAAAAACATCTCTTGAAACATTGACTATGAAGCCGTAGGTGCCTGCCTCAATACCGAAGGTTTCCGTCATAAAGGCTCCTGTAAGGCTGTAGTAGCCCATGCCTGAAGCCGAGATTACGGAATAGCTGTAGGGCAGATGCAGCAAAAGCCCGCTTATGAAGCCCCCAGCAATGCAGCCTGCAAAAATAGCTGCCGGCATGAAGAGAACACGTGCTCCGAGACGTTTTATGTATTGAAATACTTTTTTATTTTCTCCAAGGCTGACTCCAACTCCTGTGTAGAGGAATATCAGTGAAACTGTCAGTGCGGTATCCAGAATGCTTCGGCGCATACCCTGCAGCCAGAAATATCCTGCTATGATCCCGATGACAATGCATGCGGGCATAAGGATGATGAGGGGTGAAAAACCTGTTTTTGATTGTTCATCTGCGCCTCGAATCACCGCATCCTGATTCTCTGCACTTTCTTCTGCGGTGTGAGCGTTTTCCTCGACCAGCTGCAGACGAATCTTTTCCAGAGGCATAACTGTGACCTCAGCAAGGCGCACTAAAATAACACTTCCTATAATTGCTGAAAGCGAGATAATAAGGCAGTTCAGTCCGATAGTGCCAAGATTGTCCATTACCTGAGGGCTGATTCCAATGTTGAGTCCAATGACTGCCATGAGAAGGATCAGTGCTGCATTTGTTGCTATGTCGAAGAACTTCAGCACTTTGGCGGGCAGACCGCGCCAGTTTACAGCCGCCCCGAAGGCGAGGCAGATGAAGGGGATAAGTGTGTTCATTATTTACCTTCCTTTTTTAATTCCATTGCCATGTCATACCATATGGCGTTTCCGTGTTCTGACTTGGATCTTCCGACTTCATGGAAACCAAGGTTACTGTAGAAATGGAACTTTTCTTCTTTACATGCAAGTACCGCATGATGCATACCGAGTTTCACGGCTCTGTTAAGACCTTCCCGGATGAGTGCTCCGGCAATACCGCGGCGCTGAAATTCAGGGTTGGTTCCTACTGCCAGAATTGCAAGGGTGTCTCCTTCCGGAAAAGGTTCAGCCTCATACATTTCATCGTCTATGTAGCCCACATTTACAGGTATACAGGTCAGATAGGACTGGACAATTCCGTCTGTTTCTGCTACTAAGAAAAAATAGGGATATTTTCTTAGCCTGTAATCAAACTTTTCCATAGAAGCCGCCTCGGCAGGGGGGAATGTCATCCGTTCAAGTTCGTATATTCTATCTATGTCACTATACACTGCCTGCCGGATGACGATATTGTTCATGATTAACTCCTTTTTAAGACGATGGTTGGATAATTCGATTATATCATAGTATATGGCAGGTGAAAAAGAGTGTTTTTTGATGGATGGAAATTTATTACTTGCGACGGTTTTCCAAAATGGGCGAAAGGTTTTCAAAAAGAAAACAAAACGGGGTATTTGGAAAACATTTTTACGAATCAGGCGATTTTGCTGCAGAAAAAAGGAGATTTTAATGGTGTCATCTCCATTTTTCATGTAAAATAATTAAATTTAGCACATATAATGGAAGGTATCAGGGACAAAGTTTTCCAAAATAGGCGAAAGGTTTTAAAAAAGAAAACAAAACAGGGTATTTGGAAAACCACTGGAAAACCCAGCGGCCTACAGAGGGCATGAAGAAGGTGACATTGTGATAAATTATAAAATCCAACAAAAAAACCGAAGAAAACTATTGACAATCCACAAAAACCATGGTAAACTCATCACAACTTAAAAAAATAAACCTTTGAGGGAGAAGTAAAACTAGTTTACGGTCTCACAGCGAGCCCGGGGCGGTGGAAGCCGGGCAGATGCAGGATTAGAATAATGGGCTCCTGAGGGCGAGGGGAAAGCTAAGGCGAGTATCTGAGACGCGGTTCCGGCGTTACGGGAAAGGAGTGTGTTGGCACTCTGCAGAGAGGGCTCCCGGGAGAAGGGGTCAAACAAGGTGGCACCGCAGATACAATCTGTCCTTGAATTGAGGACGGATTTTTTTGTTGGGAAACCGGATTAAACAGCAGAGACACTTCAATCATTTATATTTAATTCTTAGAAAGAAAAGGAGAAAAGAAAATGAAGAAGGTATTGACAGTATTATTGGTATTGATTATGGCGATGGGCCTCTTTGCAGGCTGCGGCTCAAAGGGCGGAGATGGAGAAGAAACCGTAAAGGTGGGAATTCTTCAGCTTATGGAGCATCCGTCACTCAACACTATAAGAGAAAGCATCATCGAAGGTCTGGCAGATGCAGGATATGTTGACGGAGAAAATATGACCATCGACTATCAGAACGGCCAGAACGATTTGACAATAATGAAGACTGCTGCGCAGACTTTTGTGGCCAACGGATGCGACGTTATAATAGCCATCGCAACTCCGGCAGCACAGGCAGTGCTTAGTGAAACAACAGAAATTCCAATCGTTTTCGCAGCAGTTACTGATCCGGTAGATGCAGGACTTGTGGACAGCCTTGAGCAGCCGGGCGGAAATGTTACAGGAACTTCAGACGAAGTATCTGCAGAGATGATTATGAATCTGGCAGAGGAAATTACACCGGGATTCAAGACAATCGGCGCACTTTACAGCTCCGGAGAGGATAACTCGGCTTCCGTAATTGCAGGACTTAAGGAATATGCAGATGCAAAGGGACTTAAGGTAGTAGAGTCTGCTGTAACAAACAGCAGTGAGGTTCAGCAGGCAGCACAGTATCTGGCAGACAAGGTGGATGTTGTTTACTCACCAATAGACAACACAGTAGCATCAGCTATGGCAGTGGCCACAGAGATTTTTAACGGACAGAAGATTCCTTTCTATGTAAGTGCTGACTCTATGGTACAGGATGGTGGATTGGCTACATACGGTATCGACTACACAGTTTTAGGAAAAGAGACAGGAGCTATGGCTGCTCAGGTTCTCGGCGGAGAAACACCGTCAAACATTTCTGTAAAGAAAATGAGCGATATGAGCGTATACATCAACCAGAAAACAGCAGATGCAATCGGCGTTGAATTCCCGCAGGCTGTTTTGGACAGAGCACAGGTTCTTGGTGAGTAAAAAAGTTTAGGAGAGAATAGAAACAATGATTATGACATTTGCGGCCTTTCTGGGGTCACTGGAGCTTGGAATGATATATGCGGTTCTGGCACTGGGAGTTTTTCTTTCATTCAGAACCCTCAATATGCCGGACCTGACGGTGGACGGCTCCATCGTCACAGGAATGGCCATTTCGGCAGTAATATGTGCAGGAGGAGGAAATCCTTTCCTGGCTCTTATAGGAGCGGCCCTGGGCGGGGCAGCTGCAGGACTGATTACGGGACTGCTTCATACCAAACTTAAAATTCAGGCTATACTGGCCGGCATTTTAGTAATGCTGGCCGCTTACTCTGTTAATTTGAGAATTATGGGTAAGACGCCGAACATTCCATTGACAAAAAGCACCACAGTATATAAAATTGCCGATGGCATTTTGCCGCCTAAGTATGCGGGAATCGTTCTCGGGCTGGTCATACTGATTATAATAATCGCACTGCTGTATATGTTCCTTGAGACCCGTCTGGGATTTGTTTTCAGGGCAACCGGAGATAATGAGGATATGGTAAAGGCATGCGGAGTATCATGTGATAACATGAAGCTTCTGGGGCTGGCTCTTTCCAACGGACTGGTAGGACTTGCCGGAGGCCTTCTGGCGCAGAATCAGGCCTTTGCGGATATAAACAGCGGTACAGGAATGATGGTTATAGGATTGGCATCGGTAATTCTGGGAGAGGTGATTTTCGGAACAAAGACCCTTATGAGAAGACTGGTGGCCGCATCTCTTGGAGCAATACTATATAGAATTCTGCTGGCGCAGGCCCTTTATGTGGGCATGGAATCCACCGATATGAAGCTGGTGTCGGCAATTATCGTAGTTATTGCCCTGACTCTGGGGCTTCTGGGTGAAAAGAGTTCCAAGCTGACGAGATTTTCGGCGAAATTCATAAAAAGGAGGGTTCAGAGATGAAAAACCTGCTTGAGATAAAGGACATTACCAAGGTTTTTGGTGAGGGCACCGTCAATGAAAAGGTGGCACTCAATTCTGTGAGCCTTACACTGAGAGAAGGGGATTTTGTCACGGTTATAGGAAACAACGGTGCCGGAAAGTCGACACTTCTCAACTGCATCGCCGGAGTTTATGCTATCGACAAGGGCAGCATTGTTCTCGACGATAAGGACATCACCAAACTGCCGGAGCACAAGCGTGCCCGCTGGATGGGAAGAGTTTTTCAGGACCCACTGAAGGGCACAGCCTTTGATATGACTATTGAGGAAAACCTGGCAATCGCTTATTATAAAAACAGATCCCGCGGCCTGAGCCCGGGAATTACATCTAAGGACAGGGAGCTTTTCCGCGAAAAGCTTTCCATGCTGGAAATGGGTCTGGAAGACAAGATGACTCAGAAGGTGAAACTGCTTTCCGGCGGTCAGAGACAGGCTTTGACCTTGTTTATGGCAGCCATAACGGAGCCTAAGCTTTTGCTCCTTGATGAGCATACGGCGGCACTTGATCCGGCGGCGGCATCAAAGGTTCTGGCCCTCACCGACAGATGTGCCGAAGACCCGAAGCTCTGTACCCTGATGATCACCCATAACATGAAAGACGCGCTGAAGCACGGAAACAGAACCATCCTGATGAAGGACGGACGGATTGTAATGGACATCAGCGGAGAGGAAAGGGAGCAGATGACTGTGGAAAAGCTCATAGAAAAGTTCAGCATTGATAATGACAGGATGCTGCTTTAAGATGCGTTCCTTACAGTACTTTTGAATTGAGAAATGTCTGCTGCACGTAGAATTTGCATGCAAATGACAGTGCAAAATTGTCCATAAGGTACTTATCAGGCCTTTCGGAGAGGTGTTCGTTGCGAATGTGAATTTCGCCGGAAAAAACCTCACGGAGGGCCTTTTCTATAGCCTCGCAGAATCTGTCGTAAGTTAGAGCAGGGTCACCGAGAGAAAGCCCCAGTCTGATAAGCCGGCCGATTTCCTCTGTAGTATAACAGTTTTTAAGAATGCAGACCACAATTATCATGGCGGTGGACATCCTTGGGTATTTCTTGTTGACTGGTGCGTCCACTATCCTTGCTTTAACGTAATTGTTAATCATGCTTTTGGTCAGAGGGAACCCGTCGTGATGGCATAAAATAGGTGCCAGACTGTTATCTATGAGTGTAATTATCTGATCAATGTAAAGATCTATAGAAGGCAGCTCGTTCCAGCGAGGAATGTGAAAGTTTTCGATTTTTAATTCTTCAGTCATAATTTCACCTCAAGATTTCTTCTGATTGCTAATATACCATAGTATACAGGCGGTGTAAAGGGTTGACATTATATCACACAAGTGGTAATCTAGTATTCGATACTAGATGGATTAAAGACAAATTAAAAAGGAGTTAAAGATTATGGAATATAGAGAACTTAAAGAAATGGAGATGAAGAGGGCCGAAGCTGTTATTGAAGCACTCAATACGAGCAAAGACCCTTATGTTGTTTACAAAACTTCAAGGCCTATTACGGATCTGAAACATATGCTCAATACCAGTGTAGAGCTTTATGCCGATAATGTGGCCTTCAGACAGAGATTCGTAAAGGATGAACCTTTCAGAGAAATAATCTACCGCGAAGCACTGGACACTGTAAACGGACTGGGAACAGCCCTCATAGCCCACGGACTTAAGGGAAAGAGAATTTCTGTAATAGGGGAAAACTGCTATCAGTGGGCAACCAGTTATCTGGCAGCAGTTTGCGGCACCGGAGTGGTGGTTCCTCTGGATAAGGAGCTTTCTGCTCAGGAGCTTAAGCAGCTTGTCATAGAAGCAGATGTTGCTGCTGTACTATTTACAAAGAAATATGAGGAAATGTTCAAGGATATGATGGCTTCAGGTGACACTAAGCTGGAATTACTGGTAAACCTGAACGGCTCAGCCGGAGATGAGGCGGAAGGCATCCTTTCATGGGAAGGCCTTGTTGAAGAAGGAAAGAAGCTTGTAGAAGGCGGAGACAGAAGCTTTATAGATGCTGAGATTTATGCTGATGAAATGAGCGTGTTGCTGTTCACATCAGGCACAACAGGAATTGCAAAGGGCGTTATGCTCTCCCACAGAAACATCTGTGAGGACCTTATGAGCGCACCGACTATACTTAACGTAAATACCTGGGATATTTTCTTCTCGGTACTTCCGGTGCATCACACATACGAGTGCACCTGCGGTTTCCTTATGCCTCTGTACAAGGGCGCATCCATCGCTTACTGCGAAGGTCTCAAGTACATTGTAAAGAATCTGGCAGAGGTAAGACCTACTATGCTTCTTGCCGTTCCTCTTATCTTTGAAAACCTGTATAATAATATAATGAAAAATGTGAGAAAGCAGGGAAAGGAAGGGCTGGTACGCAAAGTTCTGGCTATCAATAAGGTGACCAAAAAGATCGGCTTGGATCTGAACAAACTGCTTCTCAAGGATATTTTAAAGGTCTTCGGCGGCAGAATGAGAGTGCTTATTTCCGGCGGCGCTGCCATCGATCCGGCAATCCTGCAGTTCTTTAATGATCTGGGATTTATCGCTGTACAGGGCTACGGACTTACTGAGTGTGCACCTATGGCGGCTCTCAATCCTGACCAGCATAAGAACATGAGAAATTCTTCAGTAGGTCATCTGCTTCCGGGTATGGAAGTTAAAATTGAAGACAAGAATGAGGACGGCATTGGAGAAATCTGTGTAAAGGGTCCGAACGTAATGATGGGCTACTACAACATGCCGGAGGAAACTGCAAAGGTTATCCGGGACGGCTGGTTCCATACCGGAGACCTGGGTTACGTTGACGATAAGGACTTCATATATATCACAGGCAGAAAGAAAAATGTAATAATCACTGCTAACGGAAAGAATGTATTCCCTGAAGAACTGGAGTATTATCTGGGCAGAAGCAATCTGGTCAGCGAGTCTATGGTATGGGCTCAGGAAGACGAAGCCGGACAGGATACAGTTATCGTGGCAACTATAAAGCCTGATATGGAGGAGGTTGAGGCTGTCATCGGAAAAGAGGCTGCATCAGATACAGCACAGGTGGAAAAGCTTCTCTGGGCAGAGGTAGACAAGATTAACGAGGACCTTCCGTTCTTCAAGAAGATTAAGAAGGTTACGGTTCGCCGCGAGGAATTTGAAAAGACCACAGGCAAGAAGATAAAGCGATTTGTGGAAAGCAATAAGGCGGAATAACCCGATTGGTATGATATTTATGGCGGAGGCGTGCAGTGCGCCTCTGTTTTTCTTTGGTATAAATCCTGCAAGCGTGTGATCCGGACTCTACGGAGCGTTTATTGCAGATGTCAGCTGATTGCTGTATAATGTGAGCATGTTGAAAATGCGTGCGCTCATGCGCTGCGGCTCCGATAAGATAAGGAGGAAATCCATGGATAATGTGAAGATAGGAAATCTTATTAATAAATTGAGGAAAGAAAAAGGCATGACTCAGCTTCAGCTGGCGGAAAAACTCCACATAAGCGACAAGACTGTTTCCAAGTGGGAGAGGGGTCTGGGCTGTCCGGATGTTTCTCTTCTGACGGACTTGTCCGGGGTTTTCGGTGTGGATCTGGAAAAGCTTCTGTCCGGCCAGCTGGATGCCAATGAGGAAAGAGGAGGCAATATGAAAAAACTGAATTTCTATGTATGCCCGGAATGCGGCAATGTGATAACAGCAATGACTGATGCGGGAGTTTCCTGCTGCGGAAAGAAGCTCAAGGCTCTCGAGCCTGTGAAGGCATCGGAGGAGGAAAAGCTTTCCGTAGAAGTTATCGAAAACGATTACTACATTTCGTCTAACCATCCTATGGTCAAGGAACATTATATTTCATTCGTCGCGCTTCTGACAGGTGACAGCCTGACGCTGAAGAAGCAGTATCCCGAGTGGGACCTTCAGGTGAGAATACCGGGAAGGACCCACGGAAAGCTTATCTGGTACTGCACAGATCACGGACTGTTTTATCAGCTGGTGTAGTAGGCCTATGAAGCCCTTTTCGGCGGTCAACTCCACCATTTTTTGAAAAAACATCAAAAATGGTGGAGTTTTTGTTGTAGAATGAGCGGCTTAAGGCTGTGAGGAAATAGCATGGCTGAACATAATCGTTGAAATTTCAACGTTTAACATAAATTTACAGGCATGGTGTTATGGATTCGGCGCTCAAAAACTCCACCAAAATCACAAAAAATCGCAAAAATGGTGGAGTATCAGTTGCAACTGTCAGAACGTTAGCTGCTTTTTATGGCGGATGCTCCTTTTATGCCGACTGCCCAGAAGGAAAGTGCTCAGCCCGCTGGCCACAAGGGGCAGCGCAAAGCTGACGAAGCGGCTGAGAATGATTGCAACGCCCATAAGCTCTGCAGGAATCAGTGAGGCAAACAATAATGCGAAGCCGCCTTCAGTTACGCCTACTGCACCGGGAAGAGGCAGAGCGGACACGGCCACATAAAGGGCCGCCTGATTCAATGTGATGTCAGACCATAAAATGCCTGTTATTCCAAGACTTTTGCAGACGCAGAAGGTTATGGAAAAATAGGCAAGAAGCTGAATAATTGAAGTGAGGAAAATCTCTGCCATGGCGCGGGGATTTTTTGTTATGTATTGTGAAGCCCGTCGGTACTCGCAAATGCCTCTTAAAAACCGGACTCTCAATATCGAAGCGTTTTGAGAGTTAAACTTGTCGATTATCCATAGAACAGGTGAGGCGATAATTCTTGCAGCCGCCGGTGAAAAAATGGTGAACAAAAGGACTGCCAGCACAGCAGTGCTGATGAGCACGCCGGCAGCGAGAATTGCTAGGGTTACTGTGCCGCCGCCCCCGCCGCCCCCAGCCCCGATCCAAAATCCCGCCGAGCCGGGGCCGGGGCCGGTGCTTGCGCCTGTGACTGCATTGGTGCCTGCCGCAAGCACCGGGCTGTCCTGGCAGGCAAGTCCGGCAAGGGCCAGGGCAGCGGCGGCGGCCTGAAAGGACGTGAGCTCCGTCAGAAGAGCCAGAGACGAATGAGACAGAGGCAGCCCGTCTTTGTGCATAAAGTAAAGCTGCATAGGCTGTCCACCGGAGGCTGATGGCGTAATGGAACTGAAAAAGAAACCTGCCATGGAATATTTCAGCTGCCCTGGGAAGGAGACACGATGGCCAGCCAGACGGAGACACCTGCCTATGTTGGCGCCCTCGCATACAAAGAACAATCCCATTGCCAGTATACCGGGAAGGAGCCAAAGGGGGTCAGCTGTTTTTATGGATGAAAGGACAGAGGACAGACTGTACTCGCGATGGAGAAATAACACCGTAAGTCCGGCCAAAGCAACAAAGAGCAATCCCCACATTATCAGTTTTTCTGAAGAAGGTTTTTTCATTGACCATACACCTCCTCGGGCCTCACAAAACGATAGCCCTTATCTATCCATACGGGCAGTACCTTTTCAAGCGCTGCAATAGTTCTCAGCGGTGCGCAGTTCCTGCCCCTGCCGTCGTGAAGACAGATTATACTTCCCGGCGATGTCCTTTTAAGCAGCCGGGAAGCGATTTCATCGGCACTAATGTTCCCTTGCCAGTCCTGCGCCATGACATTCCAGTAAACGGGCATAAGACAACGGCTTTTGGCTGAATTAACCAGAGCCTGGGTAGTATGACCCCAGGGCGGCCTGTAGAAGCGAGGATTGATTCCAAGTCTCTGTAGTGCTGTGACAGATTGATTCAGGTCACTGCTGACCTGGGCGGCCGACATTAAATATGCACTCCTGTGAGAATATGAATGTATGCCCACAGTATGTCCTGATGCAGCTATGCGCTGAATAAGTTCAGGATTGGCGGAGGCAAAGCTTCCCACTGTAAAAAAGGCAGCTTTTATGCCATGAGCATCCAGAAGGTCAAGCAGCTGCCCGGTATAGGATGGGTCGGGGCCGTCATCAAAGGTAAGCATTATGGCAGGCCCCTTTTTTTCTGCAGACGAGTTGACTGACAGGATCCTTAAAGGATCAGGTGAGGCAAGTGAGGCAGATAGTTTCTTCATATTATCTTTCATGGTTTCAAGAAGAATCCTGTTCCCTGCGATTTTTATGAGATCGGCAGCAATATCTGTTTCATTGCTGTTTACCACGCGCCCGATGTTTTTGCTTTCAATAAAGCGGGCGTTGCCCATTTCCTGCTCCAGAAACGGATCTACTATGTACATAGGTGTCCGGGACGCAATGGCCTCGAAGGTGGTGATGCCACCCGGCTTTGTTATAATAAGGTCGGCCTTTGCCATGTAATCGGCAACTTTGTCAGTGTAGCCGATTACATCAATGTTTTCGTATTTCCTGCGTGCACGCTTTTCAAGGCGGTGATTTTTACCGGCGATGAGAGTTACACCGAGTTTGTCTTCATTATTGAGAATTTTGAGAAGCCTGTCGCCTCCGGGAATAAGCCCCAGGCCTCCGCCCATTATAAGCAGCTGAACCTTTTCGCTACCTTTTTTCTCTGCACCGCTGCCATGGTTCTGCGGATAATCAGCATTGCAGGTTTCCGACTTAAACACCCGACTTACCGGAATACCTGACACTATAATTTTTTCCGCAGGCACGCCTTTAGATACGAGCGCATTTTTCGTAGTTTCGTCCCCAACAAAATACAGATCTGTTTTGTCTGCAATCCATTCTTCATGGACGGTAATATCGGTGATGTATGTAAAAAGCGGCTGAGTACAGATGCGCAGTTCTTTATACGCGGAAATGTATTTGCTGCACACAGGCAAGTTGGAAATGATAAGATCGGGCTCAGTCTGTGCCATGAGCTTGTCCAGCTTTGAGGCGATGGTCCTTTTCATAGGCACTCCTGCATGCTTTCCTGCGGCATGGTTGAGGTGGTTGTACATACCAGGAAGTCTGGTCACCAGAAGTGAGAATCCTTTGTAAATTGCTTTGCTGAAATGAGGAAAAAGATAATCCATAACGTCTACAGTGGTGATGGATGCATCGGCATTTGAAGCATGAATCTCCTCGGAGATTGCTTCGGCACATTTCACATGTCCCATGCCGAACTTTCCCGTAAGAATTAAGATATTCATTTGAAAACCCCCTTTTGATAACATAATCATACAACAGGGAAATTAAGGAGTAATTAACGATTTATTAAGATTTCTTAAGAATTGGAAAAACTTAGCGAAATTTTTTGCTGCAAATTTTTTGCTGCAACCTTTTCCATCTTGAAAAAATCCCCAAAATTAGATATAATAAAATGTAATTATGCTTACGACACGTTCTGCGTGTGACAATAATTCATATTTTAATAAAAAATGCAAATGATAGAAATATCATTAGAAAAGGAGATGGACTATGGGATTTGCTTCAGAAGTCGGTATAGACCTAGGTACAGCCAATGTGCTGGTATATATAAAAGGAAAAGGAATTGTGCTTAATGAGCCTTCAGTTGTGGCTATAAATAACGATACGGATGAGATTCTGGCTGTAGGTGAGGAAGCTCGTCAGATGCTGGGAAGAACACCGGCCAATATTGTTGCCGTGAGACCTCTTCGTGACGGCGTAATTTCGGACTATGATATTACCGAAAGAATGTTAAAATATTTCATCAGAAAGACCTGCGGCTCAGGGCGCTTTTTCAAACCTAAAATTATGGTTTGCGTGCCAAGCGGTGTAACAGAGGTTGAAAAAAGAGCAGTCAGAGAGGCTGCTACTCAGGCAGGCGGCAAGGATGTGTACCTGATGGAAGAACCTGTTGCTGCAGCTATCGGTGCAGGAATTGACATCGCTAATCCTGACGGAGTAATGGTAATCGACATAGGCGGCGGCACCACTGATATTGCCGTAATTTCGCTGGGCGGTATTGTAGCAAGCACTTCTGTAAAGATTGCCGGTGATAAATTCGACGAGGCGATTATAAAATATATGAGAAAGGCCCACAAGCTGTATATCGGTGAAAGAACTGCAGAGGAGCTGAAAACGACTATCGGAACTGCTTTCCCTAGGGACGAGGTTGTCACCAAGGAATGCAGAGGCCGAGACCTTGTTACGGGTCTGCCGAAGAGTGTAGATGTAACCTCAGATGAAATGATGGATGCGCTTGAGGAACCTTTGTGTGCAATAAGCGAGGCAGTACACAATGTGTTGGAGAGAACTCCGCCTGAACTTGCTGCTGATATCAGTAATTCCGGTATCATTATCACCGGAGGCGGTGCGCTGCTTTACGGAATCGACAGAAGAATTGAGGACAGAACAGGAATAAAAGTAGTTATAGCTGAGGACCCTAAATCCTGTGTTGCAATCGGCACAGGTAAAGCTCTTGATGAGCTTGATAAGCTTGAAGGAAATTCACTTAACAAAAGGGCGCCTTATCTGTAGAAATTTCAAGCGCTCTTAACGGGGCGCTTTTTTGATGACATGAAAGGAACTGGTTAGAATTGAAGCTTGAAATCATTGCGGCCGTAACCTTCGGCCTTGAAGCAGTAGTGAAAAGAGAAATACAGCAGCTTGGATATAAAATACTTAAATCGGAAGACGGCAAGATAACCTTTCTGGGAGACGAGAGAGCTGTGGTAAAAGCCAACCTGTGGCTGAGAAGTGCCGACAGGGTTCAGATCAAGATGGGCGAATTCATGGCCTATGAGTTTGAGGACCTTTTTCAGCAGGTTAAGGCCATCGCCTGGGAGGAATGGATTCCAATAGACGGAAAATTTATCGTAAACGGCTCATCGGTAAAATCAAAGCTTTCCAGCGTGCCTGCCTGCCAGTCGGTTGCAGAAAAGGCCATAGTGGAAAGGCTGAAGGAAACCTACGGTGTGGAGCACTTTGAAAAAACAGGAGCTCTTTACGACATTAAAATCACCTTGCTTAAGGACAGGGTGACTGTAACTCTGGACACTACCGGCCCGGGACTTCACAAACGAGGTTATCGTAAATACAGTGTAGAAGCCCCTATCAAAGAAACTATAGCGGCGGCACTGGTGCAGCTTTCCTTCTGGAAAAAAGACCGGATTCTGGTTGACCCTTGCTGCGGCTCCGGCACTATTCCCATAGAGGCGGCTCTCATTGGAAGAAACATCGCACCCGGAATATCAAGAGAATTTGCAGCGGAGGGGTGGGAGGCCATACCTGCCCATCTGTGGAAGGAAGAAAGAAAGGCGGCCTTTGAGGCTATCGACAACGACTGCAGCCTTAAAATCTACGGTTCCGACATCAACCCGGCAGCTATAAAGGCTGCAAAAGCCAATGCTGAGGAGGCAGGGGTGGACGACTGCATTAAATTCAATGTGGCAGATGTGTCAGCACTGAGAACCAAAGCGCTTTCGGGAGTCATGGTGACAAATCCGCCATACGGTGAGCGTATAGGTGACCGTGAAGCAATAGAAAAAATATATGACACTTATAGAAAATTCTTTACCGAACATCCGACATGGTCACTTTTTGTGGTGACTTCCGATAAGACCATAGAAAAAAAGGCCATGGGGCGGCCTGCAGACAGAAGGCGCAAGCTTTATAACGGCAGGCTTGAAATTTGCTATTATCAGTTCCACGGAGAAAAAGTATGAATGTAAGGATTGACAAGGAATCTAAGACATCGATATATCTTCAGATTGCAGCTCAGCTGAAAAGAGAAATCCTTTCCGGAGAGCTCAATCAGGGCAGCACTTTGCCCTCTGAGAGAGCCATGGCAAGTATCCTCGGAGTACACAGGAATACGGTGGTGAAGGCATACAATGAGCTGAAAGCAGAGGAACTGATTGAATCCAGGCAAGGAGTAGGCTATATTGTGGCTTTGGGAGAAAGAAATGATCAGGATGCCGCAGTGGAGGACGAGCGGCAGCATAGAGCCAATAACAAAAAAGTAAACTGGGTAAACCAGATAAAGCCCGGCTATCTTGACATGGAGATAACATTTGACGACCTGTTTCAGCGGTTCGGTTCCGAAGATAAATATTCTCTGGGAAGCGGTATTTCTGCTGCAGGCATTTATGACAACAAAAAGGTAGCTCAGGATATTGCGCAGATTATTACTGAAGAGGGAAGAAATCAGTATTTTTACAGCCCGTATAAAGGAGATAAGTTGCTGAGGCAGAAGATTGTCAGTTTTCTCAGCACCAAAGGCATCAAGGCCTCCACAGGGCAGATTCAGATTTTGACAGAAACAAATCAGGCTCTTGATTTTCTTGTAATGCTTTTGATTAAACCGGGGGATACTGTAATAATGGAGGAACCGGTGTCGCCTGATGCATACCGGGCTATGGAACTGGCGGAGGCGGTCATAAGAACTGTTCCAATAGACGATGACGGTATTAAGTGCGAGATGCTGGAAAATCTGGTGGTGAAGCATAACCCTCGCTTTATTTACATCAATTCCAGCTTCCACGACCCTACCGGGACAATACTTTCTTTGGAAAGACGAAAAAAAATCATAGAGATTTCCAATAAATATCGTGTGCCGATTATTGAGGAGGATGCGGCCTCGGAGCTTGTTTACCGAGGGGAAAAACTGCCGCCCCTCAAGGCCTTTGATACTTTAAACAATGTAATTTATATTTACTCTTTTTCTCTGACTTTCGTACCGGGTCTCAGCCTTGCATTCGTAGTGGCAGACAAGGAACTGATACGAAGCCTCAGCTATCTGGTATCCGTGCGCATGGTTGCCACTGACTGGATGAGCCAGAAGCTTGTGGCCAGATATCTGGATGATGGGACGTATTATGGCGTTCTGGAAGAATTCCGTAAGAATTACGGCCGCAAGCAGGACATAATATGCAGAAAACTAGATGAAATGAAGGCTGCCGGCATTGATATCGACTACGTCAGGCCTCGGGGCGGCGTATACATATGGTGCAGACTGCCTGCGGGCATGGACTGTAAAGACTTTATCGGCAAAGCCTACAATCGGGGTGTTGCTCTGCTTCCCGGCTATGTTTTCTACCCGTTTAAAAACGGCGGCAGGGATCATGTCAGGATCAACTACTCCTTTGAGACAGAGGAAAGGCTGGAGAAAGGTCTCGAGGTATTCAAACAGGCCATGGAGGAGGAACTGGCACACAAAAAATAGAATGGCCTGGTACTTCCCTTTTTGACACCATATAGTAAAATTTCATTAAGATAAAAAAACCTTAAATGCGAATGTATTACTAAGTAAAAAAGAAAAGGAGAAAAAACAATGGCAGTAAACTTAAAAGGAAGAAATTTCTTAACACTTATGGATTTCACACCTGAAGAAATCAGATACATGCTTGACTTAGCTCATGACTTAAAGGCTAAGAAGAGAGCAGGAATCCATAACGAAGTATTAAAGGGAAAGAACATCGTTCTTTTATTCGAAAAGACTTCAACAAGAACAAGATGTGCTTTCGAAGTAGCAGCACTTGACGAAGGTGCACATGTAACTTTCTTAGACTCAAAGTCATCCCAGATGGGTAAGAAGGAAACAATCGCTGACACTGCTAAGGTTCTCGGCAGATTCTATGATGGTATCGAATACAGAGGATTCAAGCAGTCTGTAGTAGAAGAATTAGCAGCTAACGCTGGAGTTCCTGTATGGAACGGCTTAACTGACGTTGACCATCCTACTCAGATTTTAGCTGACATGCTCACTATCGAAGAACATGTTGCTAAGCCTTTAAACAAGGTTAAAGTAGTTTTCTGCGGAGACATCAGAAACAACATGGCTTACGCATGGATGTACGGATGCGCTAAGATGGGTATGCACTTCGTTGCTTACGGTCCTCAGGAATTAGCAGACCAGATCGATCAGGATGTTCTCAAGAGAGCAAGAGAAGTTGCTGAATACACAGGAGCAGTTATCGAAGTATCTTCAGACGAAGCTTGCCTGAAGGGTGCAGATGTTCTTTACACTGACATTTGGGCATCCATGGGTGAAGAAGACCAGATTCCTGAAAGAGTTAGAATGTTAACTCCATTCAAGGTAACTAAGGAAATGCTTGATAAGACAGAAAACGATGACGTTATCTTCTTACACTGCTTACCTTCATTCCACGACTTCGATACAACAATGGCAGCTGAACAGAAAGAATTAGGATACGACATCCGTGAAGTAACCGACGAAGTATTCTTATCAAGACACTCCAAAGTATTCGACGAAGCAGAAAACAGAATGCACACCATCAAGGCAGTTATGGTTGCAACAATGGGCTAATCTGCGGAAAGAAAATAATCGTGAATTAAGGGCGGCGGACATATAACGCTCTTCCGCCCTCATTAAAAGAAAGGGAGGACAATTATGTATCCTGGAATTCATAATTTTTCCGAAATAGGAAAGTTAAACAAAGTTCTTCTCCACAGACCTGGAAAGGAACTGGAAAAGCTTACACCTAACAACTTTGAAAGATTGTTATTTGATGACATTCCTTATCTTCAGGTTGCACAGGCTGAGCACGACAGATTTGCAGAGGTTCTTAAAGAAAACGGTGTTGAAGTTTGCTACTACCAGCAGGAAACTGCCAAGGCTTTAGCTGACATCGAAGTTAGAAGAAACTTTGTAAATGAATTTGTAAATATGACAAAGGACTTCTCAGAAAGCATCAGAGAAGCAGTTGTTGAATTCTTAATGGCTAAGGAACCGGAAGACCTGGTTGCTACATGCATCGCAGGTGTATTCTCAGATGAGATCAAGGCAAGTGCAGGTTCACTCTTTGACATCGTTAAGTCTGAGGATGTATTTGCTCTGGACCCAATGCCAAATCTGTATTTCACAAGAGACCCGGGTGCATGCGTTGGTAACGGTATCAACATTCACCACATGAGCACACCTGCTAGAAGAAGAGAATCACTCCTTCTTGAATATATGACTAAGTACAACAGAGACTTTGCCGTAGAAAACACACCTATGTGGTATGAAATCGGCGGTAAGTACTCAATCGAAGGCGGAGACGTTCTGGTTCTTTCAAAGGACATCGTGGCAATCGGCTTCTCCCAGAGAACTACTCTGGCAGGTATCGAATGCTTTGCTGAAAACCTTCTCAGAAACTCCGAATTCAAGAAAGTGCTTGTTTTCGATATTCCTAAGTGCAGAGCTTTCATGCATCTGGATACAGTATTTACAATGGTAGACTACGATAAGTTTACAATTCATCCTGAAATTGAGGGGCCTCTTGGCGTTTACGAAATTACTCTGGGAGCAGACGGACAGTTAAAGTACAACGCTATGATGGATGAACTTGCAAATATCCTGGCTCTGGAATTAAAGCTCCCTGCAGTTGATCTTATCAGATGCGGCGGCGGAGACCTTATCGCAGCTCAGAGAGAACAGTGGAATGACGGTTCCAACACTCTTTGTATCGCACCGGGAACAGTAGTAACCTACGAAAGAAACTATGTAACTAACGATTTACTTGACAAGAGAGGCATCAAGGTTCTTTCAATCCCTTCAGCCGAGTTATCAAGAGGCAGAGGCGGCCCTAGATGCATGTCATGTCCTGTAAACAGAGATGATCTTTAATTTTTAAAGGAGAACAAACACCAATGGCAGAAAAAATTGTTGTCGCTTTAGGCGGAAACGCACTGCAGTCAGGCAAGAGCGAAGCTACAGCAGAAGCTCAGCTTGCAGTTGTTAAGGAAACATGCGAAAGAATCGCAGACCTTTCAGAAAAAGGATATGAAGTTGCAGTTGTACACGGAAATGGTCCACAGGTAGGAAGAATCCTTCTTGCTTCAGAAACAGCTAAGGATGTAACTCCTGCAATGCCGTTCGACGTATGCGGAGCAATGTCACAGGGATATATCGGATATCACCTTCAGCAGGCTTTAAGATTTGCCCTTGCTAAGAGAGGCAAGGACATTCCTGTAGTAACACTTCTCACTCAGATGGTAGTAGACCAGAAGGACCCTGCATTCCAGAACCCTACAAAGCCGATCGGACCTTTCTATTCAGAAGCTGAGGCTAAGGAACTTGCAGAAACTAAGGGATATTCCATGAAGGAAGACGCAGGAAGAGGCTGGAGAAGAGTAGTACCTTCCCCGATCCCTACAAGGATTGTAGAGCTTGATTCTGTAAAGAAGCTTTGGGATTCCACAATCGTAATCACTTGCGGAGGCGGCGGTATTCCTGTTCTTGAAACTGAGAACGGAGACCTTGAAGGAACTGCAGCAGTAATCGATAAGGACTTCGCAGCAGAACTTCTTGCTGAGAACGTTGAAGCAGACGCTCTTATGATTCTTACAGAAGTAGAGAAGGTAGCAATCAACTTCAACAAGCTAAACCAGGAAAACCTTGGCCACATGACATATGCAGAAGCAGAAAAGCACTGTGCAGACGGTCAGTTCGCTCCTGGAAGCATGCTTCCTAAGGTTCAGGCAGCTATGAAATTCGTAAAGGCTAACCCTGACAAGAAAGCCATCATCACTTCTCTTGCGAAGGCAATCGACGCATTAGAAGGCAAGACTGGTACAGTAATCACATTTGCATAACAATATACAACTTACTAAAAATGCCGCTCTGTGAGAAAGCAGGGCGGTATTTTGTTGACAAAAAAAGGCGAAAGTGATAGAATGGCAAAGGCGTGTTGCCTGATGGCAGCGCTGAAATTACTAGATTCGGTAGACTTAAATTTGAAAGGAAAAGAAGAAATGAGTAAAGAAAAGAAAGCTGTTCGTTTGCCGAGCAAGATTGAAGCTTTGCTTCCAATTATTGTTCTGCTTGCAATCATGATTTCCAACTATGTTCTTGGATGGGGTCAGGATCCTCACATCCCTGTATTAATCGCATGTGCTGTAGCAATGGGCGTTGGCGTTGCTTGCGGCGTAAGCTATAAAGACATGCTGGCAGGAGCACTTGATGCTGTAAGCCAGTCACTGGAAGCAATTATCATTATCCTTTGCGTAGGATGCATGATCGGTTCCTTCACATGGTGCGGCACAATGCCGGCTGTAGTATACTACGGACTTAAACTTTTAAGCCCTGCAGTATTTCTGCCTATCGTTACAATTCTTTGTGCGATTGTAGGTATTTCACTTGGTTCAGCATGGACTGTAACTGCAACTTTGGGTGTTGCTTTCATGGCAATCGGAACTACTATGGGACTTAACCCTGGACTTATTGCCGGTGCTGTTATTTCCGGCGCATGCTGCGGAGACAAATTCTCCCCGATGTCTGACTCAACAAACCTGGCTGCAGGTTCTGCACAGACAGGCCTGTTCGACCATGTATTTGCAATGGTTACAACTACTTTCCCATCCCTTGTGATTGCAATCGTTCTTTATGCTGTTCTGGGTATGCAGGCAACTTCCAACTACGACCCTCAGCTTGCCAACGACCTTTCACAGGCCATCGTTGACCACTACGACTATATGAGCCCGGTACTCTTAATTCCAATTCTCTTAATCATCGTAGTGGCACTGCTTAAGATTCCTGCAATTCCAAGCGTACTGCTTGTTTCCGTTGTAGGATGTATATTTGCAGTTATTTTCCAGGGAGCAAACTTCTCTGACTGTATCACAATGGCACACTACGGCTATGAAGCAGAAACAGGAAATGAACTGTGCGACAAGCTGATAAACCGTGGGGGTATGGACTCCATGCTGTGGACAAACAACCTGGTAATTCTAGCTGTAGGTTTCGGCGGTATTCTTCAGAAAATCGGAATGGTTGAATCACTTCTCGGCGGACTTATCAAGAAGGTTAAGACACCTTTCCAGCTCGTTCTGGTTACTATGGTTACAGGTGCATTCTGTATTACAACTATGTGCGACCAGTATCTGGGACTTATTATCCCTGCTTCAATGTACAAGGATAAGTATGATGAAATGGGTCTTGGAAGAAATATGCTTTCAAGAACTCTGGAAGACTGCGGCACTCTGTGGTCACCACTGGTTCCTTGGTCATCCTGCGGTGCATACCACTCAGGCGTTCTGGGCGTATCAACATTAACATACTTACCGTACACATTCATGAATATCATCAACCCTCTTTTTGCACTGATAACTGTTGCTTTAGGAAGAAATATCATTTATGCTGACGGAAGCAGAAAGAACATTTTCGGTAAGCTTAAAAAGGGAAGCCCGGCAGGAGCACCTGAAGAAGCACACGAAAAGGCTATGGCAGCTCTTGAAGAGATGAGGAAAGCTCAGTAATGAAGTACAAGGGTATTCTGCGTCAACGCGAACCATGGCTTAAAATTGCTATAATTATTGCAGCGGCTTTTATGCTTTATCTGTCAATTACAGGCGGTTACATAACCTACGCAGCTCTTGCTGTGGTAGTAATACTGGCGGTATTTTTCAAGAAAGAGCACATAATTTCGGAAGAAGGGGTAGATATTAAGTACGACCTCCTTGGCATTACCCACGTAAATCGCTGGGAGTGGCAGGATATTACTGCCATCAAGCCGGATTATCAAAAGGCCTATCCTAATGTCCTTCTGCATATCTGCAAGGATGTAAATATCCGTGACTTTGTATTCAAGTCCACAGAGATAGAGGGCATTAAAGAGCTGGCGAAAAAAATGAATCCAGAATTGTAATAGAGCCAAGCTTAATTTGATGACAAGAGGGAGCAAGAGATTGCTCCCTTTTCTATTCCCGGCTATAGGCCCAATTGCATACAAGCACCTGTATTATTCCTGCAGCAGGGACAGCCAGCAGCATACCCGCTATGCCGAAAAAATATCCGGAAATACTCACAGCCATGAGTACAAAAAGAGGGTGCAGCCCCGTAGTTGAACCAACAATCTTAGGATAGATGTAGTTTGAATCCAGCTGCTGTACTAAAAAAAGCCCAAGAACCACGATTAGCCCATGTGCAGGTCCGTTTTCAAAAAAAGCTACAAGAAATGCCGGGACCATTCCAAAGAAAGGGCCAAAATAAGGTATTATATTTAAAATACCGCCGATTATTCCTATTATAACGGCGAACTTAACATGAAGCATGGTCAGTACTAGGGAAGAAAGAAACGCCACAATAAGGCTGTCCACCAGTGCACCCTTAATGAAGGTAGCAACAACTGAGTTTATCTGACTCATGGTTTCGCTGATGATTCCGTGAGGTTTTTGCTTCAATGTCAGCACCATCAGTTTTTCCCACATATTAATAAAATGTTCCTTATCCTTCAAGAGATAAACCGATGCCGCAGCCCCTATAAAAAAGCTGACAAGACCTCCGGTTACAGCGGAAAGGGTTTTGATAAGAGAGGAAATGGAAAACCGTGACATAAGATCGCTGCTTAGAGTTCTTATGACGGCCTCAGCATCTTTACGCCCCTCGATTATAGGGGAAAGATGCTTGGCGGCAAAGTCGCTTACAGCAGATACTGCATCCTCAAAATAGGCTGCAACAAGTTCAGCGGTATAGCCCAGACCGCCTGAAGGCAAAGCACCTACGATGAGAACCACGAACCCGTAAAACAGACCGAAAAGTCCTGCAGCAGCAAGTCCGTAGGTGATGAAAATAGAAAACCCGCGGCTCTTTATCCTTTCTTCGAACCAGCTTACCACGGGGTTGAGAAGATAGGCTATGATCAGACCGATAATGAGGGGTGAAAGAGCCTTTGCGAAAGTGCCCAAAAGCCCTGCAATGGCAGATGCCATTTCAAACAAAAAATTATCCATAATGCTCAATTCTCCTAAAATTAGTATTGTATAAATAGCAAAAATTATGAGGACAGGCAGGTGACATAAACGGACCGCTTTACAATTCCCCGTTTTGCTTGAAAACAGGGCGTTTCAGGGACTTTGATGTATTAAAAAAAGTGCAAGAAAAATAGAAAAAAATGTTTGACTATACAGTATACACGGTATATTATGAATGTGTGAGATTAATGTAGAAATTGCGGCTGATATTCCTGAGGGAATAATTTTTTCGGCCAAAAATGTATACATTATACATATATCAAATCACTATTGTTTTATTTTTAGGAGGAACACAGACAATGCGCAAAGAGTGGGAAGGATTTGTACCTGGCTCATGGACAGAACAAATCGATGTGGAAGAATTCATCAGACTTAACTATCATCCGTACGACGGGGATGACAGCTTCCTTGCGGGAGCAACTGAAAGAACTAAGGAATGCTACCAGAGAGTACAGGAACTTCTGGTTGCAGAGAGAAAGGCTGGCGGAACTTTAAAGGTTGACGCAAGCAGAATCATGAGAATTAACGCTTTCGAGCCTGGATATATCGTACCTGGTAAGGACATCATCGTTGGTCTTCAGACAGATGAACCTCTTAAGAGAGGTATCTGCCCGTTTGGCGGAATCAAGATGGTAAGAGAGGAAGTTGCTGAATATGGTGAAAAACTTCCTGAAGAAATCGACAGAATGTTCGATTACGTTACTACACACAATGACGGTGTATTCAAGGCATATTCAAAGGAAATGAAGCAGGTAAGACACCTTGGCTTCATCACAGGACTTCCTGATGCTTACGGCAGAGGAAGAATCATCGGCGACTACAGAAGAGCTGCTCTTTACGGCATTGACCACCTCATCGCTGAAAAGGAAAAGGATCATGAGATGATCGCCTCAAGACACGTAATGAATGAAGAAAACATCAGAACTGCTGAGGAAGTAACAAACGAAATTATCGCCTTAAAGGAAATCAAGAAGATGGCTGCAAGCTACGGCTATGACATCTCCGGACCGGCTAAGGACGTTAAAGAAGCAATACAGTGGACATATTTTGCATACCTTGCAGGTATCAAGGAAGAAAACGGTGCTGCAATGTCAATCGGCAGAACCTCCACTTTCATCGACATCTATGCTGAAAGAGACCTTGCAAACGGAGTATACACTGAAGAGCAGATTCAGGAATTCGTTGACGACTACATCCTGAAGCTGAGAGTTGCAAGACACTTAAGAACAAACGAGTACAATGAATTATTCGGCGGAGACCCTATGTGGATTACAGAAGGTATCGGCGGCGTAGGAATGGACGGAAGACACAAGGTAACCAAGAACTCCTACAGAGTACTCCAGACATTATACAATTTAGGACCTGCACCGGAACCAAATCTGACAGTTTTATGGTCAGAAAAGCTTCCTGAACCTTTCAAGAAGTTCTGTGCACAGGTTTCAATCGATACTGACTCTATTCAGTACGAAAACGATGACAAGATGAGACCTACATACGGCGAAGACTACTCCATAGCATGCTGCGTATCAGCTATTCAGATGGGACAGCAGATGCAGTTCTTTGGAGCAAGATGCAACCTGGCTAAAATCCTTCTTTTAGGATTAAACGGCGGTATAGATGAGAGAACAGGAGAGCACGTTGGTCCTCAGATGGAATCTGTCGGAGACGGCCCTATCGACTACGAAGATGCATGGAATAGATTCAACATTTATCTTGAATGGCTCTGCGAATTATATGTAAACATCATGAATATCATTCACTTCATGCACGATAAGTATGACTTCGAAAGATCACAGATGGCATTCCTTAACTCAGAAGTTAAGAGACTTATGGCATTTGGTGTTGCAGGCTTCTCCGTAGCTGCTGACTCCTTATCCGCTATCAAGTATGCAAAGGTTTACCCTATCAGAGATGAAAACGGTGTAATTGTTGACTTCAGAACTGAAGGTGAATTCCCTAAGTATGGTAACGATGATGACAGAGTAGACGAAATCGCTGTAAGAATTTCAGAGAGAACAATTGAAGAATTAAGAAAGCACCCTACATACAGAAATGCAGTTCATACTTTATCAGTATTAACAATCACTTCAAACGTAATGTACGGCAAGAAGACCGGCAATACTCCTGACGGAAGAAGAGCAGGTACTCCGTTTGCTCCTGGTGCTAACCCGATGCACGAAAGAGACAGCCACGGTGCGGTTGCTTCATTAAACTCTGTATCAAAGATTGACTGGGATACCTGCCAGGACGGCGTTTCCAACACATTCTCCATCACACCTGAAGCATTAGGTAAGGATAGAGAGTCAAGAAAGGAAACATTGGTTGGATTATTAACCGGTTACTTCAACAGAGGTGCACACCATCTGAATGTAAACGTTCTCAACAGAAGTCTGCTTGAAGACGCTTACGAAAACCCTGAAAAGTACCCTAACTTAACAGTCAGAGTATCAGGCTATGCAGTAAGATTCAACGCACTATCAAAGAATCATCAGAAGGAAGTTATCGCAAGAACCTTCCACCAGGGAGTTTAATTCATAAGCGTTTAATTCAATTCCTTGATAAAATATAAAATGTAAACCGTACGAGGTGCTTGCAGGATGTGAGCACCTCGTACACTATCCAGCAAATAATTTATTAGATGACGGAGTGTAAAGCATGAAAGGAAGAATTCATTCAATCGAAACATTTGGTGCTGTTGACGGACCGGGAATAAGGACCGTGTTCTTTATGCAGGGATGTCCGGCAAGGTGCCTTTACTGCCACAACCCGGATTCATGGGATATAAACCGAGGAGAGGATATAGAAATTGATGAAATCGTGCACTGGGCCGTAAGAGGTATGCCGTATTATGGAAGCAAAGGCGGTGTGACCTTCAGTGGAGGGGAGCCTCTCATGCAGGGCGAATTCCTTGTTGAGGCTATGAAGGCTCTTCACGAAACGGGAATAAACTGCGCCATAGATACAAGTGGGACTTATTTGGACTGTCACAGCGAAGAGGCCATAGCCAACTGTGATCTGGTTCTCTTGGACATAAAGCACCCTGACCCGGAAAGATTTAAAATCATTACGGCAAGAGAGCAGGATACACTCTTCGAAATTATCGATCTCATAAACGGCTATGATAAGCATGTATGGATAAGGAATGTTGTGGTGCCTGATATTAACGATACAGAGGCGGATATAGAGGCTCTAAATGCCTTTATAAGGCGCATAAAGCATGTTGATAAGGTTGAACTGCTAGGATACCACACAATGGCTGTTGATAAATACGGGAAGCTGGGTATAACATACAGACTCAAAGGGGTTCCTCCTATGGGCGGAGAAAAACTTAATAAACTTCGAGAACTTGTATGTCTTCCTGCTGATGCAGTCAGTCAGGTTACAATCGATAAAAAGTAATTATGAGATAAACAGTGATGTAAAAAGCCTCCGGATAAACCGGAGGCTTTTGAATTCTTTATTTAACTTATAGATTTTTATTTTCTCAGATATAGATTAAGCTTCCATAGCCTTTAATGCGGCCTGCTTTTCAGCTTCTCTTTCTTCTAAGATTCTTGCATATTCTTCGTCTGTCATCTTAACCATTGAAATTCCTGTGAAGCCGTAGAAGATTGATACTAACGGATTCAGCCAGTTAAGGATTGCAAACGGAGCATATCCTCCCTTGCCCCACTGAGGGCACTGTAAGAACTTGCTCATTGTAGCACCGCAGGTGTTCCAAGGAATGAAGTTTGAAGTGATTGTACCGGAGTCTTCCAGACATCTTGACAGGTTCTTCGGAGCCAGCCTGAGGTCTTCGAATGCTTCCTTGTACATTCTTCCCGGAAGAATGATTGCCAGGTACTGGTCGGAGCAGAGTGCATTTACGAGGATGCAGGAAACGATAGTTACTAATACCAGACCGCCTCTTGTTCCTCTTGCGAGTTTA
>CALZOZ010000009.1 GCA_945828095.1 uncultured Clostridia bacterium
GATTCCTCTACGTCTCGTGGGCTCGGAGATGTGTATAAGAGACAGCCTTTGATGAAGGGCTTTGCAGAAAAATAGAGCCGGGCGTATGCACTGCCAGGCGGCGTTTTGAGGTGCTTAAAACCCTGCGTAATGCCGGGATTCCAACGGTTGTTTGGCTTTGTCCTGTTCTGCCTTTCATCAACGACACTGAGGAAAACCTTCGGGGCATATTGAACTATTGCGTTGAGGCAGAGGTTCGCGGTGTGATATGTTTCGGCATGGGAGTAACACTTCGTGACGGAAACAGAGAGTATTTTTACGAGCAGCTTGACAGGCTTTTTCCCGGTATGAAGGGAAAGTACATGAGGGAGTTTGGAAACGGCTATGTCTGCTCAAGCCCAGGAAACGACCGCCTCATGAAACTGTTTCATCACATCTGCGAGGAAGCAGGCATTATGCATGACAATGATGAGATTTTCAAGTATCTGAACGAATTTCAGGAAAAACAGGGAGGCAGCCAGCTGAGCTTTCTTTGATTTTATTTCCTTTTGTTTGAGTGAGTTTTTAAATATTTTGCAATATCTTTAAATTTCTTTTCCTTGGCGGCCAGGTAGCCTTCAGCGTCTTCGGCATAAGCGTTTTCGGCGGTCAGCTTAAGGTATGATTGCCATCTGGACTGTGACAGCGTTCCTTCTTCAATGGCTTTACACACTGCGCAGCCCGGTTCGCCGCTATGGGTGCAGTCGCTGAATCGGCACTCATCAGCCAGTGCTTCTATATCTGCAAAGGCAGTATCTATGCCTTCGGATGCGTCCCACATGCCGAGTTCGCGCATTCCCGGAGTGTCTATTACCATGGCTCCGCCGGGGAGAATTATCAGTTCCCTATGTGTGGTGGTGTGGCGGCCTCTGTCGTCGTTTCGCAGTCCGCCGGTTTTCAATCTTTCCTCACCCAGCAGGTGGTTTATGAGCGTGGATTTGCCTGCCCCTGAAGAACCGACAAAAGCCACGGTTTTGCCCGGCGACAAATATGAAAGGAGGGTATCAAGTTCATCTTTAATTGCAGAGGTGGTGAGTATGTCAACACCTATAGCAGAGCCCTGAACCTGAACAAGTCTGGAATCAAGGTCTTCACAAAGATCGGCTTTGGTCAGGAGCACCACAGGTATGGACCCGCTTTCCCAGGCTGCTGCCAGGTATCTTTCCAGCCTTCTCAGGTTGAAGTCGTTGTTCAGTGCCATGCATATGAACACCGTGTCTATGTTGGCTGCAACTGCCTGCTCCGTGTTTGATGTTCCTGCCGCCCGACGAAGAAAAAGACTGCGGCGGTGCAGTATGCGATGGATAATTCCTGTATCTCCGTTATTGGTATCGACCATGACATAGTCACCTACAGCAGGAAAATCCGACGGTCCGGATGCCTCAAAGCGGAATTTGCCTGAGACTTCTGCGGGCTGAACTCCTCCTGATGCAGTGGTGACATGGTAAAGACTTTTTTTCTGAAGGATTATGCGACCAAGTGTAAGGTCGGGATATTCAGAAGCCAGTGCCTCGTAATATGGCGGAAAGATAATCGGTGTTTCTGTTATCATATGGTACTCCTCATTGTTTCAAGTTGCTGCACCAAGGCTGATTTAACTTATCTGCAAATTCAGTATAGTGAACGAGCGTTTACTTGTCAAGCACAAAAAAATATCACTTTATAAAGGCTTCAATGTTGTATAAATCTTGTACCTCTTCAGAATAGTTTCAAGGACCAATATGTGCGCTTTGTTGTAAAAAAATCGTTTTAGAGGATATTTTACAACGCCGACAAGCTAAACGACCATGCGCATCTATTTAACCAGGGCTTCTGCGGCTAAAACCGCAAGTATGGACAGAACAGTGCTAAAAAAAATATATAGAACAGCTATAACTCCGCGGCCGTCCTGAAAGAGCTTTGCCGATTCAAGGGCAAAGGTGGAGAAGGTGGTAAAGCCGCCGCAGACTCCAACCTTGAGAAAGAGCACCAGACGCGGATTAAGCTCCACATTCTTCAGAGCAAAAGCGGTTATGATGCCGATAGCAAAAGCACCTATAACATTTACGGCGAAGGTTTTAACAGGAAAGACGCAGCTTTCCTCAATATGTATAAGTCCGATCAGGTATCTGAGAACAGAACCGATGAATCCGCCGACACCGACTACTAGACAATTAAGCATATTTTTGTTCCTTCCTTTTCCCAAAATATATGCAATTGTACCACAGACCGCCTGATGAAACAAGCCGATATAATATGGAATAGCTCGATCAGAAGTCTGCTGAGCTTTAAAAAGCGGGTGCAGAAATGAAAATAGGTCCCGCAAAAGCCGAAGAAAATATGGAAAACGTAAAAAACAGTGTGCAAAACGTGCCTGAAAAGTAATTTTCAGGACTTTTTCACCTGTTTTCACGAAAAAAACACCTAAAAAACTGATAATTTCTTTACTTTGTGGGTAATAAGTTGTATAATATATTGCAATTGTTTGCGATTTTTGATAAAAAATCGTCTAAACTTTCCCAAAACAGGTTTTTAATATTTAGGAGGATATATTTTAATGAAAGCAACATTTATTTCTAGAGAAAAGAACGATGTAAAGTTCACTATGGAATTTACTGCAGAAGAATTTGAAAACGCTCAGATTAAGGTTTACCAGCAGGCGAAGGATCAGTTCCAGATTGACGGCTTCAGAAAGGGCAAAGCTCCAAGAAGCATCATCGAAAAGCATTATGGAGAAGGCGTATTCTTTGAAGACGCAATCGACGAACTTTTCAGAGAACACTATGGCAAGGCTCTTTCAGAACTTGAACTTGAAGTTATCGACAGCCCTGCTGCTGAATTCAGCAAAATCGCAAAGGGTGAAGGCTTCACAGCTACTATCACTGTAGCTTGCTTCCCTGTAGTAGAGGTTAAGGACTATAAGGGTGTTGAAATAGACAAAATCGAGCAGGAAGTAAAGGATGAGGATGTAGATAACGAAATCAAGGCTCTTCAGAAGAGAAACGCAAGAGTGATCCTCGTTGAAAGACCTGCACAGGAAGGCGACACAGTACTTCTTGACTACTCCGGCTTTGTAGGCGAGGAGCAGTTCGAAGGCGGCACAGCAGAGAGACAGGAACTTAAGCTTGGTTCAGGCATGTTTATCCCTGGATTCGAGGAACAGCTTGTAGGTGCAACTCCTGGTGAAAAGAGAGACGTTGTGGTTACTTTCCCAGAAGAATATCATGCAGAAGACCTTGCAGGCAAGGAAGCAGTTTTCCACTGCCTCGTTCACGAAATCAAGGAAGAACAGCTTCCTGAGCTTGACGACGAGTTTGCAAAAGACGTAAGTGAATACGACACATTAGAGGAATTAAAAAAGGCAAACAGGGAAAGACTAGAAGCGTATGCAAAAGCAGGAAGCCAGAGCCAGATGAAGGATGCAGCCTTAGGAAAGGTTGTTGAGGCTAACGAAGTTGAAATTCCTAGAACAATGGTTGAGGACGAAATGGACAGAATGTGCCAGGAACTTGACCAGCAGCTGAGATATCAGGGCATGAGCCTTCAGCAGTATCTCCAGTTCACAGGAAAAGACATGGCTGCTTTCAGAGATGAATTAAGACCTGATGCAGAAAGACAGGTTAAGACCAGAATCGTCCTTATGGGAATCGTTGATGCAGAAAAGATTGAAGTTTCCGAGGATGAAATGGAAGAAGAACTGAAATTAATGGCAGCTCAGTACAACATGACAGCTGACAAGATCAAGGAAATGATCGGAGTTGAAAACCTTACTTTCTTAAAGAAAGATATTCAGGTTAAGAAGGCAATCGACTTCATCTTTGACAATGCTGTAATCAAATAGACTGAAATAAATGTTTTAAATAACAGAAAGGGGTATGAAAGATGGCTTTAATACCATACGTAGTTGAACAGACAAGCAGAGGGGAAAGATCCTACGACATATATTCCAGACTTCTCAAGGACAGAATCATATTCATAGGCGAGCAGATTGACGAGCATCTCGCAAGTCTTGTAGTAGCTCAGCTTCTGTTTCTGGAAGCCGAAGATCCTGAAAAGGACATTTGTATCTACATTAACAGCCCCGGCGGTTCTGTAACCGCCGGCATGGCTATTTATGATACCATGCAGTATATTAAGCCAGACGTTTCAACCATCTGTATAGGCATGGCGGCAAGCATGGGCGCGTTCCTGCTTTCTTCGGGAACTAAGGGAAAGCGCTTTGCACTGCCTAATGCAGAGATTATGATTCATCAGCCTCTGGGCGGTGTAAACGGTCAGGCGGAGGACATTAAAATCCACGCTGAATGGATTCTTAAAACAAGAGAAAAGCTTAACAAGATTCTGGCCGCAAACACCGGTCAGCCGCTGGAAAGAATTGATAAGGACACTGACAGAGATAACTTCATGGGAGCAGAAGAAGCGGCTGCCTACGGCCTTATTGATAAGGTTATCACTAATAGATAGGGGGATTTGACGACGTGAGTAAATACGACGAAAATAAACAGCTTAAGTGCTCCTTCTGCGGAAAGCCGCAGACTCAGGTAAACCGTCTTGTAGCGGGACCCGGAGTTTACATCTGCGACGACTGCATTCACATCTGTATGGATATCCTCAATGAGAACATACAGGAAGAAGGACAGCAGACAGCTGCCAGCAAGCCTTACAGACTGCCGAAACCGAAGGAAATCACAGATATCCTTTCGGAATATGTAATCGAGCAGGATCAGGCAAAGAAAGCCCTGGCAGTTGCAGTATACAATCATTATAAAAGAATTAACAATACGGAGAAAGACGAAGACGATGTTGAACTTCAGAAGAGCAATATCGTTATGATAGGGCCTACAGGCTCCGGAAAGACTTTACTTGCACAGACTCTGGCAAAGATTCTCGATGTACCTTTTGCCATTGCAGATGCTACAGCTCTTACAGAAGCCGGATATGTGGGCGAGGATGTGGAAAACATCCTGCTCAAACTGCTGCAGGCAGCAGATTTTGATGTGGAAAAGGCCCAGAAGGGTATAATCTACGTGGACGAAATCGATAAGATTTCAAGACGCTCCGAGAACCCTTCCATTACTCGTGATGTAAGCGGAGAGGGTGTGCAGCAGGCACTCCTTAAAATCCTTGAAGGAACCGTGGCTAACGTGCCGCCTCAGGGAGGACGCAAGCATCCGCATCAGGAATTCATTCAGTTTGACACAACCAATGTGCTGTTTATCTGCGGCGGTGCCTTTGACGGACTGGATAAGATAATTCAGAGAAGACTGGGAGATAAGGTTATAGGATTTAATTCGGAAATTAAACTGGAGAAGGCAGATGAATCAAAAATCCTTTCACTGGTACAGCCTGAGGATCTGCTTAAATTTGGACTCATTCCTGAATTTATCGGCAGACTTCCTGTAATGGTAACACTTGAAGAACTTTCTGAGGATGCTTTGGTGAGAATCATCACCGAACCGAAGAATGCTCTTCTCAAGCAGTACCGCAAACTTTTCAGACTGGATAATGTAGAACTTGAAATAGAAGATGAGGCCATAAGAGCCGTAGCTAAAAAGGCTATTGAACGTAAGACAGGTGCCAGAGGCCTCAGAAGCATTCTTGAAGGCGTTATGACTGATATCATGTACGATATTCCTTCAAGAGATGATGTGAGAAAGTGCATAATCACCAGAGAGACCATCGAGGAAGGCAGCAGACCGACCCTGGTTCTCGAAAATGGTAATCGCATAGATTCAAACAGCAACGAAAATATTGCATAGTTCAATAAAGGTAAAACCCGGCCTTGGCTGGGTTTTACTGGTAATTTAAACAAAGCGGAGGAAAAAACATGAAAGACAGGATTTTGATGCCTTGCATACCGCTGCGCGGACTTTCGATCTTTCCGAGAACAATACTCCATTTTGATATAGGCAGAGAGAAATCAATAAAAGCTCTTGAGTCGGCTATGAACGGCGACAAGCTGCTTTTTGTAACTTCTCAGAAGGACGAAAATATTTTGATTCCCACACCGGATGATTACTATCAGGTTGGAACGGTAGTCAAGGTTAAACAAATGCTTAAAATACAGGGGGATGCTGTGAGAGTGCTGGTAGACGGCCAGTACAGAGCAACCCTCGAAGAAATAGTTACAGAAGAACCTTTTATTCAGGCCGCTGTTGAGGAAGCGGAAATTATTCCTGCAGACAATACTGAGCTTGAGGTACAGGCTATGATGCGGTCGGTGCTCTGTGCTTTTGATGAGTACATAGAACTGAACCCGGCAGTTAAGGAAGAGGTTTACGACCTCATCAACTCCATAGAGGAACCGGACATATTCGCGGATACCATCGCAATGCAGATGGATATTAAGATATCCGCCAAGCAGGAGATACTTGAGGCCTTTGATGTGAAGGAAAGACTGGAAATCCTCAACCGGATAATTCTGGAGGAAAACCAGATTCTCAGACTTGAAAAGGACATAAGCGAAAAGGTTCAGGAATCAGTAAAGCAGAATCAGAAGGAATATATTCTTCGTGAACAGATGAAGGCCATTCAGGATGAGCTGGGATACGGCGAGGAAGCCGCCGGCGAGGCCGCAAGATGGACCGAGGAACTGGAGAAGCTTGAACTTGATGAGAAAATCACCGAAAAGGTAAAACGTGAAATCAATAAATTCACCAAAATGGCACCAAATTCTGCCGATGCGGCGGTAATAAGAAACTATGTTGAAACTGTTATCGGCCTGCCTTGGCACAATTCATCAAAAACCAATTCAGATCTCAAGAGAGCAGAAAAGATTCTCAACGAGGACCACTACGGACTGGAAAAGGTAAAAGAGAGAATCCTTGAGTACCTTGCGGTGGTTCACCTTTCCAAAGCCATAAAAGGACCTATCATATGTCTGGTAGGACCTCCGGGAGTGGGCAAAACATCAATCGCCCGTTCAATCGCAAGAGCAACAGGAAGAGAGTTCGTGAGAATGTCTCTTGGCGGTGTCAGAGATGAGGCCGAAATCAGAGGGCACAGAAGAACTTACATAGGTGCAATACCAGGCAGAATTATAACATCTATCAAAGATGCAGGAACCAACAACCCTGTTTTCCTCTTTGACGAAGTGGATAAAATAGGTGCTGACTTCAAGGGCGATCCGGCATCGGCACTGCTCGAGGTTCTTGACCCTGAACAGAACAAGGACTTTACTGACCACTTCCTTGACCTGCCATTTGACCTTTCCAAGGTGATGTTTATAACTACGGCAAACTCTGTGGAGACTATTCCTAGGCCGCTCCTTGACAGAATGGAGGTCATCGAGGTTTCCGGCTACACCGAGGAGGAAAAGGTTAAAATTGCACAGCAGTACCTGATACCTAAGCAGGTGAAGGCCCACGGCCTAAAACCGAAGAACTTTTCAATTACGGAAAAAGCTCTGAGGGATCTGATAAACTACTATACGAGAGAGTCAGGAGTACGAAATCTCGAGAGAGAAATCGGCAGTCTCTGCCGTAAGGTAGCGCGTAAGATTGTTACTAAGAAAGGCACAGGCTTCCGCATTTCTCCGGCAAGTCTTGAGAAATATCTGGGTAAGAAAAAATACAGATATGACATTGTGGAAGGCGAAAGCGAAATAGGTGTAGTAACAGGCATGGCCTGGACTCAGGTGGGAGGAGATACACTTTTCATCGAAACTGCACTGGTGCCGGGCAGCGGCAAGATTCAGCTGACAGGTCAGCTAGGAGATGTAATGCAGGAGTCGGCTAAAGCAGCAATCACATATATTCGCTCTATTGCAGCTGATTACAATATCGAAGAGGAATTCTACAAGAAATATGACCTTCATGTTCATGTTCCTGAAGGTGCTGTTCCAAAGGACGGCCCTTCTGCAGGCGTAACCATGTTTACATCGGTAATGTCAGCTTTGACAGATACACCTGTCAGAAAAGACGTGGCCATGACCGGCGAAATTACCCTGAGAGGCAAGGTGCTTCCTGTGGGAGGTATCAAGGAAAAGGTGCTTGCAGCTCACAGAGCAGGAATAAAGACTATTCTTCTGCCGAGAGAAAACGAAGCTGATATAGACGATATTCCGCAGGCAGTGAGAAAGCAGCTTGAATTTATCCTTTTAGACAGAGCGTCATCTGCCTTGGAATATGCTTTTGCCGAAAAACCGAAAAAAAACTTGTAAGACAGGCTTTAGCCTATGGAAAAAGAACAGGAAATGTAGTATGATAATAAAGAAAGCAGAACTTGAGACTGTAGCAGTAAAAAAGAGTCAGTATCCGGAGGACTGCATGGCTGAAGTGGCCTTTGCGGGAAGATCCAATGTGGGCAAATCTTCACTCCTTAATCTTCTCACAGGCAGAAAGAGTCTGGCCAGAGTTTCCGGAAATCCCGGAAAGACCAGAACCATCAATTTCTATCGTGTGAACGATGCGTTCCGAATAGTTGACCTGCCCGGTTACGGCTATGCCAAAGTATCTAAGAGCGTTACCGAAAATTGGGGCGACATGATGGAAGAATATTTCCAGAACAGAAATGGTCTCAAGAAGGTAGTTCAGCTTGTGGATATCAGACATGCACCGTCTGCTCAGGATGTGCAGATGTACGAATACCTGAGGCACTATGGGCTGGACGGCCTTGTAGTTGCCACTAAGGCGGATAAGGTATCGAGAAACGAGCTGGCGAAATGCTTAAAAGTCATCAGACAGTCATTGAAGCTGGGACCGGAAGATTTAGTTATTCCTGTGTCCGCTCTTAAACGCAGCGGCCACGACAAGCTCCTTGAGGAGATTGAAAAAATTCTGGAGGAATAGATGCAGTTTTTAAGCTTAAGGTTCATAATGAACAGAGTTAAGGCCATATCCAGCATGATGAAGGACAAAACCGTGCCTAAACGTAAAAAAGCATTGGTTATTTTCGGCTTGATTTATCTTATGCTGCCTGTGGACATAATCCCGCCGGTACTGTTTCCATTCGGATTTCTGGATGACCTGGTGCTTTGGATATGGATTATCTGGCACCTCAAGGATACGCTGGATCAATACTGGGTAGGAGAAAAGACCGTAGACTACTCCGGAGATTTCAAGTCTGAAAATCTCGTGGAGGGAGTTGACTATAAGGTGAATCAAGAAGGCGAAGAGGCCAAAAACGAGGAGTATAAAAGATAAAATGGAAAACAATATTGTAGGAAAGATTTTATTTACCAAAGAACAGATTGAACAGAGAGCACGCGAAATCGGAGAGCAGATTGCCAAGGATTACGAAGGCGAAGAGGTTTACCTTGTGGGCACTTTGAGAGGAGCTATAATGTGGATGGCAGATATGATGAAGAACATCACCAACGATGCAGAAATCGACTTCATCGTGGCATCAAGCTATGGCTCGGCGTCCACCACTTCAGGCGTTGTGAAGGTTAAAAAGGATCTTGACGGAGATATCTACGGAAAGAATGTAATCATCATTGAAGATATTGTGGATACCGGTACAACCCTTAAGTTCCTTAAGGAGCATCTTGCCGACAGAAACCCGAAGAGCATTAAGATCTGCACACTTCTTGACAAGCCTTCCAGAAGACTTGTGGATGTGAAGGCTGACTATATCGGTTTTGAGGTTGAAAACCTCTTTGTTATCGGTTATGGCCTTGACTATGACCAGAAATACAGAAACCTGCCGTATATAAGCTATCTTGAAGGCTAACTGACTCAGACAGATGCAGCCAATAACCTTCTTGAAATATATTTAAATATTTTATGCAAAGGAGATACATAGACCAATGGGATACGAAGTAAAAATCGGCTTATCAAACAAGCACCTTCATTTAAGTGAAGAACATATCGAAGCATTATTTGGAAAGGGTCATCAGCTCACTCCGACAAAGCCGCTGGTTCAGCCGGGCCAGTTTGCATGCGAGGAAAAGGTTGATATCGTTGGACCAAAATCAACTTTAAAGGGCATCAGAGTTTTAGGTCCTGCAAGAAAAGAAACTCAGGTTGAACTTGCAATGACTGATGCCAGAACAATCGGAATCAAGGCTCCTGTAAGAGAATCAGGAAAGCTTGAGGGAACTCCTGGCTGCAAGATCGTAGGACCTTGCGGAGAAATCGAGATTGACCACGGTGTAATCGTAGCTTTAAGACATGTTCACTTAAACGACGAACAGGCTGCAGAAGCCGGTGTTAAGGATGGAGATGTAGTAAGCATCAAGATTGAAGGCGAAAGAGGACTTACTTTTGACAATGTACTTGTAAGAGCAGGTGCAAAGCACGAAAGAGAAGTTCATCTTGACACAGATGAAGGAAACGCAGCTGGATGCGGTCCTGACAGCGTTTGCACTATTATTAAATAGGAGAGTAAACTGAATTTGAGAAGGGGGAAGTGGCTCAGCGCCTCGGGCGGCTGAAAGCCGACTGCCCCCTTTTTAATAAAACGGGGGATTTAGACGTGAAGATTTTTAACAGAATATGCTCGATAATCGTAATATTCACGACTGCTGCAGTGATTTTGACTTTTTCTCAGAACATGCTGTTCAGATCGGCGGAGGTTTACGGGTTTTATTTTAACGATTCGCGTGCGGTAAGCAAAATATACACAAATCTGACCAGCAGTGAGATGGCAGATGAAATAGCAGGCTTTATGGGCTCCTTCAGACCGGAAAAATTTGAGGTTTTGGAAGATACAGGTTACGACATGGAAAATGTATTTAATGAAGAGGAGTCGGTTAATATGATGGCCGCTAAAAGACTTCTGGACATAAGCGGGATAGTTTTTATCATAAGTCTTATTATCACAGTGTCAATTTATGTATATTTTTACAGGGACGGTAAGAAAAAAGTTCTTTCCGACATGTTTAAAATAAGCATGGGACTTGTGGTGGCCGGAGTAGTCGCCGAAACAGCACTGATGGCAACTAATGGGGGAAGAAGTTGGATCTCAGAGCGGATAGGACTTTTGGAACTGGGTGAGGATTCTCAGCTCACTGTACTATTGGGTGCGGATTTTCTAAACATGGCAGCAATATTTTTGGTGGGTTTGACACTTATAGTGCTGGCGGTATGCACCTACGTAAACCATATTTTAACCAAACCGCCTCGGATATTTTACTAGGAAGGGAGAATAACGGTATGGTATTTATTCATTTAGCGACCGGATTTGAAGAAGTAGAGGCATTGACGGCTGCGGACCTTCTTAGAAGGGTCGACGTTGAAACTGCTCTGGTTTCTGTGACCGGTGAAAAAACCGTTGAAGGAGCACACGGCTTTAGAATTGAAGCAGATATGCTCTTTGAAGATGCAGATTACAGTGACTGTGAGCTGATTGTTTTGCCAGGTGGAATGCCGGGCACTAAAAATCTGGCAGCTCACGGAGGATTATGCGATAAAATAAAGGAATTCAATGACAGCGGCAGGCTTATTGCAGCCATCTGTGCTGCGCCTATGGTCCTGGGAGGACTGGGACTGCTGGAAGGAAGAAAGGCTACCATCTATCCGGGCATGGAGGAATTCCTAAATGGAGCCACTCATACGGCAGGAAAGGTAGTGACAGACAAAAATTTAATTACATCCATGGGCCCGGGAACGGCTATGGACTTTGGCCTCGCACTTGTGGAAAGGCTTTGCGGCCCGCAGGCTGCAGAAAATCTTAGAAAGGATTTGATTTTTAATATATGAGCAGCGAGTATAAAGTGGATTACCACATTCATTCATATTATTCCGACGGTACCAAGAGTCCCGTTGAGCTGGTGAGACAATATCACGATGATGATTATGCCATAATATCAATTACGGACCACGATGGTATTGACGGCGTGAAGGAAGCACTTACGGCAGGAGAAGCTTTGAGAATTCAGGTGGTAACCGGAGTGGAGTTTTCCACGGAACATAACGGATATGAAATGCATCTCCTGGGATATAAATTTGACCCCGATAACGAGGCGCTGAATAAGAAACTGGCAGAGCTTGCGGCTGAACGCCGTGACAGGAACGTACGGCTTGTGAATAAGCTTTGCGATATGGGCTATCAGCTTTCCCTTGAGGAACTGGAAAAAAGCACACCAAAGGGATATGTGGGCAAGCCGGTTATCGCCCGTATGATGGTACAGAAGGGATATATCGCCGACAAGTCCGAGGCCTTTGAACCGGGCAGGATTTTTGAGTCTGAAGAGGTCAAAGCTATCAGAAGAAAGAAAATGGATACTATTGAAGCCATTGAGCTTATAAACCAGGCTGGCGGAATGGCAGTTCTTGCTCACCCGGGCAAAATAAAGGGTTTGGGCGAGAAGGGAACTCCTGAGTACAGCCAAAATATGGATGATTTAATTAGAGAACTGAAAAAGGCAGGACTGAAGGGTCTGGAATGCCTTCATCCTTCTCATTCAGAAAAGGAAGTCATAGATTTTGCAACTTTAGCCGGCAAATATCACCTTCATATAACGGAGGGTTCGGATTATCACGGATAAGGATAAAAAATTCGTTGATTTTTGAACAGTTTTAACATATACTGAAGGTAGAAAATCAAACAGCACGATGCAGAGGAGATTGAGACGCGTCTTTAATGAAGGTCGGTACGCGGTGGGAGCCGCAGAGGCCACCTTTGTTTTGGCGTGTTTTTTGTTACAATAAATCAGAAGGAGAAGAAAATGTATAAGATAGCGATTATCGGAGGCGGAGTGGTCGGAGGATTGATTGCCCGTGCTATGTCAAAATATCAGGGCAGCTTGGTGATTCTGGAAAAGGAAAGCGATGTGGCTATGGGTCAGTCCAAGGCAAACAGCGGAATCGTTCACGCCGGATATGACCCTGAGCCTGGGAGTCTTAAGGCAATTCTCAATGTGCGTGGATCGCAGATGATGGAAGAAGTGTGCAGGGAGCTTGATGTCAAGTATAGAAAAAACGGCACTCTAGTGGTGGGTTTTAATGACGAGGACATGAAAAGACTGGAGCAGCTTCTTGAAAGAGGACGACAGAACGGCGTGGAGGGCCTTGAGCTCATAGATGGAGAAGCCGTTAGAAGAATGGAAAAGAATCTGTCAGAAAAAATTGTGGGAGCTCTATATGCACCTACGGGAGCAGTAGTCTGTCCTTACGAGCTGACCATTCACTCAATTGGAAATGCCATGGATAACGGGGCGGAGCTTCTGACAGACTTTGAGGTTACGGGAATAGAAAGAAAAGATTCTCCGGAGCCTGATATGGGCATTTGCTATAAAATTACATCTGCCGATGGAAGAACAATAGAAGCTGAATATGTGGTGAACTGTGCCGGAATTCATTCCGATGAAATCGCAAGGATGGTGGACGGCCGTGAATTCAACATAACCCCTAGAAGAGGACAATACCTTCTTCTGGATAAGGAAGCGGGAGATTTGGTCAGCACCACAATTTTCAGGACACCCACAAAGATGGGTAAAGGCGTGCTTGCCACGAAAACAGTAGGCGGAAACATACTGCTGGGACCTACATCTGAAGATATAGAGGACAAAGAAAACAAGGCGGTTACTGCTGAAGGCCTTTCATCTGTAATAGCCAGAGAGGCAGAGTTTTTTGATTTGATTCCTATGGATAAGGTGATAACTCAGTTTACCGGTCTCAGGGCTCACGGCAATACGGGGGATTTTATTATAGAAAGCCCGCAGCCGGGGTTTATCAACTGCGCCGGAATAGAGTCGCCAGGGCTTTCCGCATCGCCGGCCATTGCCGAGATGGTGGAAAAGATGCTTATAGAGGCAGGTGCGGCAGGAGAGCTTAAAGCAGATTATGAACCGGAAGTCAGGGGCATAATACGATTTAAGGATATGACTGCAGATGAAAAAAACAGCCTGATTGAAGAAAACCCTTCATACGGCCGGGTGGTATGTCGCTGCGAAGAGATAACAGAGGGTGAGATACTTGAAGCCATAAGACGCAATCCGCCGGCAAGGGACATCGACGGTGTTAAGAGAAGAACAAGAGCCGGTATGGGACGCTGCCAGGGCGGCTTCTGCATGCCGTCTGTGGCGGAGATTTTGTCAGATGAACTGGGAATACCTTTTGAACAGGTGACTAAGTCGGGAGAAGGCTCCGAAATAACCTTTGATAGAACCAAGACCGGAGGTGAGAAGTAATGGCTGCAGCAAACACAATGAGAGCAGACGTAGTAGTAATCGGAGGCGGTCCGGCAGGGATGAGTGCGGCTATAGCAGCTAAAGAGGCAGGCGCCGAAGAGGTTGTAATTATAGAAAGAGAACCAAGGCTGAGCGGAATACTGCAGCAGTGCATTCACAACGGCTTCGGACTTCATAAATTCAAGGAGGAACTGACCGGCCCCGAATACGGACAGAGGTATGAAGAAATGGTCAGCAATCTGGGAATCACAGTATTGACAGATACCATGGCTGTTGATATCACATCGGAGAGGACAGTGACTGCAGTAAGCAAGGAAAAGGGGTATTTCACCATAAATGCAGGAGCCGTAGTTCTGGCCATGGGATGCAGAGAAAAATCGCGAGGAGCCCTGAGCATTCCGGGAACCAGACCGGCAGGGGTCTTTACTGCAGGAACGGCCCAGAAGCTTGTAAACATCAAAGGCTACATGCCGGGAAAAAAGATTGTCATCCTCGGCTCTGGAGACATCGGCCTTATAATGGCCAGACGAATGACTCTGGAGGGAGCAGAGGTCAAGGCTGTCTGCGAGATTATGGAGGATTCAGGTGGACTTACCAGAAACATTGTCCAGTGCCTTAAGGACTTTGACATTCCTCTTTTGCTCAGGCACACAGTAGTTGAGATTCATGGAAAGAAAAGAGTGGAGGGCGTTACTGTTGCCCGTGTTGACGAAAATCTCAAGCCAATCCCCGGCACTGAGGAATATATTGAATGCGACACTCTGATGCTTTCCGTAGGCCTCATTCCGGAAAACGAACTGAGCAAAAAAGCCGGTGTTGAAATCGATCCTAAGACAAGAGGCCCTGTGGTGGATGAAAACAGGCAGACTAAGGTTCCAGGTATTTTTGCCTGCGGAAATGTAGTAAAGGTTCACGAACTGGTGGACTTCGTATCAGACGAGGGAGAAATAGCAGGAAGAGGGGCAGCCCTTTATGCTCAGGGGAAACCTATTTGCGAAGGTGAGCAAAAAACAGATAAGCCTAAGCAGCAGGAGCAGAAAAAAGGAGTGAAAAACCTTTCCGACGGGAACAGCAAGGGCGATACCGTAATATGTACCATATGTCCAATGGGATGCAAGATACTGGTGGATGCCGGTATGAATGTTACCGGAAACACCTGCAAACGCGGTGAGAAATACGCAATTCAGGAAGTGACTGCCCCGGAGAGAACTCTGACCACAACCATGTACGCCGAAGGCCATATCATGGTGCCAGTGAAGACCGACAGGCCTGTTCCTCGTGAGAAGCTTTCCGCATGCATGAAAGAAATAAATTGTAGAACCTTAATATTGCCAATTGAAGCAGGAAATATTATAATAGAGAATATAGGAGGAACCGGTGCAAATGTTATAGCAGCCAGGTCTTTCCTCTGATAAACAGACAGGAGATGAGGAGATGTCTTTATTTTCAAATAGAAAGGTAGCTGCGGCAGTGAGAACCGAAGAGGATTTTCAGGCTGCCTTGGATTCAAAAGTAGATGTTATTTTCCTGCTCTATTCAGATCTTCTGACCGTCGAGAGCCAGATCGCAAAGGCTCACGCAGCAGGTAAGAAGCTCTTTATCCACATGGATTTTGCCGAGGGGATAGGTAAGGATAGAGTAGGACTGGAATTTGTAAAGCAGAAGGGCGCAGACGGCATTCTGACCACCAAGACGGGAATGATAAGACCGGCCAAGGAAATCGGTCTCATTACTGTTCAGCGGTTTTTTATCGTGGACTCACACTCGGTTGATACGGCGGTGGATTCCATCAGAATTGCCAAGCCTGATATTGTAGAAATCATGCCGGGGGTTGTCTGCAAAAAAATCGTTGAGTTCGCACAGAAGGTCAATACGCCCATACTGGCAGGAGGCCTGGTGGAATTTGAAGAGGATGTGGATAACGCCATAGCGGCAGGTGCAAAGGGTATTTCGACGGCTGACAGAAAGCTGTGGGACTATAAGTAAAGGAGCGGAGATAATGAAGATAAAATTTTGCGGAGCATCTATCGGAGTAACAGGTTCATGCCATCTTTTAACAACTGACAACCATAAAATTTTGCTGGACTGCGGACAGTTTCAGGGCGGTAAAGAGATGGAAAAGCTCAACGAGGAGCCTTTCCCCTTTGACCCTGAGGAGGTTGAATGCGTAATCCTTAGCCATGCCCATATCGACCACTGCGGCAGAATTCCTCTGCTGGTAAAGAGAGGATTCAAGGGAGCCATTTATTGCACAGATGCTACAGCAGACCTGCTTGAAGTAATGCTTAAAGACAGTGCATATATTCACGAAAAGGATGCTGAATGGCAGTCCAAGAAAAATGCCAGAACAGGAAAGCCGCCTGTAGAGCCGCTGTATACGATAAAGGATTCTGAAGCTGCGCTGAAGCTTGTAAAACCGGTGCTCTACGACCAGCTCATCGAGCTTAATGACCAGATAAAGATAGTTTTCAACGATGCAGGACATATTTTAGGCTCAGCAGTTACGGAAATCTGGGTAACGGAAAACGATGTAACTTCTAAAATTGTATTTTCCGGCGATTTGGGTGTAATGGACAGGCCTATCCTCAGAAATCCGGTAAAGATTAAAAAAGCGGATTATGTCATCATGGAGACAACCTACGGAAACAGGCTTCATCCGGCTAACTCCACCAGCATAGATGAGCTTATCAATATTGTTCTTAAAACCGTTAAAAGAGGTGGAAGTGTTATAATTCCTTCTTTCGCTGTAGGCAGAACTCAGGAACTTATCTATCAGTTCAATATGTTCTATGAACAGCATCCGGAGTATTCTAAAGTACTCGATAAGGTAAACGTATACATAGACAGTCCTATGGCTACCACAGCCACAGAGGTGTTCAAGAAGAACGCTCAGGTATTTGACGAGGAAACCAGGAATTACATATTGAGCGGCGATAATCCGCTGGACTTCAAAAATCTTAAATTTACAAGAAATACAGCAGATTCACAGATGCTGAATAACGATAAGACACCTAAGATTATTATTTCTGCAAGCGGCATGTGTGAAGCAGGCCGTATTCGTCATCACCTGAAGCACAACCTGTGGGACAGCAGAAACAGCATCATATTTGTAGGCTATCAGGCAGAGGGCACTCTTGGAAGACTGCTTATTGAGGGCGCTAAGGAAGTAAAGCTTTTCGGAGAGACTGTAATGGTAGGTGCAGAAATCTACAATCTTCAGGGTTTCTCCGGACATGCAGACCAGAAGGAACTCTTAGACTGGCTGGGAGGATTCCAGGTTCAGCCTAAGCAGATTTTCCTGGTACATGGCGAGGAAGAGTCAAAGAATGACTTTGCAGCCAAGGTTAAAGAAGTGTTCGGTTACGATACGGTTGTAATACACACCAACTCCGAATTCGACCTGCCTACCGGAACATGCCTCAGCAAGGAGGATGTCCTTGAAGATCTTATGGACGATGAAGACCTTGCAAACCTTAAAAATAAAATTGAAGCTATCCAGTCTGGATTGGGCAATATTCTGGAAAATGCCAAGGATGTAGTGGACAAAAAGGCTTCAGCCGAGAAACTTCAACAGATTAACAATATAGTATTAGAACTGGAGAAAGCATCCCTCAACCTCGGCTCATCAATAACGGCAGAGGATAGAGACACAAGACCGCTCAGCGAGCAATAGGCATCTGCCTGCCATAGGCAAATTTCAGCACGAATTAAGCAGGTGCCAGAGGATATGCACGCTAACCTTCTCCCTCGCTGCTCATAGCAAGACCGCTCGTAGACTTTGGGCAAAATTGCAAACGCGCACCTGCCGGTGCTTGAACGGTGCAATTTTGCAGCCAAAGTCTAAGCTTGCTTCCGTCTGCTATGAAGCCACGCTCGGTCAAACGGTTCGCTTAGCACACCCCAGGCTCCATGTTTAATTCTTTGCTAAAAATTTGCTTATTACGGCAGCCTGCATTTGAGGTTTCGAACGATTTCGCAGGAGCAGCTTGAAGCGGTAAACAGGCTTGCGCCATATGAGCAGTAAGAATTAAACTCTGTTTGAGCACATTGAAGCATACAGGGCGAGTTAGTTTAATTCTCTGCGAATAAAGCAAACTGTTTTTGCGTTTCCTGCGACGAGGACAAAGAGAGAAATCTCTAAGGCAGGCTGCAGCAAAGGTATTTTTAGCAAGAATAAACAGGAGACCATATGAAAGACATAATCGTAATAGGAATTGCAGGCGGTACATGCTCGGGCAAAAGTACCCTCATCAAAAAGATAAAAGAAGAATTCGGAGATGCTATAACTATGCTCAGCCATGACTTTTACTATAAGTCTCACGACGATATTCCTTTTGAAGACAGAAAAAAGCTGAATTACGACCATCCGGACTCTTTCGATACCGACCTGATGATAGGACATATAAAGCAGCTTATCAATGGTGAAAGCATCGAGAGACCGGTTTACGACTTTACGATTCACAACAGAATCAATGAGACGGTAACCGTAAAGCCATCGAAGGTCATAGTTGTGGAAGGCATTCTCATCTTTGAAAACAAGGAACTTCGGGATTTGTGCGATATCAAGGTATTCATCGATACCGATGCCGACGTGCGCATAATCAGAAGAATTGTCCGTGATGTCCATGAGAGGGGCAGGACACTTGAATCGGTGGTTACACAGTATCTGACCACTGTTAAACTGATGCATGAGCAGTTCGTAGAACCAACCAAAAAGTATGTTGATGTCATAATTCCTGAGGGCGGATATAATCAGGTCGCACTGGAAATGCTCAACGAAAGAATCTATGCTCTTCTGAAAGGTCGTGAACAGCGTTGACGGAAAACTCAAAAGAGAACAAAGCTCTGCTTTATACCTTATTTGTGACACTGGCCCTGTTATGGGGCCTGTCTTTTTTAGGCACGAAAGTGGCCCTTGCAGAACTGGATCCCATAGAGCTCCTGGCTGTCAGATGGGGAATGTCCCTGGTTCTTTTCTGCTTGCTTATCGGACTGAGAATCATCAAGGTAAGCTATAAAGGCAAGAATATCAGGCTGCTGGTGCTGGCGGTTCTTGTACAGCCGTGTATCTATGCAATTCTAGAGGCATGGGGTATTAATCTGACCACTTCATCGGAAAGCTCAATTTTTATTGCCGTAGTTCCGCTGATGGTAGTACTTGAGAGCTTTGTATTATTCAAACAGAAGGTTTCAGCTCGTACAGGACTTGGAATCGTAATAGGATTTGCAGGTGTTTTGACTGCAGTTATTTTTTCACCGGATTTCTCCGCAGGAAGTAAGCTTACAGGATATCTTTTTCTGCTAGGCACGGTTACTGTTGGTGCTCTTTATTCCTTGCTTTCAAACCGGCTGGGAAAGGAGTTTTCAACAATGGAAACCACCTTCGGACTGGCAATTGGAGGAGGACTGTTCTTTAACGTGCTTTCTTTGCTGCAGGGAAACGGCCTTCATCCATATAAGGTGTTCTTAGCCGGAGGACAAACCATGTGGGCGGTGATTTACCTGGGAGTTGGCTGCTCCTTCGCCGCTTACATAATCTTTAACTATACACTTTCCAGACTGAAGGCGGAGCTTGCAACATGCATACAAACTAATTCCATTACGGTGATTGGCGTTATAGCAGGAATAGTTTTTGGCGGCGATGCCTGGGGCTGGTATACTATTCTGGGAATGCTGATGACTATTGCTGGAATTGTCATTGCTTCCAGGGATGTGAAATAAAGTACTACATTGACAATGATGTAACATTATGGTAATATACTTTCGGGGAAAGAGTTTGAACGCATAGCAAAAAACTATGGGGGAGAACTTATGAAAGATTATCAGCAGAAAAAAATGAAGAATCATGTGCTGCCTCAGCCTGTCTACAGGCAGGCATTATGGGCAGTGAAAGATTTGCTGAGACTGAAGAGCAGACTCAGCGAGTTAAGAAGAGAAGCCTATGTGCCGGGAGAGCGAAACCTGCTCCAGCCTTGTATGGGTTATGGCACGGGATATGTGTGTGATGTTACAGGAAACAGAGCAGCAGAGATTGCAAACCTGTCGTGGAGAATTGATGCAATCGTCAGTGCCTTTGATACGGTGCCGGAGAAGTACCGGAAGGGCATAGAGAATAAACTTGTATACGATGTGCCCTACAATGACGATTTCCATCCAAATACCTGGAAGAAATGGCAGCAGGTTTTTTTGTATTATGTGGCAGAAAATTTGCATATTCTGTGAAAAAAAGAAAAAAATATAAAAAATTTTGAAAATGTGCTGAAAGTAACGTTTCAATATGTTATTATGATAGTGTTAAAAATTGTAAGCAGACGCTTTGCCGCCCGACGAAGGCAGCAGGCGTCTTTTCTTTTATGACATCTTAAAGCCAAAAGATTTTAAATTAGAAAGGGGATATGTGAATGAAAAAAAGAATCGCCGGAATTGTGCTGATAGTGCTTTCCGTAGGTGCTCTGGGTTTCTGGGAACTCTGGGGCCGCGAAAATATCACCTATGACAGAGTGCTGGTACTCAAAGAGTCGCTTCCAAAAAACACCCTGATTACGGCTGACATGCTGAGAGAAAGGAAGGTCGAAAAGGCAGGAGAGGGTGCGATAAGGACCGAACAGAGAAATGAAATTGTGGGTCTTGAAACTGGTCAGTTTATCCCTGCCGGCACAGAGCTTTATAAGGAGTATTTTCAGGAATCAATTTTTTCCGTAGGTGAAGAACAGGGTAAATACATCCTTTCCGTACCTGCACAATGGCTCAAGGCCTTTCCTCAGACACTGAGGAGAGGTGACAGGGCCTTTTTTTATTGCGGCGGAGAGCCGGTGACAGATGCAGTGGTGGCTTATGTCCGTGACGGCACCAATCAGGAAGTTTACTACGGAGACGATGAAAGGCTGACCAGCTCATCATCTGTGAGTCTTATTGAAATTGTAGTCGACAAGGAGCAGGCAGCTTTACTGGGAAAACTGGCTGAAAAAGGCAATAAGTTTGTAGTCCTGTACTATTAGCGGGGAGAAAGAAGGTGGATAATGGGATGAACTTTGAGGAAGTATGCCGCCGGGTGGAGGCGGAGCTTGAAAGCCGCTGGAAATCTGCAGATGAGATAGACCGCATGATGCGGCTTGAAAAAGAGAAAAGAGCCATTATGGGATTTGAAGAGGAAATGGCCGAATACAGACAGCTGATAGGTAAGATAATATGTAATGAAGGCCTTGAAGACTCGGAGTATCCACGATGGTACAAAAGTCTTAACGAAGGAGTATTCAATGAACTGTACGGATTGGCAGGACTGGCTCCATGGGCTTATGACGAGACAGAAGAATACAGGAATTCGTCGTCGGCAAAACTTATAGGCGAAAGGCTCTATTGCCTGATTGACGGCGTATCCCGGCTGCAGCCCCAGACCATATCCGACAGAAGGAGAGAACAGCTCAAGCGTGCATTGCTTTTAGCAACACCCAGAGAAAGACTGGAGGATGGCTTTCACGAGATATATCTGAGAAACGGCATAAGAATAACCATATATTCCGGCGAAAAGACCAAGGACGGGCAGGACGTAATGGTATTCAGAAAGTATATTTTGCAAAAACTAACATTCCAGGAGCTGGTGCGGCTGGGGACTATTCCTGATAATGCGTCGAGGCTTTTTAAGGTCATGACCGACATCGGTTTTAATGTGATTTTTGCCGGTCCTGTAAGATCAGGCAAGACAACTTTCATGCAGGTCTGGCAGTGCTGCGAAAACCCGGAACTTGAGGGTCTGGCTATATCAACTGATCCTGAAACGCCATGGAACCTTCTCATGCCCGAGGCCCCCATAATGCAGCTGGTTGCCGACGGGAAGGAACTTGAGGGTCTGACAAAATCCCTTCTTAGAGGTGATAACGACTATGTACTGCTTGAAGAGATGCGAGATGCGGCGGCTTACAGGCTGGCTATTGATATTATTTCCACAGGTACACATCGCAGTAAGGTCACTGTACATACCTCGGACCCGGTAAATCTTCCCTTGCAGATGGCTTCGCGGATATGTGAAAGATACGGCGGCAGCCTGCAGGGGGTTGTTCAGCAGATTTTCAGCGGCTTCGGTTATGTACTGGAACTTTGCAGCAGGGAGGATAATCGGGCACAAAAGAGGCTGAAAGCAATATGGGAGTACTGCTACGATGGAGTCAGTGATATGCCCTCAGCACACCTGATATGTCAATATGACATGACAGAGGACGACTGGAAATGGAAATATCATCTGGGCGATGACAAGAAAAAAATCGGCAGTCTTGCTCCGGAAAGGATGAGAGAGATGGAGAAAATACTAAAAGAACTTGAAGCAAGGAACCCAATAAGGGAAAATACTGTTATTTATCCTAGATATTATAGACCTGAGATTATGGAAAATCCGGAGAGGTACAGATGATGACAGAGCTTTTTTTAATATTTCTGCTGTTGGCAGGAATAACAGTTCTTTCTTGGGACCTTATTATGGAGTTGTCTTCTAAATGCAGAGAAGGGCTGGAGAGGTTGATTTTGGGATTTAAGGAAGAGAAGAATGCCGGACAAAGTCGAAAAAGCGGGAGAAGAAACTTGTGTACCGGAGTATATGAGCATATTCGCCTGCTTTTACAGATTACACTGGGCATGGGAACTGACAGGAGCATTAAGGCATTCGTCGTTGTATCATTTATTCCGGCTGCTGTTTTATCAGCTTTTCTGATTGGAAGAATTCCGGGAAGGCTTGCCGCCGCAGCCTCTTTTAGCGGGGGATTCCTCCCTTATGCCCTCCTTCGCCGCAGGCTTCAGAAGATCAGAGTGGAAAGCTCCAGGGAGGGTGAGATACTCATTACGGAACTTCTGGAAAACTATAAAATCAAGTACTGCAATATGCAGCAGGCTATTGAGGCTACGGCAGAATCCATAGAGGAAGCACCAAATTCCAGAAGAATTCTTTTTAATCTGGCAAGGGGTCTGAATACGGCTGAAAAAAGCCGCATAGGCAGTCTGCTTAAGGAGTTTCGTCTTTCCATAAACACTTCGTGGGGAAACATTCTAGCCTCAAATATGGGCTTTGCACTGACCTCAGGTGTGGAAGTGACAGAAGCTCTTACAGATCTTGCGGATACAATCAAAAGGGCAAGAAGAGTGAACGAATTTGCCAAGAGAGAAAACAACGAAGCTGCCATGATTCTGAAATACCTTGCTCCAGCGGCATATTTTCTCACTGTTGCGGGGGCAATTAAACTCTTTGGACTTTCAGCGGAAAAATTCTTTTATTATCAGTTTAGAACGGAGGCAGGATTGACTTGGTTTACAATTTCTTTAATTATCTACGTGGCAGGAGTGCTGTTAAACGCCTGCCTTTCATCCACAAAGCTGGATCTGTGAGAAAAACAGCTGCATTGGACAGGGAAATTTACGGAAGTGCAATCACACTGAAAAATCTTGCACTGGTGCAGAAGGAAAGACCTCTCTCTGCAGATTATATCTTTGAAGCTCTGATGGAGAATTCTTCCGCCTTAAGACCGGCTTACGAGGAACTTATTACCCTTTACAGAAGCGGGAGAGATGAAGCTGCTTTCAGAGCCTTTGCCGAAAAAACGGGAAGCCGTGCGGGAAAAAATTTTGCTGCAGTGCTTTCTAAGCTGGACAGAATTAATCCGGCTGAACTGGTCAAACAGATGGAAGTTTTTCAAAACATAATGGCTGAAGAAAGAATGACGTCAGCCATAAGGAATGCTCAAAGGAAGAGTGTCCTGGTTACTGCGTGGGCATCAGCATCAGTTTTTGCCCTCTTAATAAATTTTGCAGTCGTAGTGGTATTTATGGATACGCTGGGAATGCTAGGACATTTGTTTTGATTTTAAATAGTAACAGAAAGGAGAAGAAACAGTGAAAAATCTTATTATTATCATAGGTACTATTCTTTTGGGAGCACTCATTGTAAATACCCTTGTGCTGGGTGATGACAACTCTCTTAAGTCTGCAGCAAACGATATTATGGAGGAAGGCACCAAAGCAATAATGGATAACATTAACTTTTCCGCCCCGGGCGGCGGGGGAGGCATTGAAGGAGGCCAGCAGTGAAGCATCTTATTATAATCATCGGAACAATCATTCTAGGATGTCTGATTTTTAATATGATGGCCGGTGACAGTCCGGGAAGTCTTAAGAATGTGTCCCTGAATGCAATGGAGAAGGCTATGGAGGAGTACGGCTGATGAAGGATTTTATAACTGCAATTGCTTCACTGCTTATACTGATGATGTTTCTGCTTCAGTTTACAGCAAATCAGACTACATATACACGGATTATGGGTGCGGAGCACAGTATAAAGGAATTTCGACTAGTTTCCGAGGAAAGGGGCAGTATAAACGGTGAAGATATATTGAGGCTAAAGGATAATATATCGAGCATACTGTGCTGTTCTCCGTCAGAAATATCGGTAAAGGTCGCGGAGGACAGCGGAGAGTATATAGTGGATATGCCTGTATACGGCATTATAGGTCCTGCAAAAATGATAGGGCTTTCGCCGGAGGAGAATGTGAAAGTGCACACCTCCAGAGGAGTAATCGCATTCAGAGAGCAGCAGGAAGAAGCGCCTGGGGAAGGGCAGCCGGAGGATGAACTATGAAAAACATGATAATAACCATGGCTCTTGTGCTGCTTTTTACTATGCTGATCTGCTTCCAATGGGAACTTAACAGCAGGAATTGGCAGGCAATGGGCAGTGAGGGAAATGATGTACCAGGCAGTGCCGCTTTTTTGAAGAATTTTTGAAGAATTTTGGATAAATTTTATTGACACAATAGCACTTTGAGTAGTAAAATGAAATGATGTAAGAGGGAGTAACTGGCACTTTAAGTGTGGTATTTGCGACATCCCAATCGTATGTACGCCCGGCGTCAACGATTCGCATTTATCTTAAATAGTAAGACTTTTACCGTATAATAATATGGTAGGAGTCTTTTTTTGTAGGCTCCGACGGAAAGAAAGGGAGAAAAAATGAAGTATTACTTGAAGAGCATTGATGAAACATTAGCCGAAGTCAACTCAGGCACCCAGGGGCTTACGAGCGCCGAAGCCGCAGAACGTCTTGAAAAAGACGGCAGGAATAAGCTGGCCGAGGCCCCGAAAGATTCACTGTTTAAGCACTTTATGATGCAGCTGGCTGACCCTATGATTATAATACTTATCGTGGCAGCAGTGATTTCCGGAGTAACATCTTTTTATTCAGGAGAAAGCTTTGCCGATGTAATAATCATTCTGGCAGTTGTAATTATCAACGCGGTTCTGGGAATTCTGCAGGAAAGCAAGGCTGAAAAGGCCATAGAAGCACTTCAGGAGATGTCCGCAGCTACAAGTAAGGTCTTTCGTGATGGAAAAATCACCAGCGTTAAGAGTGAAGAGCTTGTGGCAGGCGATGTGGTAATCCTGGAGGCCGGTGACAGCGTTCCCGCAGACGGCAGAATTATAGAGTGCGCAAGCATGAAGGTGGAAGAAGCAGCATTGACCGGCGAAAGCGTGCCTGTGGATAAGACTGCAGAGGTTATAAGCCTCGGCGATGAAAAAGATATTCCTCTGGGAGACAGAAAAAACATGGTATATATGGGCAGCACAGTAGTTTACGGACGAGGTGCGGCCGTAATCTGCGATACCGGTATGGATACCGAGATGGGTAAAATTGCTGATGCTCTGGCACAGGCAAAAGAAGGTAAAACCCCGCTTCAGCTTAAACTGGCACAACTTTCAAAAATCCTTACTGTTCTGGTGCTGGCAATATGCGTGGTTATCTTCGGAGTAAGCCTCCTTCGTGCCGGAGACATTACAGGAGAGGTTTTCCTGGATACATTTATGATTGCAGTAAGTCTGGCAGTGGCAGCTATTCCTGAAGGTCTTGTGGCTGTGGTAACCATCGTGCTTTCCATAGGCGTAACCAATATGTCTAAGAGAAACGCCATCATCAGAAAACTGACGGCAGTTGAAACTCTCGGCTGTGCGCAGATTATCTGTTCAGACAAGACTGGAACACTTACACAGAACAAGATGACCGTAGTTGACTATTACGGAGACGATGAAAAACTGCTGGCTCAGGCTATGGCTTTATGCTGCGACGCCAAAATCGAGGAAGGGGCAGACAGTGCCACCGGTGAGCCTACAGAGTGTGCTCTTGTAAACTATGCTCATAAACTGGGCCTTAACAAAGGTGAGGTAGAAAAGACGCTTCCTAGAGTGGGAGAGGTTCCTTTTGACAGCGGCCGTAAGATGATGACAACTCTTCATAAGGATGAGGAGAACAGCAGAATAATTCAGTACACTAAGGGCGCACCTGACGAGGTACTGAAGAGATGTACAAAAATATACAGAGATGGTAAATCGGTTGACATCACTGATGAGGATAAGGCCGCCATACTTAAGGCAAATAAAGAGATGGCTGACAAGGCCCTCAGAGTACTCATGGCTTCAATGACAGTTTACGAGGAAATGCCGTCGGATGTTTCAGTAGAAGGTCTTGAACACGATCTTTGTTTCCTGGGTCTGACAGGCATGATTGACCCGGTAAGACCGGAAGTTAAGGCAGCCATCGAGGAATGTTATCAGGCAGGAATTACTCCGATAATGATTACCGGTGACCATGTGGATACAGCATCAGCAATAGGCAGAGAACTGGGAATTCTCAGCGAAGGAAAGCATGCCATAACCGGTGCTATGCTCAATGAGCTTTCGGACGAAGAATTTGAAAAGGAAATAGAAAACATAAGCGTATATGCCCGCGTACAGCCTGAACACAAGGTAAGAATCGTAAACATGTGGAAAAAGAAAGGCTATGTAACGGCTATGACCGGCGACGGAGTAAACGATGCACCTAGTATAAAGTCTGCGGACATCGGTGTGGGCATGGGTATTACCGGTACAGACGTTACAAAGAATGTAGCTGATATGGTACTGGCAGATGACAACTTCGCTACCATCGTAGGCGCTGTTTCAGAGGGCAGAAGAATTTATGACAACATTCGTAAGGCGATACAGTTCCTGCTGGCTTCCAACATGAGTGAGGTGGTAAGTATCTTCGCCGCTACTCTCATGGGATTTACTATTCTTCATCCGGTGCACCTGCTGTGGATCAACCTGGTTACAGACTGCTTCCCGGCACTGGCTCTGGGTGTAGAAAGACCGGAAGATGGAATAATGAAGAGAAAGCCTCGTAAGACCACCGACGGTATCTTTGCCGGCGGAATGGGCTTCGATATGGGATACCAGGGTCTTGTGGTTTCAGTGCTGACTTTGGGCGCCTACTTTGTAGGACACTTTATGGAGTCCGGGGTATGGGAAATCACCAACAGCCCTGACGGAACAACCATGGCTTTCCTGACACTTTCCATGGCAGAAATTTTCCACAGCTTTAACATGAGATCTCAGCGCGGCAGCATTTTCACCATGAAGTATATGAACAAGAGCCTCTTCTTTGCCGGAGTTGCCAGCCTGATATGTACTTCTCTTGTTATCTATGTGCCGTTCTTGGCTGCCGCCTTCGAATTTGAGCACATCAGTGTGGAAGAGTATCTCATCGCATTAGGAATGGCATTCTTAGTTATTCCTATCGTGGAAATCGTCAAGCTGATACAGAGAAAAACCATGGCTTCGAAACAGGCATAAAGAATAGAACAAAAAATTAATTAAACCCGGGGCGGGAAAACAGCTTTCCGGGTTTTTTAGTGTCAACAGGCAAGTAGCCTTCGGGCTTTTGCACAAACGAAAACCGCCAAACTAAAAGTTTGACGGCTCAAACGAATTTTTCGGACTGGGCCGCCATGCGAAAAGCGGCAATCCTTTGTTAAATAAATAATAACATACACAAAAAAATATGTCAAACATTAAATAAAGGAGAAAATGTGGGATAGACATGCCGCAAAATCGTACGATTTAAGTTGAAAAAAATATGGGCAGATATTTAAAATTGGCGCAGGCCGAAGACATTTTTAACTAAAAACGGTAAGGTGGCTGCAAAACTTACTAATCCGTTTAATAGAAAAATAGAAATTGCAAAATTATTTCTGGGAAAACGCAAACAAAGTATTTCTTGCTGCAGCAACAGAAAAGATTGAAGCGGTGATAACTGCAAAGTCCCTGACAGACATATACTACTTAAGCCATAGGTACACACACGATGATAAGAAAACGAGAGATATCATATTAAAACTTTTGGAACTGTTCAAACTGGCGGATACAGCGGCAGATGACTGCATCAATGCACTGGCATCAGAAGTTTCTGATTACGAGGATGACGTCATGATTGAGAGTGCTGTGCGTATTTGCGCAGACTATATCGTTACACGCAATATAAGCGGCTACCAAAAATCTCCCATTCCTGTCATCTTGCCTGAAGAATTCATTTTAGCATTTGAGAAAAATTAATACTAAAGGTGCAGAGCTTAAGGCTTTGCACTTTTTTTGCAGGGCCTATAAGCCCGTGTCGAGAACGCAAAGCGTTCGAGATATAAACCACCCGCTATGCGGGTGCGCGACGAAGGTTATACCAAAAAATCACCAACTTCAGTATAATGTGGTTGTTCAAGCTACATTGTATGAAAGGAAGGTGATTTTATGGCTAATAGAACTAACAGCCTTGCACATACAAAATGGATGTGCAAATATCATATAGTGTTCACTCCAAAGTATAGACGAAAAATCGTATATAATCAATACCGTCAAAGTTTGCAGGAGATAATAAAAACACTTTGTAAATACAAAGGAGTGGAAATCTTGGAAGGACATATGATGCCGGACCATGTGCATCTTGTGCTGAGCATCCCGCCGAAACAGAGTGTATCGAGTTTCATGGGATATCTCAAAGGGAAGAGTGCACTGATGATGTTTGATAAACATGCAAACCTGAAATACAAATTTGGAAACAGGCACTTTTGGGCTGAAGGATACTATGTCAGCACAGTTGGGCTTAACGAAGAAACAATAAGAAAATATGTCAGAGAACAGGAGAAGCATGATATCGCACTTGATAAGTTGAGTGTGAAAGAATATGAAGATCCGTTCAAAAGATAAATAGACCCCTTCAGGGGTAGCCAAAGAGGCAAAGGCAATGTAGCTTGAACAAAGAGAAAGCTAGCGCCTTTAGACGCTAGCCGGTATTCCACGGGCTTATAGCCCTAGAACAAACCACCCTTTTGAAGGGTGGTCATGATTGGTATCAAGCGGCGCACATCAGCTTGATATAAATTTTTTCATATGGGCCATGCATAGCCCAAATTTTCCTTTCAAATATTGAGGGTTCATACCGGCCCTCAATATTTTATACAGTGAAAAAATGGAGGGTTTAACTAGTTATGAAAACAAAAAAACTTGGCGTTGGCATAAACACCGAACATATAAGGACAGACGGAATAGACTTTATAGGCAAAAAAATAGATGGAGCAGCGGAACTTGCCTCGCTGCTGCAGACTTTCCGAAATCCTTTATATGAGACTTTTCGGATTTTCTATATTAAGGACGATTATGTAATTGCAGCGGAAGCAATTTCAAACCGGCTGCCAGGCTGTGTAAACTTTGCCGAAGATGGAGATGCTAAAAAAGCATATCTTCACACAAAAGAGATTATGGAAGCACTGAAAGCGGATAGCTTTTATATTTGTCATAACCACCCAAGTGGAGATCCGTCACCTTCAGCCCATGACAGATTTGTTACAATGGCTTATGATGTGTTCTGTGAAGGCTTTTTAGGCCATATAGTTTTGGATCATACCAAGTTTGCTCTGATAGATAAATATGGCCATGATGAAATTCTGGATGTTCCAAATTGTTTACCAAAAGACCCTTTCTTATCACCAACGATAGAGCATCCTCTTTTGGGAACAAGGCTGGAAAGTATAAGCGAGGCTGCAGAACTAGGAAGAAAACTAATAGACTGTAGTCAAACAGATGTCAGTCTTCAGATATTTACTGATGCAAGAGGAAATATAAGAGCTATTGAAGAAATATCAAGTCACCTGCTCCAGAACATAGAGCTATACAAAGACTTTTTAGAAAAAAGAGTAGCTGAATACGGGGGGTGTTGTTCTTTCCTTATAACAGCAGATGCAAATATGCATAGCAATTTTGACATTTTAATTGAGGAAAAATATCTTACAGACTCCATTTGTGTGGATGAATTTGGGTTTTATTGGAGCCGGTTAGAGGACAATGGTGTAAGACCGATACCAGGCTTTGAAATCTGTGGAAAAAAAGAAGGTGAGCTTGATATTTTTAGGGATATTCAGTACGGCAATTCCATCGATGAGGAAACCATTAAAAATATTGAAAAATACGACCCTGATATTGAAATATAATGTTGACAAAAGAACAAATGTTCGATATAATAAAGAAAAAGAAAGGAAAAGGTGCGGTTATGAGTTTAAAGCCTAGCGATATAACTGATGAAGAAGTTATGACTTATCTAGGGAAGGTACTAATTGAGGGGCCTATTCCAGATATGGAAGCATATCGAAGATATAAACGGTGTGAATATACAGCTACAGAGCTTGAGATAGTAAGAAAACATCTTGTAAAACACCCTGAAATCATTGATAGTATACGCCGGGGCGACAAGGTATTCTTCCATCCGCCATATTAAGAAGGCAATCCGCCGAAAGGCTTTTGCACCAAGGGTTGCCGCAGGCGGCTTGGTCACTCCCAAATGAAAGGGGGTGTTGCTGATGTACATAACACTTACGGACCTACTTAGCTATACTATTGTACTGATAGCGATTGCAACCCTGTTTAAGGGTAAACAATAAAACTAAAACCGCCAAACTAATAGTTTGACGGCCTTTGCGAAAAATCTAATTTCGGACTGAGCCGCCATTCCACAAGCGGCAATCCTTTGTTAAATAGATAATACCATATTACAGTAAATATGTCAAATCAGGAGGAAAGGAAAATGAAGATTAAGAGATTATTACTCACAGCAGCACTCACAGCAGCCCTTGCTGTCACATCAGCAGTTCCGGCTATGGCGGAAACAGTGACAGCTGATGCAGGTGATCAGGCAGTGGTAACAACCACCGCAGTAACAACCAAGTGGACAAGCTCAAAGCTTAAAGCCGCTACAGTAACCGCAAAGGCAGCGTCATACAGATACGACAAGGTAAAGCTTACATGGGAGCAGCTTGCCGGAGTAGACGGCTACCAGGTTTACAGAGCTACATCGAAGACCGGAACATATACGAAAGTGGCAACCGTAAAGGGGGACAGCACCACATCATACATCAATACCGGCCTTACTTGTGGCAAGACCTACTACTACAAGGTAAGAGCATATAAGAAGATAAGCGGTAAATACGTTTACAGCAAATACTCTGCCGTAACATCAGGAAAGCCTGTACCGTCAAAGACAAGAGTCAAAGACGCATGGGGCAGTGCTATTGGAACTCATACAGTATATGTCGAATGGACGGGAATAGCCGGAGCCACCGACTATGAAGTTCAGTATAGATATACACTTAACGGCAAGACATCATCATGGAAAACCAAGGTTGAAAGCATTGACGGAGAATGGCTGCCGTTTAAGACATATAACACCCTATATAGAGAGGCAAAGAAAAAATATCCAAGCGGATATGTGACAGGTGTTGTCCTTGCCGGATACCCTAGAGGCTCTAAGATTCCTTTAAAGGAATATGTGGAAAGTACAGTAAAGAAAAACCAGGCTCTTGTAAGCTGGGTACCGCAGGATGACAGAATATATGAATTCAGAGTAAGAGCATACCGCACTGTATCCGGAAAGAAGGTATACGGCGCATGGTCAGACCCTTACACAATGGTTGAAACTTTCGACATAGACGCAGCATACGCAGAGCTTGAAGCATATGCAAAGGACTACGCAGCTAAGAACTATCCGCAATGGCATTACATCGACGACCATGAAGGTATGAATGACAGCAACGCAAGCTTCTATGTTGAGGGAGAACTTGGTGGTTCATCAAGATATGTAAAGCAGGAAGATTTTATAGAAAATTACAAAGATGATATTGCAAGATATATCAGAAGAATGAAAAGTTCCGGAGGTCAGAAGGAAGGATTCGTTTACATTAAAAAGGTTCGTCCGGGAGATACGGAAGGACTTGGTATAAACGATTCCGACAACACCTACTATGCAGTATGGATGCTGTACTAAAATGTGTTGACATTTTAGACTAAAGAGAATAAAATATAGTCAACCAAAGAAGCGACTAGTTTATTATGGCACAATTGAAAACCCCAGAGGTGGAGACTCTGGGGTTTTCACTATGTAAGACACAGCAGGCTAATTGCCATTACGATGCTCGTCTAGCCATTTGCAAACATAGTAACCAACTATGCTCGCCATGACGGAGCTGATAAAAGAAGCGATTAGTATTTTCATTTGGCCACCTCCTTTCTGATGCCAGAATGGAGTGAATGGCAACAAAATAAATATACAATACTTGCCGTATTTTGGCAATATATTAACACTAAAGTGCGAGGAATTCCCCGCACTTTTTTTATACCCATTTTCAGGAGCCGCATTGCCCGGCTCTTTTTAAATACAAAAATTTGCAAAGAAAGGAAAACGAAAAAGACATGAAAAAATCAAGAAAGTTAGGGCGAAAAGTCCTCACAATCCTTATGGCACTGGCAATAGTGCTGACAGGCATACCTCAGTCTCTTTTCGCAGGGATTGGTACTGCAGATGCCGCTAAAGTCACAGGAATAAGCGGCTCTCTTGAGAGTAAAAGGCTTCGTGACTATGAATTTACTTCCTCGCGGTATATGCAGATATACTATGTGAATTATGCAAGTAAAGAGCTCCGCGATGATGGCAGCTGTACAGAGGCAAGTTCTCCGATGCATGTATATAACATCAATACAGGCGTGGCAGTTGACCCAATAGTTTTTTGCGTTGAGCACGGTGTAACACAGAAAAACACCACTAATATGAGGGCAAGAAACAGAAAAGATGCTGAAATAACGCAGGCATATCAGAATGCCAATATGGATTATGTTATTGAAAACATATTCAAAGTGCTCTTTTACGGTCCTGTAAAAAGAAGCAGCTCTGAGCTCTTTGACCTTGGATTTGAAGACTCCAAATATTACGGCAACAACGGCAGCAGAAGCGACTATACCTTCGGTGCATGGGTAGCGGCTACCCAGTGCCTTGTATGGGAATGCCAGCAGGATTTCAGAGATGAGGACTTTAACAGAAGTGCCAACGGACTGTCATATCAGACAGGCTATCATGGCTCACCGACATCAAAGATACCTGCCGACCACTACACCAAGATTATCAGAGGAACTCCTGCCATGGACATATATAACTTTATGGCAAGTGAGATAAAGAAGAATAATAATTTTGACAGAACCGTGGCTTCAAAGAAGAAAGATAAGCCGACAGAAATTTTAATCGAAGAAGATGCCACCTTCCCATATACCAAGGAGCTTAACGGCACAGGAAATGGAACAGACCTTGAAGTGGTAGACGATAAAGACAAGGTAGTAGAAGGTATAACAATCACATTTAATAAGGACACCAAGAAGTACACTCTTACCGTTCAGGATGAGAGCCTTCTTAATAAAACCCTTACAATAAGACATAAGAACAAGGCAGCAATTCGTGCCGAAAAATACAGAAGCGGTGCAAATGCAAAATATTATGAACCGTATTTTTGGGGCTATGCTACAAACGGCGGTGAAGTCCATACTCAGGGCTTTGTATCTGGCCTTACTGACCCGACAAGAGGTTATTTTAAGCTTACAAAAAAACCAAATACAGAGCTGGGAACTTGTGAGCCTCTTGACGTGGATGTATTCCCTATTATCAACATGCCTATTGAAAAGGTAGATGCAAACACCGGATTTGACGGAAATAATCACACACCTATGGGCGATGCTGCTCTTGATGCAGTTGCAACCCTTGAGAGACAAATCGGAGGTGGTGCGTGGGAGACTATTCAGACTCAGCAGTTTGATGCGTTTGGTACCGAGATTGTGTTTACCGACCAGCCTTTCACAAGTGCTGAAGCATTGTCAGCCTTTATGACAGAATCAGGAAGCCTATCAGCTTGTGACCACCCTATATATGCAGGTGATCCTCCGGTTCTTGTAGGCTATGAGCATGTAGGAAGCAAGTCACCTACAAAGAGAGAATGGGATGTAACAGTAAACTACCGCATTACCATTACCCGTCCGGATGGACGATATATCGACCCGGATGCTTACGGCGGCGTGAGAGAATACACCCTTAAATACAAGGCTGAAACCCATGACACCTGTACATACTGGTGCCACAGTGACCCGTGGACACCGGTTGAGTACCAGATAGAATGGGGTGCAACAACAGGAGACGGCGGTACATATAACACTGCCGGAACATCTGTAACTGATGGCGGACCTATTGAGAATGAACCGCAGCTTGACTGCGACCTTGAAACAGACGTGGAAGATGTTTTCCGAGGAAGATTCCACCTCATAAAGTCAAACGAGAAGGAAAATCCTTTTAAGGATTCTGCCCTTGGCGGTTCCGACAGCAACATGAGTAAAGGAACGCTCTGGACTATCAGACTTAAGTCAAAAGGCTATGAGGCTTCAGAATATGTTCATCTTGTGAGCACAATGCCGACAAAGCTAGCTGACGGTACCAATGTATATACCGTATCACGAGGTCCGGGAGTAGTTAATAACGAACAAAACCCAATTAAGGTTGGAACAAACGGAGCACTGCTTGTGGAAGACCTGCCATACGGTGAATATATCGTAACCGAAGTAGGAACAGACGACCCTATGTATGTTCCGGAACAGTTTACCGTTGTAATTTCTGAACACAACGGAGATGGCGCAGAGGCCCGAGTTAAATACCAGGATAGAGGCGCAGTTCCCCTTACCGGAAAATGGACCGGATATAACAAGGCCGGAACAAACGGCATAGGCGGAAGTGCCGCCGGAACAGGTGACTATTACAACAACCTTTATCAGGTAAACCTAAGAAACAAAATCAAGAGTAATCAGATCCAGCTTCAGAAGGTTGACTCTGAAACAGGAAAGATTATCAGACTTGCAGGAACCAAGGTATTTATCAGGTATAAAGGAAACCCTGATTACACCGATGAACAGAACAGGGAAATGTTCGGACCTACCGGAACGGTAGCAAAGAACATATATAACAGATTCCTTCCAAATGCGGAATCTATTGACTCAAAAAGCACAAACTACACCTTTGAACTTGATGAAAACGGATGCTTCGACATCCCTTATCAGCTGCCATACGGTAAATATGAGATATATGAATGGCTGCTTCCTGAAGGCTACTATGTAGGGCAGTATGACGAAACAGGAACAGCTAAAAACCATAACTTCGGATTTATTGATGAAGGGCAGTTTACCGTAGATGTTTATACCCACGGATATAACGGCACAGTGCCATATAACTATGCTATTCGTGATGCCGAAGGCAATAAAGTGATATATAAAGATAAGTCCGAATATAGCTTTGAGGATCTTACCAAAATGGTAACTAACCGCTATACATTTACCGTAACCAAACAGGATATGCATGTAGACGGAAACTACTCTGAGCTTGTTACCTACGGCGGTAATCTCAGAACCGACGCAGACCCTACCTATGACAAGGGTGATTATCCTTTTGAGAACTACTACAAGGTTGCAGCAGTAATTAATAACGCTGTTAAGGGTAAGATTGAAATCACCAAGGAAGGCGAGGCCCTTGTAGGCTTTAAGGAAGAGGAAAAGGATGGACATACTATCCTTACTCCGGTATTTGAGACAGTATCAAAGATTAAGGATGCAGTATTCGGAATCTTTGCTGCCAAGGACGAAAACTTAAATGACGGTTCTGAGGGACCTGCCATTTACGATTCCCAGACAGGCGAGCTCATTACAATCCCGAAGACTAAATCAAGCCACCTGTCAAACGCAGTAGAAAGCATAAAGGCTTTTGTTAATAAGCTTCTTAATCCAAAGGTATATAACACTGCAAACTATGAGACAGGTGAGTATTCCCACGAATCGGGAGCAGAGCTTTGGTATATGCTTGAGAGAGAAGCATCAGAGGGAAATATCAAGAGAACCATTTATGTGACACCGGAGCAGAAAGACACTGTATATTCATACTCCTACGAAACTATGGATGAACAGTTTAAGTATCGCTATGATGTTCAGGTGATTATGAAAAATCAGGCAGGCGGTGACAATATCACAGATGTATCCGTAACCAAGGTTTCGTCGCCTATAACCGGATATGTAACGGATATTCCTCTTACATATATGACAGGCTCAGTGGGAAGCACAGTTCTTGACCCGCTTGACAGCTACATGAACCTTGCTCCGGGAGCTGACCCTAACCTTGTATCAGCACTTGATGCATATAGCGAAACATACGTCTTTGAAGCAGATGGCGAGTTCAACTATGACTGGAACAGCAATGATACAGACTTCTCTGAAATCGGAGCAAGAAGGTATGTAGTAAAGGACTACAAGTATTATGAACTGACAGCAGACGACCTTGTAAAAGAGGAAAGAGTTGTAGGTCAGAAGGAGGTAATTGATGTTCCCGGAAATGATGCCAACGGCGATGGCGACTTTGACGATCCGGAAGACACACCTCCGACATATAAAACTGTAGATGTTAAAGAAAACAAAACCATGTTCGAATGGGACAATGAAGGCTGGGAGCTTGTAGGAAGCCCGGCAGCAGGGAATAAGGCAATCTTAAAGCAAAAAGATGCAGATGTATATAAAGCGGCAGTAGTAGGATATTACGCTGCAATCAATGCTGCAGATATGGCAGAGAAGGAATCTGCAGATACTGTAAGATATACTTCCCGTACTTCAGCCGGTATCAAGTATCAGTTAATTGAAAGCGATATGACAGGCCAGCAGATTCTTCCTTATACAGTGCCTGAAGGATGGACACTTCTGACCTTCACAGGCAACCCAAAAGAAGATGCTCAGTATGTCATCATCTATCAGACTGATGCAGAAACAGGAGAGACTGTTTACAGAGTCCTTCTTGATGACCTTATCACATGGCAGGAATGTACACCGGCAGGTAACTTCGTAAAGGCAACAGTACAGGTTTACGAAGTAAGATATAAACAGGTCGCTGGTGATCCGGACGGATTTACCCTTAACTGGGATGGATTTGCTCTTGGCTCAAATGTAGACCAGGCCACTAATACTGCTGCAACTATCATAACTAAACATGCAAACCCTGTTTCAAACGAAGTAATAGATGTAGGAGCAGGCTATGAATACACCGATGAAGGTGAATCAATAACCTTCACAACAATTCCGATTACATCACCGATATACTTTGCATGGACAGACGGGGTAAAAGCGGATGCCTACTATAAAGGCGGCGTATGCTACGCAACAATTTCTATGCCGCAATCGGCGGTAGATTATCTGTATGAGGATATTGTACCGACCCTTTGCTTTAAGGATGTAGACGGAGAGGGAAACGATACAGAGCTTCGTCTTGACTGGTACTCAAAGCTTTCACCGGAAAATCCGCAGGTTAAATTCTCAGTCGTACAGGGCCTGCCTGAAGGATGCACTGTTACTGCAACAAGAAAGGATTCAACCGAAATAGGCGAGGAAACAACGTACCTCATTGAAATTGTAACAAATCAGAAAGAGGATAAGCCTCTTACTCTGACCTTTGCTGATGGTTACAGCATGGATGTATATTGCGCAACTGCAGCATCAGGAAACGGTGTTGGCGTAATCGACCTTCATAATGTTTACAAGACCACACGCTACACTACATCAGAACTTGTTGATGTCATAACCACAGGAGCTGATGGAAAAGCAGAATCCAAGCTGCTTCCGCTCGGTGACTATATTGTCCGCGAATTAGCAGCTGACGATAACTACTTAAACGATAGTAAGGAGCAGCTGGTGGAACTTAAGTACAAAGACCAGTTCACACCTTTAATCTGGGGAAGTGCCAAGTTTAAAAACGAATACTTCTCTGTACAGCTTGACCTTTCCAAAGTCTTTGAGATTGCATTCAAATCAGGTGACTATCAGCCGCCTCAGGAAGGCCAGACAGTGAAGTTCGGTCTTTATGCTGCAGAAGATATACAGGCTTCGGCAACCGGTATCCTTGCTGTTACAAAGAAAAAGATTAAAGCTGATACACTGATGGATGTAATCAGTGTAGATTATACCGCCGGCGGAAGCATTCTTGTAAATGCAAAACTTCCGGAAGGAAACTATTACCTCAAGGAGCTTGAAGCACCGGAAGACTACCTTATGAGCGATATTAAGCATAACTTCGTAGTAAGGGAAGATGACAGTGACTACTCAGCAGACACCACTTTCGACTATACAGACCATGACGGTATCTACGGCAAGTTCGTTCTTGAGGAAAAGAACCATGTGGAGACTACCGTCACTGTAGAGTCACGTTTTCCTATGCCGTATATCACTATCGACGGAATAGTATATCCTCTGGATGCTGATTATGAAAGTGAAAACGGAAATATCAAGATTGATGCAGCTTCTGACTTTACAACTGTAACAGTGGATACTTATGAAACTGCTCCAACTGACATTACTCTGCCAAACGGTAAGAACCTTAAGGTTAAACTTGGAGAGACAGGAAACACCTTTGACTATACCGTTGACGGTGTAACAAAGACCTTCACACCTACAGTAACCTATACCGGCTACTACGCAGGCTATGAGGAACTGTGGACACCTATTAAGGGTGAAGACCTTACAACCTACACTCCTGAGTTTACACTCACAGGTGCAGGAACAGATAAGGCATCTGTAATTCTTAAGGCGGTAATAACTCACGAACCGCTGGAAGGCCTGACTCCAGGCGGAAACCAGATATTCAAACACAGTGCAGTTATCACTGTAACAGAAACTCTCGACCCATCCGGCGAGATTATCTTAAATCCAAAGGATACATTAAAGATTAAGACTTTATCCGGTGCAGCTATAACTGTATCAATGGATAAGTACGGAGTAGTTAAGGCAAGCGTTACAAATACACTTCCAAATGCATTTACCGATACTGCTAACTCTGAGATATCAACCACAGGAACCTTTGGAACAGAAACATTTGAGTTTGCAAAGAATGTAACACTGGGAAGGCAGGATACATCAGCTGACAGGATGATGATTAAGATTAATTCTGACAACAGAGATGGTTTTGCCGTTGAAAACGATCATAAGCCGGAAGTGAAATTTGTTAAGGTCGATAAAGACGACCACACTAAGAAGCTTTCCGGAGCAAGGTTTGAAATCTATTCGGCCAAAGCATCCGGTGAATGGACCGTAGAACCTGATCGGAAGATAGGTGAGTACACTACAGGTGCAGACGGAAGTTTCAATGCAGTTCTTGACTACGGTACATATTTCTATCGTGAAATCAGTGCGCCTTCCGGATATACTGCGGACTACAACTACCATAAGTTCAGAGTAATCAAGGGACTTTCGCACTATGAATTTGAAGTCGAGAACACCAAGAGCGATACTCCTGATATTCCGGGAACACCGGGAGACACCAATTATCTTCTTGAAATTACAAAGCAGGATATGGAAACAGGAGCAACGCTTGCAGGAGCAGAGTTTGAGATTTACGGTTCCACAATTGTTGATGGACAGGTTGTAAGAGACGAAGAACCGCTTCTTAAGAACCTTGTAACCGGAGAGTATGGCAAGCTTGTAATATCTCTGAAGACTGCAGGTACATATTTCTACCATGAAACTAAGGCTCCTCATGGATATATTGCAGACAGCCAATTCCATAAGATTGAAATCAAAGGTGACTCTTTAATACAGACAGTAACAGTTGCAAATGAAAGACAGCCTCAGATACCTGCGGAACCTCAAAAACCGTTAAAACCGGAAAAGTCGAATCACACCCGGATCCCGAAGGAACCTTCAGAAATTCCAAAGACCGGTGATAAAAACAATTTCAGCTTGTGGGCAATGCTTATGCTAATATCGTTCTCAGCATTGCTTGCTGCAATAAAAAGAAAGGAAGAAAGCGATGAAAACATATGAAGAATTTTTAGACTATGTAAAAAATAATATTAAGGATTATTTGCCGCCTGAATATGCTGGCAGCATTGTGGAAATAGTCAAAGTTACCAAAGACAATGACATGGTCCTCGATGGACTGATAATCCGCAAAGAAAAGATCGGTGCTTCCCCCACAGTATATCTGGAGCAATATTACAGCAGAATGACAGATAGGAGAGACGAAAAGAACATACTGGAGAAAATAGCTTCTGATTTCCTGAGAGGAATGAAGTATTATGCCCACCTTATCGGGTTCGATCCTTCAGATTGGGAAAGCATCCGCTGCAAGGTCGGGTATTACATTCTGAATGCAGAGTTTAATAACGAGCGCCTGAAGGATAAAGTTTATAAAACTGTGGGGGAATTTGCCAAAGCATATATGATATTTATGGATATTAACGGGAACGGCTTCAATTTCTCCCTTATCACTCATGATCTCATGGAGGAATGGGGCATCTCAATGGATGAACTGGATGAAGCAGCAGAAATGAATATGCCAGTGCGGTTTCCTCCGGTGCTTCTCTCAATGGAAGAGGATACGAAGAGAAAACAGACTGGCAGACCTGCAGCCAATTATCTCAGACAGGGGAAAAAGCTTAAGGAGGATATGATGTATGTGCTTTCCAATCGGGGGAGACTGCATGGTGCATCAGTAATACTCTATCCGGGCCTGATTGAAAAAGTGAGGGGAATACTGGGTAAGGATTTTTATATAATTCCTTTTTCCACAGAAGAAATTGTAATCGTGCCAAAGAAAAGCGATATAAGAGGCTTTGTGCTGGAGGAAATACTCATGGAGAATAATGCCATGAAAATGCCGAACTATATTTTGTCAAATCACATTTATGAGTATGACGAAGAAAGTGGATATATGAAGTTGATGCCCGGATGCATGTCGTAAAATTTTAACAGTTGATTTCCTTTCTTTTATTCAGATTATTAATGTGTTATAATTATAAAAAATGAACACGGAAAACGAGGGAGGAAATGTTATGAAGAAATTGTTTGCTGTTATGCTTTCCCTGGTGTTGATTATGACAATGACCGGATGTATGCAGGGTGAAGACAGAATTGTAATTAATGAAGATGGTTCCGGCGAATCATATTCGAAAATTATGATGGATAAATCCGTGTGCGATGAGCTCAGTGAGTCTTTTGGAATGAGCCTTGAAGACATGGGCCTTGAGGGTGCCAAGGTTGAGACGGTGGATGGAACAGAGTACTATGTCACAGAGACAACTGTAGGATTTGCAAGCTTCGACGAGCTGAAAGCAGGACTTGAAGAAAGCGGTTATTCTGGTATTTATGCCGGTGATGGCGGCTTAAGATATGTTTTTGATGCAGGTGTTTCAAAAGAGGATCTGGAGCAGATGGAGGCCATGGGCTTCGAACTTGGCGATTCTATGAAAGCCAGTATATCAATTACGATGCCGAAGGAAATCCTCGTAACCACAGGAACTCTTTCTGAGGATAAGAAAACGGCCACATTTGCTTTTGAGGGAAATGATTTTTACAGCATACAGGATGTGATGGTTTCCACCGCAAAAGAGACTGTCAAGCCTGTACTGAGCGGTATCACCAACAAGAAAACCTATGGCAGCGCTAAGACTGTAACGGCCAAGGATGCCAGCGGTATCAAGAATGCAAAGTATAAAAAGAATGACGGAAAATACTATTCTTTCGATATCAAGAAGACATTTACCAAGAACGGAAAGTATACTGTTTATGCTACAGATTACTACGGAAACAAGACTACGAAAACCTTTACTATCAAGGATACAGCCAGGCCGACCGTTTCCGGAGTAACCAGCGGAAAGACATATTCTTCAGAGCGCTCAATCACCTTTAAGGATAATTGCGGTGTTAAGACAGCTAAGCTCTATCGCAATGGCAAAAGAGTTTCACTGAGTGATGATGATATAGCCAACGGATTTTACATAGGCGATGCCGGTTCATACAAGATTATTGTGACTGACGTAAATGGAAACAGCAGAACTGTTACCTTTAAAATGAAATAAGATGCTCATACATAGAGTAAATGAAATAACGGGCCGCAGTGCCCAATGTCATTAAGTTAAGATGACGAACACAAGAAGACTTCATATCGAAAAGATA
>CALZOZ010000010.1 GCA_945828095.1 uncultured Clostridia bacterium
TGGTGCCGGAGACCGGGGTCGAACCGGTACGATCGGTAAGGATCGCAGGATTTTAAGTCCTGTGCGTCTGCCAATTCCGCCACTCCGGCATTCTTTGGGCCTGATTAAATTTTGGCTCCGGGGGAGGGGCTCGAACCCTCGACCTTGCGGTTAACAGCCGCCTGCTCCACCATTGAGCTACCCCGGAACAACTTATTCATCGGTCTAATCACCGCCGACAACAATAAAGATTATAACCTAAGAGGGGCGATGTGTCAACCCCTCTTTTGGATTATTTTCTTTTTTTACTCAAAAAATTTAGTTGAGCATGGTTTCCTCTTTGCGAGAGAGCTCTGCCACTTCTCTGTCCTTCTTAGCATTCTCCGATACTATCTCAAGCTTGGTGCGGTATTTTGCCACTTTTTCCTCATCTCCCAGCTTTTCATAAAGCTTTACCAGTTCTTCCATAGCCTCGGCATTGCTTGGGGAAAATCTGAGTACCTGAAGGAAACTTGCCACCGCCTCATCGTCACGCTCAAGTGCTGCATAAGCCGCTCCCAGATAGTACCACAGCGGCCACCAGTCTGCATACTGGCCTTCAGTATATACGGATAAGGCCTCGATTCCTTCTTCATACTTGCCGGCGAGAACCATATTATATCCCTTCTCTATCTCTACCGGCTGCTCCAGCTGCTCAAGCCTTTGAGCAATCTCCTTTTTAAGTTCTTCATCTGCGCTCAGCTTCATAAAATCTTCCCATGTAAGCTTTGCCTTAATGTACAGCCCCAGATTTACATAGCCGTATCCAAGGAAATAGAAGGCTTCTGCTAGTTGAGGATTTTTCAGAGTGGCAATTTCGAAAGCTTCAAGAGATTCAGCCTTGAACCTTCCAACAAACTCCTCTTCCTCTCCGGCTTCGTAGGCATCCTTGCAGGCTCTGCCGTAGCAGTAATAAGCATTTGCGTTGTCAGGGTCAATCTGCATAGCAGCTCTGAACTGGATGCAGGCATATTCAAAATCATTTCTGGCGGCTCCCTCAACGCCGTCAGCAATCAGTCCTTCAGCAAAACGCTTGTCAAATGCTCTGAGGATATAGGCTATATAGTTTTCCTTGTACTGAAAAGTCGGATCGCAGCCTATTACAAAAGCCATATTTCTGGCGATTGACAGAGTAGAAATACTTTCCAGTTCAGTCTTTCTTATAGGCACCGGCACCCCGGTCATGATATCTTTAATTCCTGCCCTTTCAAGGTATCCGTCTGAAAGCTCATCAAATATCATTTCCGAAAGATGCGGCGTAAGATACTGGCTTATTCTGTCCTTTTCCTGTAAATTCATTCTTTTAACCTACCGGGGTAATTCCCAGCCCTTTCTCAAAAATCTTTTAAATATCTCCGGGTTCGTGCTTCTCTTCATGTCAGCTTCCAGAAGTTCTCTGGTTTTATCTTTTATATCTGATGCCTCGCCCCCAAGGCTTGCTGCAAACTCCAATAAAATTCTGTATTGGTCCTCTTTTTTCCTATCTCTGTGCTGATAGCCTTTTTCGTAGTAAAAGTCCGCCAGCTTTTCATAAAATCCAAAAGCGCCAAGATTTACTGACTTAATCAGAAACTCCATGGTTTCCTCAAAGCCGCCCCGGTTATAGTAGATGTCCACCATGTTTTCAATCATCTTAAGGTGTACCAGTTCTTCCGCACTGATATAATCCGTGGAAATAACCTCATAAGGCGCATGACTGCGGTATTTGATTCCATGTGCCTCAATCTGGCTGCTCATCGGTGTGCCTCTAAGCACCTTGAGAAATCCCAGCTGGAGCATGTCTGCCCTGAGATCATATACCTTATCAAAAGACCTGGCAAAAATCTCGTAACTTTCATAAGGAAGCCCTGCGATCAAATCCACATGGGTGTGTATATTTCCCAGTTTCATGAGCCTTTCCGTATTGTAGAGCACGGGATAAACATTTTCCTTGCGTCCTATGGCTGCCAATGTCGGCGGATTGGTGGACTGAATTCCTATCTCCATCTGGAAAAGTCCTTTCCTGGCGCCGCTGAGCAGTCTTAACGTTCTGTCATCCAGCAGATCTGCACATATCTCGAAGTGGAAATTGGTCACACCGTTATCGTTGTCAATAAGGTACTTGAAAATCTCGTAGGCTCTGTCCGGCCTGCAGTTAAAGGTTCTGTCGATAAACTTCACCTGCATAGGCTTTTTATAGAGGAAATACCCAAGTTCGCTTTTAACCCTGTCCATATCCAGAAACCGCACCGAAGTCTCAGTGGATGAAAGACAATAGGAGCATCTGAAAGGACATCCCCTTGATGATTCATAGTACACTACCCTGTCATCCTCACAGTCGAGAATGGAGTACGGGAAAGGTATGAGGTTAAAGTCCATAGGCTCCAGAAGGGCGTTTACATAAATTTTGCCGTCCTGACGGTAAATCAGTCCGGGAACAGTGTCAAAACGCCTGTCAGGGCTCTCCAGCACCTGACACAGCCTGTAGAACGGATACTCACCTTCTCCGCATATTATATAATCAGCCCAGGAGTTTTCCTTCATGAACTCCGGACCATCGAAGCTGACCTCCGGCCCGCCCGCCAGTATTTTCATTTCCGGCCGGGCCTCCTTCAAATCACGGGCCAGCACCTTTATCTGTTCAATATTCCATATGTAACAGGAAAAGCAAACCATATCATAGTTTGCTCTTACCAGTTCCGAGAAAATATATCCCGGGTCGTTATTTATCGTAAATTCGCGCACCTCAATATGGCTGTTTTCCCCTGCAACCACCGTGTAAAGGTACTTCAGCGCAAGATTGGAGTGTACATATTTTGAATTTAATGTAGTGAGTAAAATTTTCATTACAGCATTCTGAACCTTTCGTCCTTGAGCAGTCCCCGATTCTCCATACACCTTTTGAGAGAGGCAATCATGGACTCATTATCCATTGGCAGATTTCCTCTCAGCGAAACATAGTTTGATGCGTGATTGCTTCTGAAAACGCAAGGCTTTGAAGGTCGTGCATACTGGAGCATGAGGCAGGTTTCTGCCAGCACCTCCTCGGCAGTCAGCAGCTTGAATTTTCCCTCTCTGTAGTCGTCAAGCAGCGGTGCAGGCGGCTGCAGCATGAGGGTAAGAAGACTTACATATGAGGCGTTCATCTCAGCAATCATCTTTCCTGTTTCGATAGCGTGCTCTTCCCAGTCATCAGGACCTGCAAGGCCGCTGATAAAGGTTACCGAGGTTTTTATACCGGCTTTTTCCAGCCGCTGAACTCCCTCGATCAGTTCCTCTCTTGTCTCGCCTTTATTCACTTTATCGAGAATTTTCTGGCTTCCGGATTCTGCACCGATGTAAACCATTTCAAGTCCGTGCTCTTTAAGCTCACGAAGTTCCTCGTCAGTCTTTCTGATGACATCTGTGGCTCTGCCGTAGGTAGTAACTCTTTCGCATTCAGGGAAATGCTCCTTGATATAGTCCAGAATAACCAGCAGCTTGTGATTAGCCAGACACAGGGCATCGCCGTCACAAAGGAAGATTCTCTCAACCCTGTTGTAGTGACTTCTAGCCCATGCCAGATCCTCCAGCACTTCTTCAGGTTTTCTGACCTTAAACTGCTTTGCCTTGTACATGTTACAGAATGTACACTTGTTATGAGAGCAGCCTATGGTCACCTGCACCAGCAGACTGTAAGCTTCGCTTGGGGGTCTGTATATATCGCCAATATATCGCATATTCGTTCTCCTTTTTCAAGCTGTAATTTACGTGGAAGCGAAGGTGTGCTACATTCTTTCAGGGGCTTCCATTCCCAGCAGAGCAAGACCGTTCTTTATAGCTGTCTTAGCTGAAATTACCAGCGCAAGCTTAGCGGCCTTTTCTTCCTCATTGTCGACGAGGATATGCTCATCGTGATAGAAACGGTTAAAGCTCTGTGCGATGTCAACAATGTGTCTTGTCACGATGGAAGGCTCAAACTTTTCACCTGCCTCAGCCACAACCTGAGGTAATCTGTAAAGAAGTTTAGCCAATGCGTAGGAGCTTTCGCCTGTCAGATACTTTGCATCTACTCCTGCGAGACCCTTTTCCATAGCCTTCTTAACCGCTTCCTCTCCTGCGTTTCTCAGAACGCTGGCGCATCTTGCATATGTGTACTGAACATAAGGACCTGTCTCGCCGTTAAAGTCAAGAACCTTGCTCCAAGAGAAAACATAGTCCTTAATTCTGTTGTTTGAAAGCTCATTGAATATAACTGCGCCGATACCAACCTGACGGGCTGTTTCGTCGATGTTGTCTGTATTAACGCCTTTTTCTCTGATGATTTCCTTTGTCTGTTCTACGGCTCTGTTAAGAACATCCTCCAGGAAAACAACTCTGCCGTGTCTTGTGGACATGGTTCCGTCCTCAAGGCTTACAAGGCCGAAAGGCACATGTACGCAGTCTCTTGCCCATTCATATCCCATGAGTTCAAGAATCTGAATCCACTGCTGGAAGTGAAGGTTCTGCTGTGAAGCAACTACGTAAATATTCTTGTAGAAATCGTAGGTTTCCTTTCTGTAAACGGCTGCCGCAATGTCTCTTGTAATGTAGAGAGTGGAACCGTCTGACTTGGTAATCAGTGCAACACCGAGACCATACTTTTCAAGGTCAACGATATGAGCTCCTCTTGATTCTTCCAGAAGTCCCTTTTCCTCAAGCTCCTTTACGAAACGAGGCATCTTGTCGGAGTAGAAGCTTTCTCCGTTGTATGAGTCGAATTCGATGCCCAGCATCTTGTATACTCTGTTGAATTCCTTAAGGCTCTCATCTCTGAACCACTGCCAAAGCTCAACCTCTTCAGGTTCGCCGTGCTCCAGCTTTGTAAAGATTTCTCTTGCCTCATCATCGAGCTCAGGATGTTTCTCAACTTCTTCATGGAACTTGGTGTAGTAACCGAGAAGTGTCTTGATAGGCTCATTGATTACATCTTCCTTGTTGCCCCAGTGTCTGTATGCGCAGATCATCTTGCCGAACTGAGTTCCGTAGTCGCCCAGGTGATTGATTCTGATTACATTATAACCTAAGGCATCGTAAATCTTATAAATTGAGTTTCCGATAACCGTACTTCTGATGTGTCCTATGTGGAAAGGCTTTGCAATGTTAGGGGATGAATACTCTACAATTACAGTCTTTCCGCCGCCGATTTCACTTCTTCCGAAGCCTTCGCCTTTCTCAAGAACATCTTCTACTACATCCTTTACGAATTCCTCCTTGGAAATGAACATGTTAACATATGCGTTTACCTGCTCAACCTTTTCAAAAATTTCGTTGTCTGCAATTTTTTCTGCAATGTTCTTTGCAATCAGAGGCGGTGCCTTTCTCATAACCTTTGCAAGCTTAAAGCATGGGAAAGCGTAATCTCCCATCTTTGAGTCCTGCGGTACTTCTATCATGCTCTGAATTTCAGAAAGCTCCAAGTCGGTAACTTCTGCCGCAATGAGCTTGGCGATTTCATCTTTAAAATTTACCATTTTATCTTCTCCTTCTCAGTTATTATTTCTACTCCCAGTCTCTTGAGCATTCCTGCAAAAACACCGTTTCCTTCAGTCAGCGTTCCCGAAAACGTTCCGTCATATATCTGACCTATGCCGCAGGACGGGCTGTTTGCCTTCAGGATTGCCCCTTCGATTTCTTCCCCGGAGATTCTTGCCATCTCCATGCAGGACTTCAGGGAAATATCAGCGCCTCTCACAAAGGCATCTGTAACATCTTTCCCCTCTTTAGTCAGTATGCTTGCTCCCACCCTTTCGGCAGGCGGTCTTGGTGTCGGCAGCTTCCCTGCACTTTCCGGGCAGACCGTTACATACTTGTGATTTTTGCAGAATTCCACAACCTCTTCATTGAGGTTGTTTCCTCCGTTGTATTTGCAATTTTGCCCTAAAAGGCATGCACTGACAATATACATTCTATTACTCCTTAAGCTTTACTATTGTTACTCCTTCTCCGCCCTCGTTGTATGAACCTTTGCGGAAAGATGCAACCAGCTTATTTCGTTTGAAAAGCTGCCTGAGGCCTTCTTTAAGAATCCCCTGACCGCGGCCGTGAATTACAGTTACCTCCTTAAGACCCGCCATATACGCATCATCCAGATATTTTTCCACCTCCATGGTGGCATCCTCCAGATTTTTCCCTACCACATTAACCGAGGTGGAAACTGCCATGGCTTTGGCTCTGTAGAGATTTCCGTAGTGGCTGCCGCCTTTCTTGCTTTTGCCGCTTTTCTTCTCATTTATCAACATCAGATCGCTGATGTTGACATTAATTTTCATTATGCCGACCTTTACCATCAGGTCGCCCTTTTCATCAGGCAGGGTCAGAACTTCTCCCGTCTGATCCAGCGTCAGTAATCTGACCTTGTCCCCTGCCTGAACATCATCTATGCTTACAGGGTTTTCATTGACCTCGCGAACTATTCCATCCTGATATTTGCTTTCGGTCTCCTTAAGTCGTCGCCTGCCCTGTTCAAGGCGTTTGTTCCGCTCTCCCAGACTCTGTACCTTGGAAAGCTCTCGCAGCTCCTTCTGTACCTCAGAGGCTGTGTCTTTTGCCTCCTTAATGATGGCTCGGGCCTCTTCCTTGGCCTGCTGAAGCGCCTCTCGCTCCCTCTTTTCAAGAAGCTTTTCTCTTCGCTGAAGTTCCTCCTGCTGCTTTCGCATAGAGGCTGCCAAAGCCATTGCCTCGTCCCTTTCGTCCTCAGCCCGCTTCTTATCTGCCTCGATGGCCGAAAGCACATCCTCGAACTCAATGTCGCCCTTTTCCAGAAGATCATTTGCTCTGTCGATGATTTCTGACGGTAATCCCAGTTTCTTTGAGATCTCAAAGGCATTGGATTTTCCCGGTACTCCTATGGAAAGCCTGTAAGTCGGGCTCAATGTTTCCACATTGAATTCCATGGAGGCGTTTTCTACCCCCGGCGTGGAAATAGCGTATTTTTTAAGCTCATTGTAGTGGGTGGTTGCAACAGTCTGTGCTCCCTGAGAAGCCAGCCTTTCCAGAATGGCTATGGCAAGGGCCGCACCCTCTGTAGGGTCTGTTCCCGCCCCCAGCTCATCGAGAAGCACCAGTGTTCCCCTTTCAGCCTTTTCCACCAGTTCCACCGTGTTCCTCATGTGAGAGGAAAAGGTGCTCAGGCTCTGCTCGATACTCTGTTCGTCGCCTATATCAGCAAAAATATCCTTGTATACCGGCATTCTGCTGGTGCCTGCCGCCGGAATGTGAAGTCCGCTCTGGCACATCATGGCCAGAAGACCGATAGTCTTAAGTGTGACCGTCTTGCCTCCGGTGTTAGGTCCGGTAATTACCAGTGTGTCGTATACTTTGCCTATTGACACATTTATAGGCACCACTTTCTTCGGGTCAATTAGCGGATGTCTGGCTGCCCCCAGATCAAGGTATCCGTCTTCGTCTATAGCCGGTTCCTCAGCCTTCATCATGCAGGAAAGCTTTCCCTTTGCAAAAATCACATCCAAATCTATAAGCAGTTTCTGGTTGTTCATTATATCATGGAAATGTTCCGCCACATTGGATGAAAGCTCTGCCAGAATTCTGTCTATCTCGGCTTTTTCCGCCAGTTCCAGCTCACGCAGCTTATTGTTGAGTTCCACTATTACCTGCGGTTCTATAAACAGCGTTGCCCCGCTTCCCGACTGGTCGTGGACGATTCCCGGCACCTTGCTTCTGTTTTCGGCTTTTACAGGGACTACATACCTGCCGTCTCTCATGGTAACGATGGCATCCTGCAGATAGGTTTTGCTTGTGCTGGAGTTCAGAATGCTGTTAAGCCTGTTTCTGATAGCATCGTTCTGTCTCACGATATCTCTTCTGATATTTCTGAGCTCCGGCGATGCACTGTCTGCCATTTCATCCTCAGAAAGAATGCATCTGTCGATTCTCTCTGCAAGTCTTGGGAAAGTTACAATCACCTCTGCCATGCCGTTTATAATAGGCAGCGGCGGCAGATCGCTCTTCAGGAAAGTCACCACATTTGATGCTACCTTCAGATTGTACAGCACCTGTAAAAGCTGCCTCATGGTAAGGCTGCCTCCCTTTCGGGCCAGGTGCATGGCGTTTTCTATGTCGTAAATCTGTCCTACAGGCAGACTCCCTTTTCGGACAATAACGCTGACCGCCTCGGTAGTCTCTGCCAGATACTCTCTTATCTCCGCCGCATTATCCGACGGTGTGAGGGCTTTAAGCTTTTCCTTCGCCATTTCCGAGCCGGCCTGAGAGCTTAAAAGTTCTATTATTTTGTTGTACTCTAAAACCTTCAGTCCCTTTTTATTCATTCTTCTTATCCGTTTATTATTTAAAAGTTGTTTTCCTTTAACTTCTCAAGCTGATCCTTCAGCCTGATGTTTTCCATCTGAACATCAAAGTATGAGCTTTCAAATTCGCTGCAGCGTTCTTCAAGCTGCCTGCACTTTTCTTCCAGCTCCTTCATGTCCTCGCTGGCCTTGCTGGCGCCTTCCTTGTACTGAACAAAGCTCTTTTTTGCTTCATCCCACATCTTCAGGTAATTCTCAGCGTCCTTTTCCAGCTGTGCCTTTTCTTCCTTGACTCTGGCCGTTTCCTCTCTGGCGCTGAAAAGCTCGTCGGCTATGTTAATAGATGCGAGCACCGCCAGTGAGCCGGGGATACTGGAAGAAAAGAACCTGCTTATTTCGCGCATCTTGCCGTCTACATAATCAGCGATTTCAATGATTGTTTCTTCATCTCTTTCGCCTGAGATGGTATATTCCTGCCCGTAAATTCTCACTTTTACTTTGTTGTCTTCCATGTCATCCTCCTTTTTCTGCGCTATTTTATGCACTTCTGTATTTCAACCGTACATATGTGCCATTCTCTTAGTCCTCAACTGTGGAAAACGGCAGTAATACGAGGCTCTATTCTCAGAGAAGCCGGCAAACTCGCCTACGGCTCAAACAGTGTCGCCTTCTTAGCTGCTCATATTCGCCTCTTAATTAGCCGTTTTATGCCACGTCTGCGGAAACCGTTCATAGCACATATGCACGATTTACACACAGAAGTGCAATAAAACCACATAAAAGTTCATTATCAAATTAAAGATACTTTACATAGAACTTCATATCAGCAGGGGCATAGCCTACGGCTTTATAAAATTGCATTGCATTTGGATTTGTCAGCTCAGATTGAAACTGCAATCTTTTGCAGCCAATCTGCTTTGCATACTCTTCTATGTATGCAAGGGCGCTTCTTCCAAATCCTTTACCCCTGTTTTCCTTAGTAATATAAAGGTCGTCTATGATGAGAGCCTTTCCGTGACTCCAGACGCTGAAAATAATCAGCAGATTGGCGAAGCCTATGACCTTGCCATTTTCTTCGAAGAGCATGAGCCTGATCAAATCTTCCGACTCTCTTGCCTGTCTGAAGGTTTCACTGAACTGTTCGTCACCGGTTTCTCCAGTATTGTTCCATAAATCGGCATCCTGAATTTCCTCGTCCATGAATTCTCTGTTGAGTTTTATCCAAATTTCACGGTCAGATTCTGCTGCCAGTCTGTAGGTAAACACTAGGCACCTCCCATTATTTGCATCGCATCCTATAGCCCACGGTCGGCGGTTCGCTTTTCCACCAAAACGGCAAAAAAACGTAAAAATGGTGGAAAATATAGTACTAGAACGTCGTCCGTACTACGATTTATAAAAATGCAAAACGCTGAACACATTGGAATTTCAACGTTTTACATTTATATCCATTTCAGGTTAGTAGTTAAAACTCCACCAAAAGCCGTCAAAACTCCACCAAAAGTGGAAAAAACCTTTAAAATGGTGGAAAATTGACAGTTACATCCGTCAAGAGATGCAGCATCACCGCCCACAGACACGGGTTTTCAGTCCTCCTGCCCCGTGTCAATGCGGCCCGGCGTGTCCAATCCGGCCCGGCCACCTACATATCTCTCAGTGTTACGCCCAGCTTTTCCTTGAGTGCTTCAAGTACCTTGCCGTGAACAGCCTGAACGTCCTCGTCGGTGAGGGTTCTGTCTGCTGCTCTGTATGTCAGTGAGAAGGCCATGCTCTTCTTGCCTTCCTGAACCTGTTTTCCTCTATAGATATCAAAGAGTCTGATTGCTCTCAGAATTTCTGTTCCTGCCTGGCGGATTACATCCTCAATCTGGTCCACTGTCATATCCTCGTCAGCAAGGAGAGCGATATCTCTGGACATTGCAGGATACTTAGGAAGCGGAGTGTAAACCTTTTCAGTGTCAGCAAGCTCTGTTACATTCTCGAACATGAGCTCTGCCAGATAGCAGCGGGTTCCGATGCCGTACTTTTCGGCAACTTCAGGGTGAACCTCACCCATAATTCCCAGTTCAACCTCTTCCTCTGCAGGTCCGTTTTCCAGCTCAGCCATATGAGTTGCAACGATTCTTGCACATCTGCCCGGATGGTATACGCCGTACTCGCTTTCCGGAATATATTTTACTCTCTTGATTCCCAGCTTATCGAAAAGTTCTTCAAGCATTCCCTTCAGGGTAAAGAAGTCTTCGTCTTTTCCGTATACGCCTACTGACATATTATCGCTTTCGTAAGGCAGTCCCTTAGGGTCAATCATGTTTGCCATGAAGGTGTTGCCGATTTCGAAGGCTTTCATTGCGTCAAGGTTTCTGGAGTAGTTTCTTCCCATTACCTCAAGCATCTGCGGAGTAAGGATTGTTCTCATAACAGATGTATCCTCTCCCAGAGGATTTAATATCTGAACGAAAGCTCTTTCCCATGAGTCTTCGTCGATTCTAACATTGTCTACTCCCTTAGGGCTTACGAAGGAGTAAGTCTGAATTTCGTTTGCACCCATTGCGCACATTGTGTCGCGGGCAAGATCCTTGATATCTCTTTCGTAGGACTGGCTTGCCTCGTTGTTACCCTTAGGAATGGTAACAGGCAGGTTGTCGTAGCCGTAAAGTCTTGCAACTTCTTCTACGATGTCCTCTTCAATTTCAATATCCTGTCTTATGGTCGGAGCTGTTACATACATGTCATCTCCGGCACCTTCAACCTTCATTTCAAGGCTTTCCAGATATTTGACCATCTGCTCTCTGTCGAGTTCAATACCAAGAACATGGTTGATTCTGCTTACTCTTGCGTGAACAGTCTTTGCTGACTCAGGCTGCGGATAAATGTCAACCTTGCCGCCTACAACCTTACCTGCTCCGATGAGTTCGATAAGTCTGCATACTCTGTCTGCTGCAGCTTCGCAAAGGTTAGGGTCGATGCCCTTTTCGTATCTTCCGGATGCCTCAGTTCTCAGAACCAGTCTCTTGGATGTAGTTCTTACGCTGTTGGCCTCAAAGTTTGCGCACTCGATTACGATAGTCTTTGTGCTGTCCTCGATTTCGGAGTTGAGACCGCCCATAACGCCGGCTACTGCTACAGGCTTTTCGGCGTCGTTAATCATGAGCATCTTATCGTCCAGAGTTCTCTCTGTGCCGTCAAGGGTAACGAACTTTTCTCCTTCCTTAGCTGTGTCCACGATAATCTTGTGGCCTGCCAGGCTCTCAATGTCAAAAGCGTGAATCGGCTGGCCGTATTCCAGCATTACATAGTTGGTGATGTCAACGATATTGTTAATAGGTCTCATGCCGGCATGGATAAGTCTTCTCTGAAGCCACCATGGTGATTCTTCAACCTTCACATCCTTAACCACTCTGGCAACGTATCTCTTGCAAAGCGGTGACTTTACTTCAACGCTCACATAATCTGCTGCATTTCCCTCCTCATTTTCACACTTGGTATCCGGGTACTTAAGCTGAGTACCGAAGGTTGCTGCAGCTTCTCTTGCCATTCCGATCATGGAAAGGCAATCCGGCCTGTTCGGTGTGATTTCAAAGTCGATAATTGCATCTTTAAGTTCCATTGTATCAGCAAAATCTGTTCCCACAGGATATTCGTTTCCCAGAATCCAGATTCCATCTCTCTGATTTACAGGAACTACCTTGTCTTCAAATCCCAGTTCGCCGAAGGAGCAGAGCATTCCGTTGGAAACTACGCCGCGGAGCTTGCCCTTGGTAATCTTGGTGCCGCCTTCCTGCTTAGGCTGTCCGTGAAGAGGTCCCGGTATTCTGCTTCCATGAAGTGCAACAGGCACATATGCACCTTCAAAAACATTAGGTGCTCCTGTTACAATCTGAACCGGCTCTTCTTCGCCTACATCCAGCTGACACACTACCAGCTTATCAGCATCAGGGTGCTTTTCTATCTTAACTATTTTGCCCACTACGACTTTGGACATATCTTCTCCCACCATTTCCATAGTCTCAAGGTTGGAGCCTGACATAATCATGCGTTCGCAGAATTCCTCGGGGCTTACTTTAACGTCTGTATAATCTTTTAACCATTCCAGTGATACTATCATTTTTCTTGTCTCCTAACATCAAAATTTCGCTACTTGAACTGCTCGATGAATCTCATGTCGTTTTCGTACAGCAGTCTGATATCGTCGATTCCATACTTGAGCATTGCAATTCTCTCAACGCCCATACCGAAAGCGAATCCTGTGTACTTCTCAGTATCGATTCCGCCTACCTTGAGCACGTTAGGGTGTACCATGCCGCAGCCCAGGATTTCAATCCAGCCGCTGCCCTTGCATACTTTGCATCCCTTGCCGCCGCACTTGAAGCAGGAAACATCCATTTCTGCCGACGGCTCTGTAAACGGGAAGTGATGCGGTCTGAACTTGGTTCTTGCTTCCGGACCGAACATCTGCTTTGCAAAGCTGTCCAGCACGCCTTTAAGATCAGCCATGGTGATTCCTTCATCTACAACCAGTCCTTCAACCTGATGGAACATAGGTGAGTGAGTGGCATCAGGAGTATCGCAGCGGAAGCATCTTCCCGGAGCAAAAACTCTTATAGGAGGCTTCTGGTTCATCAGCGTTCTTACCTGAACCGGTGAAGTCTGAGTTCTCAGAAGCACATCGTCATTAACATAGAAGGTGTCTGTCCAGTCCCTTGCCGGATGGTTAGGGCCTGCGTTAAGGGCATCGAAGTTGTTGAAAACAGTTTCAACCTCAGGTCCCTCAGTAAGGGTGAAGCCCATGGATTTAAACACTCTTGAAATTTCTTCAATGGTAATTGTTACAGGATGCTTGGTGCCCAGCTTATAAAACTTGCCCGGCTCTGTAACATCTATCTTTTCAGCCTTAAACTTGGCCTCTCTTGCCTTGCTCTTAAGGTTCTCAAAGGTCTCATCTAACATCTTCTCAACTTCGGAGCGAACCTGGTTTGCCGCCTGGCCAAGCTCCTTTCTTTCCTCAGGAGCAAGCTGTCCCATGGAACGAAGGATTTCTGTCAGCTGTCCCTTCTTGCCCAGAACCTTTACTCTTACATCCTCAGCATCTGCAACTGAGACTGCTTCCTGCAACTGTTTCTTTGATTCTTCTAAAATCTGCTTTAATCTTTCCTGCATTTTTCGTTAAACCTTTCTACCGAATTTTTTATGGCCTTACGGCCTCATACATTAAAATCCCCGCCGCCACAGAAGCATTGAGTGATTCGATGCTTCCATGCATAGGAATCTTTATTTTCAAATCTGAGCCATCGATAAGCTCCTGGGAAATTCCGTTGCCCTCATTTCCTATAATGAGCGCTATGTTTTCCCTGAGGTTCTCATCGTAGTAGTAACGATCCGTATCAAAGCAGGTCGCTACGAGTTTCTTGCCGGCTGCCCTGGTAAATTCCATCAGCTCACCCACGGAGTCCATGAAAACAACCGGCATTCTAAAGAGTGAACCGGTCGCCGCCCTTACCACCTTAGGTGAGAACACATCCGCTGTGCCCTTCATAACTATGGCCAGTCTGTACCCCGCAGCATCAGCAGTCCTTAAAATTGTACCGATATTGCCCGGATCCTGCAGCCTGTCTAAAACGACAAAATTCCCGCCGTCTTTTTTCAAAAATCGGTCTCGGGAAATTCGATGTTTCTCCACTATTGCCATTATCCCCTGACTGGTTTCCGTCTGAGAAAGCTGATCGAAAAGCTTCTCACTGAGGAAAAAGGCTTTGTCTTCCATTCCGAAGAAGCCGCCCCCGTAATCAGGTCTTGCAAGAACAGTCTTTATATCTGCCTTGTTCTTTACGGCCTCCTCCAGGAGATTTTCGCCCTCGATGAGGTAAAGATCAAGCTTATCCCTGTATTTCTTATGGGCAAGCTGCTCACAAAGCCTGAATATTTTATTGTCTTTTGAGCTTATTTCCCTCATTTGCGGCTGATTTCTCCTTTCGCTATTTTACCACAAAAGCCGGCAAATAAGCCGGCTTGGGTTTATCTCTAAAGAAAACTTGGAATTTCAAATCGTGAAGTTCCTTTTTCCTCCTCTTCCTTCTGGAGGATGTCCTGAAGTGTAACTTCCTTTCCTTCAAGACCTTCAACTCTGCCGAAAACATCATCATATCCGCCCAGTCCCTGCTTCTGAGGATCTGCCTCCTGAGGCTTTTCGCCGGCAGGAGCCTTGCCGCCGCCCGCAGCACCTTCGAGTCCTTCATCAAAGCCTGTAGCGATAACGGTAATCGCAATTTCATCCTGCATTTCTTCGTTGACTGCAGCACCGAAGATAAGTATACAGTCTCTGTCTGCCTGTTCCTCAACAAGGCTTGCGATTTCGCTGACTTCCAGCATTCCTAAATCGTAGCCGCCTGCCACGTAAAGGAGGATAGCCTTTGCACCCTCGATGGTGGTCTCAAGCAGAGGACTTTCAATGGCACTCTTAACAGCATCCTTTGCTCTGTTTTCGCCTGTTCCTCTTCCTACGCCCATGTGAGCCACACCTCTGTCTGTCATAACTGACTTTACATCGGCAAAGTCCACATTGATAAGAGCAAAGTCGGAAATAAGATCCGAAATGCCCTGCACGCCCTGTCTAAGCACATCATCAGCCATCTGGAAGGCCTGAAGCATCGAAGTGTTCTTTTCACAGTTCTGAAGAAGCTTGTCATTTGGAACGATTACCAGAGAGTCAACATATTTTTTCAGGAAATTGATTCCCAGATCTGCTTGTTTCTTTCTCTTGGCACCTTCAAATGAGAACGGTCTTGTAACAACACCTACCGTAAGTATGCCCATGTCCTTTGCAGCCTTGGCAATGATAGGGGCTGCTCCTGTACCGGTGCCGCCTCCCATTCCTGCGGTAATGAAAACCATGTCCGTTCCGTCAAGAAGTGATGTAATCTCGTCCAAAGTTTCCTCGGCCGCCTTCTGGCCTATCTCAGGATTAGCACCTGCTCCCAGTCCCCTTGTGAGTTTTTCTCCTATCTGAATTTTAGTTTCGGCCACACATCTGTTAAGGGCCTGTCTATCTGTATTAACAGCAATAAAGTCTACACCTTTAAGCTCAGCTTCAACCATGCGGTTCACCGCATTACATCCGCCGCCGCCTACTCCAACGACCTTAATAACTGCTGATTTCTCTAAATTTGTGTCAAATTGCAGCATTTTCAATCTTACCTCCTCGATTGTTCCCAATTATCCTTAATTGTACCATACATTGTTCTCAAATGCATCATTTTTTTAGTAAAAACCTAATCTATTTTCGGAGTAAATGATACTGTCCTGTCTCCGCTTATTTGAATGGTTCCACGTTCTATTTTCCGATCAAAAAGTTCCTGCACCACCAGCTGCAGACTGTCCTTTTCCATAGCTTTCATGATGTTCTCCGGCGTGCCCTGACAGATGAGGTTGTCCAGGATGTGAGCCTTGATTTCGCCATCGGAAAGCTCAATGGTCTTAAAGTACATATTGTTTTTTTCCATAACGCTGAGCAGCTGCAGAGTCTGCCTTAAAAGAACCTTCTCTTCGGCCTCAATCTTTTCGCCCACTGAGAGCTTGCTTATGGTAAGGCCCTTAATCACCGTGACTTCAGGCATAACCCCCGTCTTGCGCAGAACCGTTCCTTCGCCGTCCACAACAACATACTTTTCACCGTAAACAATGGCGGCCATCTGCCTGCGCTCATCGAGTTCAATCCTGATGGTATCAGGCAGCACTCTCTTAACCTTAACAGATACCATATATGCATCCTTTTCAAGTCTTGTCCTTATATCGCCGGTATCTGTGCCGATGAAAATATTTCCACCGGTTTTGCAGTTCCCCATAACCAGAATTTCTTCTTCCGTGTAGTAGTTGTTTCCATCTACCTCAAATTTCGCTACGTTGAAGAAAGGGGCTTTAAGCATGAACACCACTGCGCCGCAGATGAGCAGAAAGACCCCCAGCTTCACAACGAATTTTATTTTTCTCTTTTTTCTCTTAATCGCTCGTTCTTCTTTCAATTACTCCACCCAGCTGTCTCAATCCTTTTTCAAAATTCTCATAGCCCCTGTCTATGTGATGTACATTCTCTACCACGGTTTCTCCCGCCGCAAAAAGTCCCGCCAGAACCAGTGCTGCGCCGCCTCTTAAGTCTGCTGCACACACCCTGTTTCCCCGAAGTGGACATTCCCCTTTAATTATAGCATTTTTTCCGCAGATTTCAATATTTGCGCCCATTTTAATCAATTCTCTTTTATGGGTGAATCGGCTCTCAAAAATCTCTTCACGTATGGTTGTCAATCCCTCGGCTCCCGTGCACAGCGTAAGAAGCTGAGGCTGACAATCTGTAGGGAACCCCGGGAAAGGCGAAGTAATAACTATTCCGGGGCTCTTTAGCCTTGCGCCGGATGTTATCTCTACCGCATCATCAAAACTTCTCACCTTGACTCCCATACGCTCAAACACCGCCAGAACCTCCTGCATAAGTCCGGCCCTTATATTTCGAAAGACAGCCCTTCCTCCTGTGCCAATGACTGCCGCCATATATGTAGCCGCCTCGATTCTGTCCTCCACTATAAAGTACATGGTGTCAACATTCATCTTACCAGCTTCAGATCCCTTTCCTGCATCCGGATTTCCGCGAACCACAATTCTCCCGGTTCCACCCCCTGAGACATCAAATCCGCAGGTCCTCATAAATCCCTGCAGATCAGCGATTTCAGGCTCACAGGCACAATTTTCTATAACCGTTTCCTCCTCACCGGAAACCGCAGCCATCATAAGGTTTTCCGTGGCACCCACGCTGGGATAAGGCAGCTGCACTCTGCCTCCGCGGCATCTCCCCCTTGCTTTTATCTCCTCATCTGAGATTTCCACCTCAAATCCCATCTGTTTCAATCCTTCGATATGTATGTCAATGGGCCGTTTTCCTATTCTGCATCCGCCGGGTCTGGTTATGGTTGCCTCACCGCACCTGGCCAGAAGGCTCCCCATGAGAAAAACCGAAGAACGCATTCTGCTCATTACTTCCCGAGGCACCTGTGTTTTATCAATGTTTCTTGTATCCGCCACCAGGCAGTTCCCCTCAAACCGTGTAGACGCACCCAAAGATTGCAGAATCTCTTCCATGACAAACACGTCATCTATACGGGGACAGTCGTGAATCTCGTGTATGCCCGGCCTGGCCACCGCAGCTGCAAGCACCGGAAGAGCGGAGTTCTTTGCCCCCTTTATTCGATATTCTCCTCCTAGGGGAACCCCTCCCTGTATATGATAGCAATCCAAAAAAACACCTCCCAACTATATCTTCATAATATGTGGGAGGCGTGTCTTTAGTTACTTGCCTGATACTTCTTTAATTGTGTTATATATTATATCCAGTGCTTTGTCCGGAGCACATGCCCTGCTGGCACGGCCCATTTCAGCAAGAATCTGAGGGTTGTTTCTGAGTTTCATAACCTCGCGAATCAGGGTTTCTGCAGTCAGATCCTTTTCTTCAATAAGCACCGCACCGCCTCTGTCAGCCACAGCCTTGGCATTAAAGTACTGGTGATTACCCGTTACATTTGGTGACGGAATGAGAACTGCAGCTTTGCCGCATACGGTGGTTTCTGCCACAGAAAGAGCACCTGCCCTGCTGATTACCAGATCGCAGGCAGCCAGGTAGTTTTCCATGTCCTCTATGTAATCCTTCATACGGATGTTTTCTTTTATTTCAATGCCGCGTTCTGCAGCTTTTTCAAGCATTTTCTCGTAATACCACTTACCGGTGCCGAATACCATGGATGCTCCCTCGTGTCCGTTGAGCACCTGCATAAGTTCGAAAGCCACCTCGTTTATCTTTTCAGCTCCAAGGCTTCCGCCGAAGGAGAAAACTATAAAGTCATCTTTCTTGAAGCCCAGCTTCTTTCTAGCCTGTTCTTTGTCAAGGGTAAAAAAGCTTTTTCTGACCGGATTTCCGGTTTCAATGCACTTTTCCGGGTTCTTAAAATATTTCTGTGCATCTTTAAATCCCAGAAAAACTCTATCCACATGTTTTTCCAGAGTCCGATTGGCCAGCCCCGGATAAGCATTCTGCTCATGGAGAAATGTTTTCGCACCGTACATTTTTGCCGCTGCAATTACGGGAAAGCAAACATAGCCTCCCGTGCCGATAACCACGTCAGGCTTGAATTTCTTTATTACCCGTCGAGCCTCAAGGGTGCCTTTTGCAACTCTGGCTCCGGTTTTTACCAGCTGCCACACATTGGATTTATCAAGCCATCTGGCATCAACCAGTGCCAGCTCATATCCTGATTTAGGCACTATGTCCTTCTCAATCCCCTCGTCATTTCCCACATAGAGAATCTGTGTCTCGGGATCCATTTCCTTAAATTTATCAGCAATGGCAATGGCAGGATAAATATGCCCTCCTGTGCCGCCTCCGGTTACAATCACTCTCATACGTCAGCTGTTTCCCTTCCAGTAAAATTCCGATTCATTTCCGGAAAATAATTAAATATCCGCAGATTTAGATATATTGATCAAAATTCCCATAGCCGCCATAAAAATCAGCAGCGCATTACCGCCGTAACTTATAAACGGCAGAATAATGCCTGTAGGAGGCATTGATGAAGTGACTACGGCCATATTGATAACCACCTGCACGCCCACCATTATGGTAATACCTGCAGCCAGCAGCAGTCCTGTAAAGTCTTTTGCGTTTATGGCTATATGACAGCCTCTCCATATCAGCAGCAGGTATACAACAACAAGGGCCAGAATTCCTATGAATCCCAGTTCCTCACCGATTATGGCCAGAATGAAATCGTTCTGCGGCATAGGCAGATAAAGATTTTTCTGCACGCTGTTTCCAAGTCCCAGACCGGTAAGACCGCCTGTACCAAGAGCAAGCAGTGACTGCACTACATTCCATCCGGTTCTCAGAGGATCCTCAAAGGGGTCCAGGAAGCTTAGAAATCGTCCATACCTGTATCCGCTGGTGTCGGCAAAAATAAGTACCACACCTGCAGCTACGGCACCGCCGGCAAGTGTTCCCAGATGAATCCACTTTGCACCTGCTACCAGCAGCATACCGCCTACGATAAAGCATATGGTAAAAGCTGTAGACATATTAGGCTGCAGCATAATAAGTCCGCCGTAAATGCCCGTTACAAGCAGTATTGGCAGAATACCCCGCTTTATCTCGGTAATCCACTTAGGGTGGCGTGAAAAATATCCTGTAATAAACAGTATTATACCTACTTTGGCGATTTCACCCGGCATTATAGTTATAGGCCCCAGCTGAATCCACCTGGTAGCTCCGTATGCGTCTGCACCTATTCCCGGAATAAGCACCAGCACCAGAAGTCCCAGGCCCGCTACGTATGCAATAAGCCAGAACCGTACCCAGAAATGATAATCCACCTTGGCGCATATCCACATGGCAACAAAGCCTGCTGCCAGCCAGATGAGCTGTCTGGTAAGATAGTGATAGGGGTTGTCGTAGTTGCTGATGGCATAGTAATAACTGGCACTGAAAATCATAATGGTGCCGAAAATCGTTAAAATAGTCACCAGCAGTGCTACGGACAAATCACCTGTATGTTGTTTTTTTACTATCTTCTTTTCCATAAACTCTTTAAACGCCCTTTTAAATCGTCAAAAATCTATAATCCCAGTCTGCTCACACATTCCTTGAAGTGGTCGCCTCTCTGCTCGAAATTATCGTACATATCCCAGCTTGCGCAGGCCGGTGAAAGAAGCACCGTATCCCCCGGCTGAGCCATTTCAAAAGCTTTGTTTACGCACTCAGGCATATCCTTGGCAAAGGTGTAGTCCTTGAAGCCGTACTTGTCAGCAGCCTCCGCAATAATACCGCCGTCTCTTCCAAGCAGTATCATGTGTTTTACCCTGCCTTCAAAGTTCTTTATCAGCTCGTCAAAGCTCTGGCCCTTGCCGTCTCCTCCTGCTATTAAGATTATGTTTTTCTTTATAGCCCTGAGTGCAATAACGGCCGCATCCACATTTGTTCCCTTGGAATCATTGTAGAACTTCACACCGTTTATTTCTCCCGAATACTCTATTCTATGCTCAACTCCACCAAAATCTGTCAGAGTTTTTGAGATTACTTCACTGTCTATTCCTGCAAAATAGCAGATTGCAGCTGCCGCAAGGGCATTTTCCACATTATGGTCACCGATAATCTTAAGATCATTTCTGTTACATAACTCAATCAGCTCGCCTGCCTCATTTCTGATTACCAGCATATCTCCCTTAAGGAATGCTCCGAAATCAAGTTCCTCCAGTCTTGAGAAAGGCACAACCTTGGCCTTGCAGTCCTTGGCCAGACCATAGCAAAGCTTGTCGTCATAATTTATCACACAGTAACCGTTTGCATCTTGGTTCTCAAAAATTCTCGCCTTTGCCTCGCCGTAAGCCTCCATGGTATGGTGCCTGTTGAGGTGATCCGGTGTAAGATTAAGGATGGCCGAAATCTCCGGTTTAAAATATTTTATGGTCTGAAGCTGGAAGCTGCTGGTCTCTGTTATAAGCCAGTCCTCCTCCTCCGCTTCAAGTGCCTTTGAAATAACTGCAACACCTATATTTCCTACTACGTGAGTTTTTCTCCTGGAATTCCTGAAGATTTCGCCTACCAGTGTAGTGGTGGTGGTCTTGCCGTTGGTACCTGTTATCGCGACAAAGGAGCCTCTTGCGATTCTGTATGCAATCTCAAGTTCTCCCACGATTTCCGCGCCGTCAGCTTCAGCCTCTCTTATAAAGTCCAGCTCAGGGTTTACTCCCGGACTGAGAATTATCATATCAAAGTCTGCAACATATTCAGGAATCTCATGAAAATAACATTTTACATTCTTTCCCTCCAGGAAGGTAAGAAGCTGCGCATCGGTTTTTTCCCTTTCTTTTGAGTCCTGTATCGTTACATTTGCACCAAGCTTAAGCATAGCCTGAGTAGCGGCAATGCCCGATTTACCCATTCCGACTATAAGTACTCTCTTATCCTTTACATTTTCCAGATTCACGTTATACATAAATTATCACCCCTATATGTTCATTACTAAAATAGCCAGAAGACAGAACACCAGAGTAGCCGCCCAGAACATGGCCACTACCTTTCTTTCACCCATTCCGCACAGTTCGAAATGGTGGTGAATCGGCGCCATTTTGAAAATTCTCTTTTTTGTTTTCTTAAAATATGTCACCTGGATTATTACAGATAACGCCTCGATTACATAGACCAGTCCTGCAATGGCCAACAGGAACTCCAGCTTCATCATAATGGCTCCCGCAGCAAGTACGCCGCCAAGGGCCATTGAGCCCGTATCACCCATAAAAATCTTTGCAGGATTTTTGTTGAAAATAAGGAAACCAAGACAGCCGCCGGCCACAGCACCGAAAATAACCGGTTCTCCTGTGTAGCAGAAAGTCGTTCCCGCAATTATCATAAAAATTGAAACCAGTGCAGTCACACCTGAAGCCAGGCCGTCAAGGCCGTCAGTAAGATTCACTGAATTACTGAATGCAACCAGAACAAACACTTCAAACGGGATATACAAAATTCCAAAGTCGATGTACTTATCTATAAACGGTATCCATACCTCTGTTCCGCCTATCATACCGAAAGCCGCGTAGGAATAAAAAGCAGCAAACACAGCGAAGGCGAGAGAAAATCCAAACTGCATCACAATTTTCTGCTTCGGACTTATGCCTGCGTTATTCTTTTTAATTGCTTTTTCGTAGTCATCAATAAAACCGATAAGTGAAAAAAGGTACATCAGCACTATTACGCCCACTACTCTTATATCGAGGCTTCCCTCTACGGCAGTTACAACTATGGCAGAAATAGCCGCGGCATTGATTATCGCCAGACCACCCATGCTCGGTGTTCCTGTCTTTGAAAGATGTGACTGAGGTCCCTCTTCTCTTACAAACTGTCTGAACTGTTTCTTTTCTAAAAACGGAATGAGCATTTTCGTGAACAAAGCGCCCAGAACCCATGCTGCAATCGTTGCAATTATAGGGAATATCAAATTCTGCATTTTCCTACTCCTATCCTTCTATTATTTATCTTTTAGTATTTCTTTTACTGTCTTTTCCATCTCCATGCTCCGGGAAGCCTTAACCAGCACCACATCCCCCGGCTTTATTATAGAGGATACTTCCTTTTCAAAATCCTCTCTATGTTCATACAGGAGAACTCTGTCCTCTCCCAGAGCAGATGCTCCCTCTGCATAGTACCTGGCATCATTGCCCACGGCAACCAGAAGATCCGGTTTCATTTCGCCTGCGTACTGTCCCACCTCAAGGTGAGCTGCCTGACTTTCATTTCCAAGCTCGAACATGTCTCCCAGAACAGCAACACGTCTGCCGCCTTCATCTATTGATGTGGACATAAGTGTATTCAAGGCTGATTTCATGGAATCCGGACAGGCATTATAAGTATCATCTATAACCTTAATTCTACCCTGTTTCTTTATATTTAACCTCTTTTCGGTAAGCTCAGCCTGCTCAAATCCTTTGATGGCTGTCTCCGGGGAAATACCCAGAATTCCTGCCGCGGCTACGGCAAGTGATGAATTGACAGCATTATGCGCTCCCGGAACCGGAAGTTTAACCCGATAGGTTTTCCCATCATGGCATAAAGTATATTCTATACCTTTATCACCGAAATCGCAAACATCTTTTATACGATAGTCACATTTTTCTCCCGTTCCTACAGTAACAATCTTATAATTGCCCTTTACATTTTCAGGTGTGAGCATATCGTTATCCGTATTTATTATCAATGTGGAATTTTCATCAAAACAGCAGGTCACCTCAAGTTTAGCTTTCAGTATACCTTCCCTGCTTCCCAGATTTTCAATATGTGATACTCCTATATTGGTGATTACCCCGATATCCGGTCTGGCCAGACGAGCCAGGGTTTCTATTTCTCCCTTAGATGCCATGCCCATCTCAAGGACAGCCACCTCGGTGTCAGGCTCAAAGTCCATTATGCTCAGCGGCAATCCGAAGTAGTTGTTAAAGTTCTTCGGGTTTCTTCCCGTCTTAAAAGATGTAGATACAGCATAGTAGAGCATATCCCGCGTGCTGGTCTTACCTACACTGCCGGTCACCGCAATCTTCTTTTTCAGCGGCAGGCAATCAAGATAATATGAGGCCAGAGCCTGAAGTGCAGCAGTTGTATCCTCCACCACAATAATATCAGCATCTCCCGGTTGGGAAGCAAAAGCCTGTTTCGGCACCTTGCTCTCATCGGAAACCACTATTGTGCGGCATCCCGATTCCAGTACCTGACCCAAAAAGTCATGGCCGTCGTTGTTTTCGCCCTTAAGCGGGAAAAACAGATCCCCCGGTTTCGACTTTCTTGAATCGGTGCAGATTCCATACACCATATTGTCCTTCTCACCGGACACTAAAGTCCCGTCAACAGCTTTCATTATCTCTTCAACAGTAAATGGTCTCATATTCTCTTCCTCTTCTATATTTTTTCCATGACAGAAAGTATAGTCTCCCTGTCATCAAAATGTCTCTTTTCGCTGCCCAGAAGCTGATAGGTTTCGTGTCCTTTTCCTGCTACCACGATAACATCCCCGGTCTGTGCCTGTAAAACCGTCCAGCAGATTGCCTCGCGCCTGTCAGGGATTACGATGTAGCTCCCCTCCTCCTGAGCCATAGCCTGAGTAATATCTTTTATAATGTCCATTGGATTTTCGTGTCTCGGATTGTCAGAGGTAACCACGGAAAAATCCGCCAGCTGCGCTGCCGCCTTTCCCATTTCAAATCGCCGGTTTCTGTCCCTGTTGCCTCCGCATCCAAAAACAGCAATCAGCCTGGCAGGTTCATACTCTCTCAGAGCCTTAAGAAGGCTTTCCAGAGCCGGGCCGTTATGAGCATAATCCACCAGCACAGTAAAATCCTCACCCAGATTTACTATCTCCGCTCTGCCCCTGACCTTGATTTTTGAGAGGGCTCTCTGTATACACTTCCACGGAATATCCATCGATGCTGCGCAAGCTGCAGCAGCCAGAGCATTGTATACATTGAACCTTCCCGGCATTCCCGTAAAAAACTCCCTGTCTCCAATGGTAAATCCCACTCCCATCAGATCTTTTTTCCTTCGCAGCAGTACATTCTCAGCTTCATAGTCCGCGATTCTGCCCCCGGTCTGCTCTCTTTCTTCGCCGAATCTGACGGCAAAAGTCACGATCCTGTCTGCAGTGCTTTCCCGTGCCATGTCTTGCCAATGAGAGTCATCCACATTGATTATAGCGGTTTTTGTCTGTTTAAACAACATGCTTTTCCAGCCGATATATTCTTCCAGACTTTTATGCTCTCCCTTGCCTATGTGGTCGGGATATAAGTTGGTAAATACCGCGTAATCGAAATCCAGCCCGTAGGTTCTGTCCTGCATGATTCCCTGGGACGACACCTCCATAACTGCAGCCTTACAGCCCGCATCAACCATCTGGCTGAGAGCTCTGTGGATATCCTCTGACTGAGGTGTAGTATTTACGGCTTCCTGGTAGCATCCGTCATACCCTGAAACCACTGTGCCGATTATGCCGGTTTTTATGCCCGCTTCTTCCAGTATTTCCTTTATCATAAAGGTGGTTGTGGTCTTCCCTTTGGTGCCTGTAACTCCAATGAGGGTAAGCTTCTCCGCCGGCCTCCCGTAAAACTCAGCCGATGCTTCTGCCAAAGCCTTTCTGATGTCCTTTACTCTTACACCTGTGATTCCGTAAACCTGACACAGGTGACACAGCAGCTTTTCCATCTGCTCGCCCTGTTCATCTGTAACAAGGATATGGGCGCCAAGGCCGGCAGCCTGTTCTAAATATTCTTTTCCGTCCCGTTCTTCACCCCTGATTGCAAAAAACGCACTGCCGGGCACGGTTTTGTCTGAATGGTAAACTAACGCTTTAACGTCTTTGTCCGGAGTTCCACAGACGGTCTCCCAAGAGAGGCCGCCAAACAAAACGTCCAGCCTCATCGCTATAATTTACCTCCAAAAGATATTATATGCTTAAGTTTTACTCCTTGTAAACATAAACAACCGAATTCTTTTTAACCTTTGTCCCGGCCTTCGGATACTGATCCACAACGGTAAAGTTGTCGTCATCCCGTGCCGACTTAGGCCTGCTGTATTTAAGATCCTTTCCTCCGATTATACCGGCAGCTTCACTGAATTCCTTTCCTACAACATTTGGAACCACCGTGTAATTTCCTTCTATAGCCGCCTTTTCTTCATCGGTGTATTCAGGAGAAATGTTCATGTAACGCAATACATCCGACAGTATTGATTTTGCAATAGGTGCAGCTACAATTGAACCGTAGTAGGACCCCTTTGGACTGTCCACAATGACCAGAATGGATACCTTAGGATCATCCATAGGCGCCATTCCTATAAATGAACTGTAATAATTATCTCCGTACTTTCCGTTTTCAACCTTGTTGGCCGTACCTGTTTTACCGCCTATTCTGTAGCCGGTAATCTTGGCATTTCCTCCGCCGCCTTCGGAAACAACGTATTCCATTATATCTCTCATTTCAGAAGCGGTCTTTGAGGAAAGCACCTTCCTCACAATAACCGGTTCATACTCCTCGACTACCTTGCCGTCGCTGTCTGTCAGTGCCTTGACATATCTCGGCTGCAGCAGCACGCCGTCGTTTCCTATTGCATTCACTGCAGTCAGAAGCTGTATCGGAGTCACTGAAATACCCTGACCATACCCTATGGTAGCAAGTTCAACCGGTCCTACATTTTCAAGGCTCTGCACGATGGAACCTGCTTCACCGGGATAATCCACACCGGTTTTCTCTGTAATTCCGTATAAATCCAGATATTTGTAGAAAGTAGTCTTTCCCATCTTGGTTGCAACCTTTGCCAGAACAGGGTTGCAGGAATTTCCTACGGCTTCTTTTATTGTCTGGGTTCCATGGTTTCTGTTGCTCCAGCAGTGCAATGTTACACCTGCAATGGTTACATGGGAATTGCAGCTGAAGGTTTCCGTTGTTGTTATCGCCTTCTCCTCAATGGCTGATGATGCCGTTATAAGTTTAAAGGTGGAACCCGGTTCGTATGTATCGCTGACAATAGGATTTCTCCACATTTTTGACAATACCTCAGATTTATTTTTTGCCTTTTCGTATTCCTCGGCCATTTTTTCATCTGTAGGTACTGTAGCATTGTTAGGATCAAAGCCCGGTGTCACTGCACTTGCCAGAATATCACCTGTTTCAGGGTCCATAATCAGACACATGATACGTTTGGCCCCTGTCTTTTCCATTCCTTCGGCGATGGCCTTCTCTGCATAATGCTGAATTGCTTCATCCAAAGTGGAAACCACATTAAGTCCATCATGAGCTTCGTGGTATTCTTCCCTTCCCTCAACCAATTCATTTCCTGAAAGGTCATGGTTTCTTACCCAGCGGCCGGAAACCCCGCTGAGGTACTCGTCATACTGCAGCTCAAGGCCTGTTCTGCCCTGGTTATCGTCGTTTACGCTCCCCAGCACGTGGGATGCAAAGCTTCCAAGAGGATAGTTTCTCTTCGTTGCTGCAGATATTTCAAGACCGCTGTATTTCAAAGCTCTTATCTTGTCAGCAGTTTCCTTATCCAGATACTTCGCCAGAGCTACCATGTGCTGCTCTTTAGTCACACCGGTCTCTATCTTTTCCGGGTCTTTATCCACGATTTCGGCAATTTTAGCCGACATTTCTTTTATCTCTGCTGTGGTTTTTTCCGATGTAAACTGGGCAGGCCACACCCACAATGTGTAGCAGGTTGTGCTTGTAGCAAGCTCTTTGCCGTTTCTGTCATAAATCACTCCCCGCTTGGCCTCAATAGGCGTATCGGTAGTCTGCTGTAAAATGGCCTTTTCTGTATATTCTTCCGCATCTACTATCTGTATCCACGCAACTCGGAAAGTAAGTGCGATTAAAAGCATGGCAATAGCGAAAAACCCTATAGCTATTCTTCTTTTGTGTTTTAAAGTTACCGGTGCTTTCATTCCGTTTCTTGCTCCTCTTTCCTTTCTGAATATTTCCCTTTACAAACAGAAAGCCAGACCACCAATGGCTGTATTAAGTTGTCTGGCTCGCTTGTATATGAAATTATTCTAAATCTATTTATATTCCGTCAGGATTCTTTATATGCTTTTTCCTTTATAACGGCAGCGAGATCCTCTCTCACAGCCGCTCCCTCCTCAATGTAAATACACTGATTGCTCTTCGGATACTTCATTCCCAGCTTGCTGATGGCATATTCTTCCACCGACTCTATTCCGTTGGAACTTTGAATCTTGATGTTCAGGGTATTTATCTCGTTTTCCAGAAGGCGTATTTCATTATTTGTTCTGTTAATGGAGTACTTTATTTCCGTGGCTTTGGCACTCATCCATACCGTACCTACCAAAAGCACTCCGGCAATTATGAGCATCAAAACAGAACGCAGTAAAACCGGCCGCGAAATAGGGCTTGCAGCTTTTTTCTCCGGCAAGAGCTCTATGTTTCCCGCTTTTCGAGAGTTTCTTCCATAAGCTCTGTCGCGGCTATCAGTTCCTGTTTTAGGGAGCTGCTGTGCAAAGTCTCTCGCATATGTACTTGGTGCAACGTAAGAATAGTCTGCTGTGTATGCTCTTTCTGCTGCTGTCATGTCGTCCCTCATTATCACTTTGCATTAACGGTCTATAGCTGCGGTTATATTTTCTCAGCCACCCGCAGCTTGGCACTTCTTGAACGAGGGTTTCTTTCGATCTCCTCCGCCGTCGGTGCTATTGGCTTGTTCGATTTCTTCTTTATGTCTCCAACCTTTCCGCACACGCATACAGGAAACTCCTTAGGGCAGGTGCAAGGGTTGATTCTCTTGTTTATAATATCCTTTACGATGCGGTCCTCAAGGGAATGGAAGGTTATAATGCATAGTCTTCCTCCCGGTGACAGTACATCACAGAACTCGTCCACGGCCTTTTCCAGCTGGCCCAGCTCATCATTGACCTCTATTCTGATGGCCTGAAATGTTCTTTTAGCCGGGTGCGGGCCGTCCCGTCTTGCAGATGCCGGTATGGCCGCCTTGATAATGTCCACAAGCTGCCCTGTGGTTTCGATAGGCTTGTCCTTTCTCGCCTTAACGATAAAGTCCGCTATTCTGGAAGCCCACCTTTCCTCACCGTATTTAAAGATTATATTCTTAAGCTCATCTGCGTCATAGGTATTGACCACATCATAAGCTGTGAAATCGTCATCCTGACTCATTCTCATATCAAGAGGCGCTTCCTGCATATAGGAAAAACCCCTATCAGGGTTGTCCAGCTGGAAAGACGAAACACCCAAATCCAGCAGAGCTCCGTCTATACTGTCGATTTCAAGATCTGCCAGCACATCCTTAATGTCAGAATAATTGCTCTGAACGAATACCTTTTGGCAAGGATAAGCTTCAAGCCTTTTCTCTGCAGCGTTCAGGGCATCTCTGTCACGGTCTATTCCTATGAGCATACCCTTTTCTCCCAGCCTTTTGCAGATTCCTTCAGAGTGACCGCCTCCGCCGAGAGTTCCGTCTACATATATTCCATCGGGTCTGATATCGAGACCCTCCATACATTCCTCAAAAAGCACAGATGTATGTTTGAATTCCATTCATTCCACCCGCCTTAGAAGTTATATTCTGCCAATGCTTTGGCAAAGTCCTCGTTTTCCATCTTGCTGTCGTTATCCGGTGCATCCCAGACATCCCTGCTCCACACCTCGATTTTAGACATGGCCCCCATGGTCACAAGTTCCTTCTCGATTCCGGCGTATGCCTTAAGTTCCTGCGGGATAATGATTCTGCCCTGCCTGTCAAATTCACATTCGGCGGCGTTAGCGCAAAAGTGTCTGATGAAAGCTCTTACCTTAGGGTCCGACTCCGGAAGCTGAGCTATTTTTTCCATCTGTTTTTCCCAGTCATCGGTGGTGTAGATATACAGGCATCTATCCAGACCTTTGGTCAGAATGCACCTGGTGCCCAGACCTGCTCTCAGCTTGGAAGGCACGATCATCCTGTTTTTTTCGTCTATGGAATTGTAGGATGTACCCATGAACATAGAGCATGCCTCCTGTAAAAAATGCCAACTCCCCAATGTAAGTTTATTATACTACCACTATACACCACTTTTAAACACTTTTCAATATTTTTTTGAGGTAATATAGAAAAAATCCCCCACTAAAATATGGTAATTACCCACTGATTTATACTCATCTTCGCATACCTTTCACCAGGCGTACCCCATGAGCATATAATGACAGTACCTATATTTATGAAATGAGGTAAGAAAGAAAATGAATTTTATGGGAAATACCTCCAATTGTACAAAAGAAAACCTTGTATTTTTAAGCAAGGTTTTTTTCGATGAGACCAGTTCATCCTGCCCTGTGATTGTGCGGCTGAACACCAACACATCAGGATTTACTCAGCAGCTGATCATTGGTGACAGGGAAATAGACTGTGACTGTGATTGTGATTGCGGCTGCGGCTGCAGAAGAGACAGGGACTGTGATTTCAATCTCTGCAATGCAAAATTTACCGTTACCAATTCTTGTGTAACCATCACTTCAGCCGTTCAGGCAGAAAACTCTACCTTCTCCGCCGATGATGTAACCGTTGACGGATTTCCTGTTACAGACTTAGATTTCCAGAACGGCAGATATTTTGCTGATCTTTCCGGAATCATGGCTGATATAACCAGATGCCCGTGCACCCCTAGATGTACACACATCTGCGACGATCACTGCGACTGTCACAGAGATTGCCAAAAGGATTGTGACTGCGACTGTGACAGAGATGATCACTTCTTCTTGGCAGAGGTTCCCGGACCATGGGAGCTGCTTTTTACAATAGTTTTGGAAGGCTTCGTGTCAAACGGAAGCTGCACCAGAGACTTCAGACTCTGCATCAAGACAAGAAACGATTCAACAGGCAGATGTCCTGTGACAGTCAGAGCATCCAACAACTTCGGCGTGAAGTGTGTTGAAATTCCTTGCCAGAGTCAGGGAATTGCCCCTGCGCTCAGATTCAACTTTGAGGGCTGCGCAATGCTTCTTAACCCGGTAATTACCGTAAATCCTGCTCGTCAGGAAGACTGTCCTTCCAGAGATGTGACAGTTCGCGGCAATCTGGTATTCACCCCGAGAATCAATCTTCAGGTTGTAAGACCTTCATTGTTTGCAATCAATGCCGAAGAGGTTGATGTATGCTGTGACAATCTTGGCCAGTGCGACCCATGTGCACCTAAATCTCATAGGGACTGCGACAGAGACAGAGACAGAGACAGAGATAGAGGCAGAGACAGAGACTGCGACAGAGACGATGACAGGCGCGATGAAAGACGTGAAAGAACGCAGAGCCCTGCTTGCCAATGCTGCGGAACCAACGGATTTAGATTCTAAACCACTTTTCTTTGTTTTCCTATATATTTGGGATAAACAAAAACCCCGCATTCAAGCGGGGCTACATACCAGTCTTATGTATTACGGTTTTCGTAATCAGTACTTATTCTTTTTTCCTATACTGTTCTTATATTTATTTTTGCGGTGGCTAAAAATAGTATCTTTACGAGGATTCGCCTTCTTGATGACCTTTTTCACAAGCTTGACAAGTCCCAAAACTATCAGCGCTGCCAGCACCAGCAAAATAAACGCCGCCACAATTTCATATATATTCCATATTCCGTCAAAATCAATCAATAGCCTGTCCTTCAAAAAATCCCTCATCGTTCTACCCTTTTTCCCTTCAATAAACAATTGTCCCTGGATTTCCGGTTAAGATATGATTTCAGTTTGCGGGACTATTATACAACAAAGTTTTATCCTCTGTCAATTTGCAGCAGGTGGAAATTTTGATTTTTAAAAATGACAAGAGAATTAACAATAAATGCACAGTATATTATTTTAGGGCTAAAAAATAATATTTTTAGGACATCAGCCTTTATATGACATACAAATGATACAGAAACGGAGGCAAATATGCTTAGATTTTTTTACTGCACTAGAAACATAGCAGGATTAATACTGGTCATCAGTCCGCTGGCCGGATTTTTATATATAGATTTTAATTTCACCCTTTCCATGATATTCTTATGTTCCCTGGCAGCCGGCATACCTTTAGGTTCTGCCTGCTACAATTTTCTCAATTTCAAGCTCTGGACCAGCCTTGCATGCATTGCGGCCTGCCTGGGTGCATTTCTCCTGCACACAGACTTATCAGAAACCGGAATCGGAGCTTCTGCTGCATTTGGGATGGCTTTTTTAGGTCTTTATGCAGGAGGACTGGCTGCTGTAGTTCCGGCAAATCTTCTTGTCAGCTGGTTTCGTGCCAGCAAAACCATTTTGACCGGCACGGTTTTCAGCGTCTCTATCCTGCTGGGAATCCCTTGGGCTGCCCTCATGGAAAGGTATACTTACCCTATGCTTCTGATCAGTCTCGCTTTGATGCTGACAGGAACCCTGTTTTTTCTCCAGCAGCCTCCAATGTTTCTCAGTGCACCTGTTTTATGCGAAGACATAAGGTTTAAGGCAGGAAGAAGATCTATGGTAATAAAACTTTTTGTTTTCATAATGGCTGTAAGTTTTGCCGGGGGTCTTCCAATTTTCAATCCTGAAGAGCCTTATCCCTTTGACTTTTTTATTTCCCCAACAGGCCTATTTATACTTGGTCTTGTGGCAGGGCCCTTTATCGCCGGGCTGCTTTCAGAATTCAAAGGAGTTTACAGCGGATGTATATTCATTATCTTTCTGGCAGAACTATCGGTTTTTTCCTTTGGTGAAGGACAAATGGTGTTTCAGCTATATATAAATGCCTTTTCACGAGGAATGTTTCTTTCATCCATGACAGTAGTTATTCCAATTACCATATATTACACCTATGGACCCGGCGGCTATAACAGCTGCCTAGGCAAGGTATATTCCGCCTTTCCACTGGGGCTTGCCTTGGCAGGAGCTATATCCGGTTACACTTCTGTTTTTGCCGGCACACATACTATCTCATCCCAAACAGCATCAATATTTCTGATGTTATTGCTCATAGCATGTTTTTTCACTATTTTTTCAACATGGAAACACAGATTCATCCTTTTAAAATAGAACAAAATATGGTATAATTTTTATTCATAAAATCCCGCGATATAGAAATTTCAAACTGTGCTTATGGAGGAAAAAAATGAGTGCTTTTGTTAAATTTGACCACGTAAAAAAGGTATATCAGATGGGAGAGGTCTCTATAGAAGCTCTCCGTGATGCTTCCTTTGAAATAGAAAAAGGCGAAATCTGTGTTATTGTCGGCCCGTCCGGTGCAGGCAAAACCACGCTGCTTAATATTCTCGGCGGTATGGATGCACTGACTGAAGGACGTGTTTATCTGGATGGAAGCGAAATTTCCGGCTATTCGTCCAGACAGCTCACTACATACAGACGTCATGAAATAGGCTTTGTGTTCCAATTTTACAACCTGGTTCAGAACCTGACGGCACTGGAAAATGTGTCACTTGCCACTCAGATCTGCAAGGATCCAATGGATTCCGCAGAAGCTCTTATCAAAGTGGGCCTTGCTGACAGACTGGATAACTTCCCTGCTCAGCTCTCCGGCGGAGAACAACAGCGAGTTGCAATTGCAAGGGCTTTGGCCAAGAACCCAAAGCTTCTCCTCTGCGACGAGCCTACAGGAGCTCTGGACTACAATACGGGCAAAGCAATCCTTAAACTCCTTCAGGATACTGCTCATGAAACGGGCATGACCGTAGTTATCATCACACACAACCAGGCCATCACGCCTATGGCGGACCGTATTATTCATGTAAAGAACGGCACAGTTTCTTCTGTGGAAATCAACCAGAACAAGACTCCGGTTGAAAATATTGAGTGGTAGAAAGGCTGGCCTGAATTATGAAAAACATGATGACAAAATCTACCCTGCGGGAAATCAGAGGCAGCTTAACCAGATGGCTGGCCATACTTGCCATCGTCATGCTGGGAGTTGGGTTTTTCTGCGGTCTTAAGGTCTGCAAGGATGCCTTCACCCTTACCGGAGACACCTTTCTGGATGAACACAACCTCTTCGACTATGAGCTGATTTCCACACTGGGTCTGGATGATGAAAGCGTGGATACAATCAATGCTGTGGATGGTGTCAGATACGCGGAAGGCTCATGGTCTGCAGACATACTCTTCGAAGAAGAAGGAACGGAAAACGGTGAAAATGTTGCAAAGCTCCACACCGTCAGCGAAAAAATAAGCACACTTTCCCTTGTAGAAGGACGTATGCCTGAAAGTGCTGACGAGTGCGTCGTTGACTCACTGCATTTCAGTTCCGAAGACATAGGTAAAACCATACATTTAACCGACGGAAACGAGGAGGATACTCTTGATATGCTGGCAGGCCGCGAATATACCATAACCGGTCTGGCAACCTCTCCTCTCTACCTTAACTTTGAACGTGGATCCACGTCTCTGGGCGACGGCAAAGTAGCAGCATTTATATACATAACTCCGGAGGCATGGGACTGCGATTACTTCACAGAAATCTATGTCGATCTGGAAAAGACGGCCCCTATTTTCACCGATGAATACAAGGAAATAGCAGACAGCATGGAGGATCCTCTCACAGAAGCAATTGAAAGCTGCGGCACCACCAGATACGATGAGATAATGGACGAGGCCAACGAAAAGCTGGCCGATGCTGAAGAAAAACTGGCTGATGCCAAAGCCGACCTGGCCGATGGTGAAAAGAAGCTCAAGGATAACGAAAAGAAACTGGCTGATGCCGAAAAAGAAATAAGAGACAACCAAAAGAAACTTGACGACTCCGAAAAGGACCTTAAAAAAGCAAAAGCCGAATACGAGGACGGCGTCGAAAAATATAAAAGCGAAAAAGCCGATGCCTACGCGCAGCTTGACCAGCTCAAGGCTCAGGTAGACATAGCAGCAGGAACACCGTACTATGACCAGTATCTGGCTCAGTACACCCAGGCAAAAGCTCAGGCAGACAGCCAGTTTGAATCCGCATGGGCAGAACTGGAAAGAGGACGTATCGAGATAGAAAAAGGCGAAAAGAAAATATCAGACGGCAGACAGGAGCTTAAGGAAGCCAGAGCTGACCTGGCCGACGGCAGGAAGAAAATTGCCGACGGCAAGCAGGAAATCGCCGACGGCAAGAAAAAAATTGCCGACGCCGAAGAAGAACTGGACGACGCCAGGGATGAAATCGATGATATAGAACATCCTGATACCTACGTTCTCGGCAGAGATACCAATATCGGCTATATCTGCTTTGAAAACGATTCAAGCATAGTGGACGGAATTGCCAAGTTGTTCCCTATCTTCTTCTTTATCGTGGCTGCACTGGTTGTTATGACCACCATGACAAGAATGGTTGATGAGCAGCGCACCCAGATAGGCGTGCTTAAAGCGCTTGGTTACAGCAGAAACACCATTCTGAAAAAATATGTGATATACTCGGCAAGCGCCACTCTCATCGGAGGACTGACAGGCTTCATTTCGGGCTCCTATGCTTTCCCTTGGGTAATATGGGCCGCCTACGGAATGATGTACAACTTCTCCGATATAATTTTCGTAATAGACTGGAAACTGGGCGGATTGTCCATTCTGGCAGCACTGGTATGCGCTGTGGGAAGCACTATTTTCTCCTGCTACAGAGAACTTAAGGAAGTACCTTCGCAGCTCATCAGACCTAAGACACCCGCCATGGGCAAGCGCATCCTGCTGGAGCGTATCGGCTTCATCTGGAAGAGGCTTTCCTTCCTGCGTAAGGTTTCAATGAGAAATATCTTCCGCTACAAAAAACGTTTCTTCATGATGATTATCGGTGTATGCGGCTGTACAGCTCTCCTGGTGGCCGCCTTCGGAATAAATGATTCTGTTAAAAATGTGGTTTCCGACCAGTACGATAATATATTCCATGTGGACTATACAGTTACCTTCGACAAAGACCTCACCGCAGATGAACAGCAGGAATTCATGGATGAGAACAGCAGTGTAATTTCCGACTGTCTTTTCCTTAATGCCCTTTCGGTGGATGCCCATGCAGGCAATGCCGTTAAATCAGTAAACATGGTAGTGGCAGAGAAGGATGCTCCTATAGAAAAGTTTATCGACCTTCACAATGAAGACGGCCCTATCACCTTCCCGGGTGACGGCGAATGCGTCATAAACGAAAACCTGGCCCAGAAACTCGGACTAGAGGCCGGAGATACTCTCACCGTATTCGACAGTGACATGCGGGAGATGAATCTCAAAATTACAGCACTTTGTGAAAACTACGTATATCACTACGTATACCTTAATCGTACTTCCTACGAAGAGCAGTGGGGACACATGGAAACCAACACGGCTTTCGTCCTCGGAGTCATCGGAGAAGACGGTGAAATTGCAGATACGAGCGCAGACGGCGCATATCTGATGAATGCAGACAATGTGGCTTCTGTTTCAATCACTAAGGATTTCCGCGACCGTATTTCCAATATGATGAAGAGCATGAACTACATAATCATGCTGGTGGTCGGCTGTGCCGGTGCTCTGGCCTTCATAGTCCTCTATAATCTGACGAACATCAACATTACTGAGCGTATAAGGGAAATAGCCACCATCAAGGTTCTTGGCTTCTACCCTAACGAAACATCATCCTATGTATTCCGTGAAAACATAATGCTCACGGCCATTGCTGCCCTCGTGGGTCTTCCTATAGGAAAGGTTCTCCATGCCTTTATCATCAATCAGATACAGATTGACCTGATGAGCTTCAATATGCATATACAGCCTTTAAGCTATGTGCTGGCCGTTGTCATGACCTTTGTTTTTGCAGGCATAGTAAACTTTGTAATGTACTTCAGGCTGGAAAAGATAAGTATGACTGAATCGCTGAAGTCAATTGAATAAACAGAAAGAGCAGCTTGAAGCTATTTGTCAGGCTGCTCTTTTTTCTTTTCAACTATTTTATAGTTCTTCTATTTTGAACTCTGCTTCAACATTTACATCTCCGTCGCTGCGGAAAGTCCTGAAAATATATTTATCGTCAAGCGTTCTGAGTCTTTTAATCTCTATGGTTTCTCCAATGGGGGCCTCCTTGCTGAAATGAATTCTCATGACGGTTACCCTGTGGGTGCCTGCTGTAAGCTCAGGAATATAGTCACAAAGCATGTCCACATAATTGGTGTTATTCATATGCCCGTTGTAATCCACATCACTGAGACGAACGGTTTTCTGCCCCACCGTTTCCAGCGTCTCTGCATCTTCACGGCTTATCTTGAATTTGCTGCCCGGCATTACATCCACATATTCGTCCATGGTGTAGTTGGAAAAATCCACATCCTCAACCTTCATAATCTTTCGTGTCTCGGAATTTACCAGGGTCCACTGGCTGGAAATCATCGCCGCCGTTTCCCCGTTTTTACGCACCAGATAATTTCTCAGGAAAGTTGCTCTTACGCTTGGGCAAGGCCATGTGAAAACCTCTATTTCCTCATCCAGGCAGATTTCCTGAGGAATAATCATGTCAAGACGGCTCAACATTAGTGCCTGTCCTTTGTCCAGCAATTCATCATAGGAAGGTTTCTGATCCGCCATCTGCCGGGAGCCGCATTCCTGCATTTCCCTGAGAATTCCCGCCGGACGAGCTTTCCTGTTCATATCAACATTGTACACATTTATGCTGCTTTTATATCCGTAAACATCTTCTCTCATATCCTGTATGTTACTCTCCTCTTCTATAAATTACTTGTCAACCACCGCATCTACCGCCTTGATAAAAGCGTTCCTGATGCCGCATTCCTCCAAAGCTGCCACCCCTTTTATTGTGGTGCCGCCCGGTGAACAGACTCTGTCCTTAAGTTCCCCGGGATGGAGCCCTGTTTTTAGCATAAGCTCTGCCGTTCCTGCCATAGTGGTGCACGCAAGCTCGTATGCCGTCTTCCGTGCAATTCCGTTCTTTACTGCTCCGTCTGCAATAGCTTCTATCACCATATCAAAGAAAGCCGGACCGCAGCCTGATACCGCCGATGCAGCATCCATAAGCCTGCCTGGAATCCTGATAACAGTTCCCAATGCGGATAGTATTTCCTCAAGCTGTACTGCATCTTCAGAGGCAATGCTATTTTCCTCTTCAAGCAAAAATGTCCCCTTTCCTACAGCCACAGGCGTATTAGGCATTATGTACTGTACTTTAGTCTCGCTGCAGTCAAGATATCTTGAATACATCTCGTAATCCCAGCCTGCTGCCACTGTAAGCAATGTTTTGCTTTTAAGACCGTCTCCCAGCACCGCCAGAACATCCTCTATCTGGTAAGGCTTGCATGCCATTATAATTGTGTCGCAAAACTCTGTCAGCCCTGTAAGAGAACTGCAAGGTGTAAAACCTATCCGCTCCGCGTTTTGCTTCAGCTTTGCCTGATTAGGGGCAAATGCATATATATCCTCTGCCTGCACCTTTCCGGAATTTATAAATCCTTCCGCTAATGCCTGGCCCATATTTCCCATCCCGATAAATCCAAATTTCTGCATCTAGCTTTCTCCTTATTTTTCACGGCACTTGCCGGATTATTCAATCTCGAGTTCTACCGGGCAATGGTCAGAGCCAAAGACATCGGTATGAATTTTTGCTTCTTTAAGGCGGCTTTCCATATCCGCAGACGCCAGAAAATAGTCGATTCTCCAGCCTGCATTCTTCTCCCTGGCCTTGAACCGGTATGACCACCAGGAATAGATTCCTTCTGTGTCAGGGTAAAAATATCTGAAGGTGTCGATGAATCCGCTGTCAAGAAGCTGAGTCATCTTGCCTCTTTCCTCATCTGTAAAGCCTGCATTGCGGCGGTTGGTCTTAGGATTCTTGAGGTCAATTTCCTTATGGGCCACGTTCATGTCGCCGGTTACGATTACCGGTTTTTTAGTGTTGAGTTCTGTCAGGTATGCTCTGAAATCGTCCTCCCAATTCATACGGTAATCAAGGCGCTTCAGCTGGTCCTGTGAATTAGGGGTATATACTGTAACCATGTAAAAGTCGTCGAATTCCAGGGTTATAACCCTTCCCTCATGGTCGTGCTCATCTATACCAATTCCGCAGGCTGCACTTATGGGCTCTTTCTTCGTAAAAATTGCGGTACCGGAATAACCTTTCTTATCCGCATAGTTCCAGTATTGATAATAGCCCGGCAGGTCCATTTCAATCTGTCCCTCCTGAAGCTTTGTCTCCTGCAGACAGAAAATATCTGCATCTATCTCGTTGAAAAATTCCATGAAATTCTTCCCCATGACGGCTCTCAGTCCGTTTACGTTCCAGGAAATCAGTCTCATATCTTTGCCTCCTCATCATTTCTTCACCCCAGTCGCTGAGCTGTTCCAGAATAGGCATGAGACGGTCGCACATTTCCGTGGAAGAATACTCTACTCTGATAGGAACTTCCAGATATTCTCTGCGTTCCACCAGTCCTTCTTCTTCCAGTTCTTTCAGGGAACTTGCCAGAACCGTATTGGAAATGCCGTCCAGCTTTCGCCTCAGCTCGTTGTACCTCATTGTGCCCTTATTATTCAGTGAGCAGATTATCTGCATCTTCCATTTGCCGCCGATAATGGACATGGCGTAATTCAGCGGACACTTTTCCAGACATGGACAGTCGTAATGTGTTTCTATCATGTGGCTCTCCTTTCCGCCCTTCGCTCCGGGCAGCGGTAAGATTTTTATTACTTGATAATAAAAATTTGCGTTATTGACTTTGCTGTCAATGATACTATAATTATAGCAGGTAAGAAAAAAAGAGCAAGTTTGTTTTGTATATAACTTTCGCATTTAGGAGGAAAAAAATTATGGATATCTACCTTCAGGGACTGACTATGGGTCTTGCTTATGTAGCTCCCATTGGACTTCAAAATCTTTTTGTAATCAATACGGCTCTCACTCAGCCTCGCAGAAGAGTCTATGCAACAGCCTTGATCGTTATCTTTTTTGATGTGACACTGGGGCTGGCCTGCTTCTTTGGTATCGGTGCCGTCATGTCCGCATCCCCATGGCTGGAAATGGCTATTCTGCTGGTAGGCAGCGTTATTGTTATATGGATCGGTCAGGGGCTTGTTCGCGCGAAAGACACCTTAGACACAAGCACCAATGTGGATATCCCTATTGTCAAAGTAGTTACCACCGCCTGCGTGGTAACATGGTTCAACCCTCAGGCTCTTATCGACGGATCCATGATGCTTGGCGCATTTAAAGCCACCCTTCCTGAAGGCACTGACTTTTTCTTCGTTGGCGGCTTTGCCAGTGCATCAGTACTTTGGTTTCTTGGAATTTCAACGATAATTTCGCTGTTCAGTGCCAAAATCACCGACAAGACTCTCCGTGTAATCAACGTTGTATGCGGTATAGTAATCATCTTCTACGGCCTGAAGCTGTTCTGGAGCTTTATCCAGATGGTGATTCCGTATTTCGGATAGATTTTTCTGTCGTAATAGCTTTTTCCATATTATGGTGTATGAAGGTTTTCCTAAACCGCTTGATTGTTTTCTTTTGGAAAACAAAACAGGCCTTTTGGAAAACCTTCTTTCATATTGTTACATGTATTCTATATTGTGGTAAGGGATTCTGCCACAATTCATGGTTTTTTCTTCTATAAAAGTCGCTGCATACCATTTTGTTTTCCAAAACCGTCGAATTGTTTCCTCTCGGAAAACATTTTAACTATTTCGGAAAACCCGGCAGATAAATCTTCAATTTAACTCTTGAAAAAGCTGCCGGGTTGTGCTATTATATTCCATGCCGCCGGGATGTGGCTCAGTTTGGTAGAGCGTTGCGTTCGGGACGCAAAGGCCGCAGGTTCGAATCCTGTCATCC
>CALZOZ010000011.1 GCA_945828095.1 uncultured Clostridia bacterium
GATTCCTCTACGTCTCGTGGGCTCGGAGATGTGTATAAGAGACAGACCAAAGAGCCCCGACGAGCCCGAATAGTCAAAGAGCCCCGACGAGCCCCAAGCAGCCGCCAGTGTGCGACGGTGTTGCTACGGGCAAGCAGGGCCCGCGCCTAACCATTCGACAAAACTAGTCCTTTTTCGCCAATATCTCCTAAAGACACTGCGTCCCGCCGGGTTTATAATCAATATGAGATAGGAGGTTTTGGAAATGGACATTATTTTCGGCATAAAGGGAAATATTCTGATTGCGGAGCTTTTGGGAGAGGTGGACCACCACAGCGCGGCAAAGGCCAGAGCCGACATAGATGAAACCATGGATGGATACGGCTCCAAAGACCTGATTTTTGACTTTTCGCGGGTCACATTTATGGACAGCTCCGGCATCGGCATAATACTGGGAAGATACAGAAAGCTCAGTCAGTCAGGCGGAAGAGTGGCAATTGTTGGCTGCTCTGCAGCAGTGAGAAACATTCTCAATATGGCGGGAGTTTTCTCAATAATAGATTATATGGACTCGGTGGGTGAGGCCATCGAATATCTGAGCAGAAAGGAAGTTTCATAATGGAAAAGTTATTAAAGGTACAGATGGCTGCCACATTGGAGAATCAGGGTCTGGCTCGGTCAGTGGCTGCAGCCTATGCATCAGAGATGGATCCCACTGTGGAAGAGCTGACGGAAATAAAGACTGCGGTATCCGAGGCATTCAGCAACGCGGCTATTCATGGTTACCCCGACGGCAGCTACGGCAATGTAACCATGGAATTGGGAACTATCAAGCCGGATACCATTGTTATCAAGATAAGCGACAAAGGTGTAGGTATCGAAAATATCGCTCAGGCCATGGAGCCGCTTTTTACCACCGACACAGGGGAGGAAAGGTCAGGCATGGGGTTCACGGTCATGGAGAGCTTTATGGATAAGATAAAGGTGGATTCCAAACCCGGCGAGGGAACCACAGTAACCCTGATAAAAAAGCTGGATACATATTATGGATTCTAGCAAAGCCTGCACTTGCAGATTGCCTGGCCAGGACGAAAGCAGCTTTGACGCCGAAAAAGAGGAAAAACTCATCCGCGAGCACACCGGTCTTGTCAAATCGGTAGCCTTGCGGCTTTCTTATGCCTGCGATGAGGAGCTGGACGACATCATTCAGATCGGGTACATCGGTCTTATTAAGGCTGCCAGGCGTTTTGAACCGGAGAGAGGGCTGAAATTTTCCACTTATGCGGTGCCCATGATAGCCGGGGAAATCAGGTCTCAGCTTAGAGACCGGGGCACGGTTAAGGTGAGCAGAGGTTTGAAGAGCGATGCGGCAGCGGTTCGCTGTGCAGAAAGTGATTTTATATCCAGGAAAGGTATTTCGCCAAAACTGTCGGAGCTGTCGGAGATGACCGGGCTTTCCCGGGAAAGAGTCAGCGAGGCACTGATGGCGGCGGATGCAATGAAAAATTTTGAAGACTACGAGAAGGCGGATTTGTGGACGGATAACGAGGACATAAACATAACGCGCATAGACTTAAAAAAATCTGTGTCGGAACTTGAGCCCAGACAGCGACAGGTGATACTTTTAAGGTATTACCGCGATCTGACACAGCAGCAGGTGGCCGATATAATGGGACTTTCTCAGGTGCAGATTCACCGGATTGAGAAGAACACGTTGAAGGAACTGGCAGAAAAAGTATAAAAATGGCAGAGCAATAAAACTTTGTGAAATCTTTTGCAGAAAAAACGACATTTTCCGTCATATACTGCAAAAATACCTTGCAAGTTTGATAAAAAAGTGTTTTAATATTAGTGTATGTTGTTATGTCTTTAACGTGTGATTAAACGTGGAATAACAAGTTAAAAACACGGACACAGTCCTCAGTCAAGGGACGCCGTTATTAATAATTTAAGGAGGCATTTAAATGAACTTTCAACTAACGAAGGAACAAGAATTCGTAAGAAAAATGGTAAGAGACTTTGCCACGAACGAAGTTGAACCGTTAGCTGCAGATATCGACAAGGAACACAGATTCCCTGTTGAAACTGTAGAAAAGATGGCTAAGTATGGTTTACTTGGCATCCCATTCCCTACTGAATACGGTGGAGCAGGCGGAGACCACATCTCCTATGCAATCACTGTAGAAGAGTTATCCAGAGTTTGCGCATCAACAGGCGTAATCTGCTCAGCTCATACTTCATTATGCTGCTGGCCTATTTTCAACTGGGGTAACGAAGAACAGAAGCAGAAATACTTACCTGACCTGTTATCAGGCAAGAAGCTCGGTGCTTTCGGTCTTACTGAACCAAACGCAGGTACAGACGCATCCGGACAGCAGACAAGAGCTGAATTAGTAGGCGATAAGTGGATTTTAAACGGAGCTAAGGTATTCATTACAAACGGCGGATATGCTGATGTATTTGTTGTAATGGCTATGACTGATAAGAAGAAGGGCAACCACGGAATCTCCGCATTCATCGTAGAGAAGGGTGACCCTGGATTCTCAATCGGTAAGACCGAGGACAAGATGGGTATCTGCGCATCCTCAACTACAGAACTTATTTTCCAGAACTGCGAAATCCCTGCTGACAGACTGTTAGGACAGGTTGGCGACGGCTTCAAGGTTGCTATGTCAACTCTTGACGGCGGACGTATCGGTATCGCTTCTCAGGCTTTAGGTATCGCTCAGGGAGCTTTCGACGTAACAGTTGACTACATGAACGCAAGAAAACAGTTCGGCAAGAAGTTATCACAGTTCCAGGCTCTTCAGTTCGAAATGGCTGACTTAAAGACCAGAATCGAAGCTGCAAGACTCCTCGTTTACAGAGCTGCTGACATGAAAGACAAGCACATGGCTTACGGCGAAGCTGCTGCTATGGCTAAGTTATATGCTGCTGAAACTGCAATGGCTGTAACTACTAAGTGCGTACAGTACCACGGCGGATACGGATACACTAAGGATTATCCGGTTGAAAGAATGATGAGAGATGCTAAGATTACTGAAATCTACGAAGGTACTTCCGAAGTACAGAGAATGGTAATCGCTGGCAAGACTTTCAAGAAATAAGGTAGGAGGAGAATAGATATGGCATTTAAGATTATCGTTTGCGCAAAGCAGGTTCCTGATACAAACGTTATTAAGATTAACCCTGCAACAGGAACATTAATCAGAGACGGTGTTCCATCAATCCTTAACCACGATGATAACAACGCTCTTGAAGAAGCATTAAAAATTAAAGACAAATATAAGGATGTAACTGTAACAGTTATCTCCATGGGACCTCCTCAGGCTACAGACCTTCTTTTCGAATGTATCGCAAAGGGTGCTGACGAAGGTATCCTCGTATCCGACAGAGCAGTTGGCGGTTCCGATACATGGGCTACTTCCAACACTCTGGAAGCTGCAATCAGAAAATGGGAAAAGGAAAACGGCCCTGCTGACTTAATCTTTGCAGGACGTCAGGCTATCGACGGAGATACTGCTCAGGTTGGACCGCAGATTGCAGAAAAGTTAGATTTACCTCAGGTTACATATGTAGAAGAATTTGAAATCGATGATAACCTTAAGGATATCACTGTAAAGAGACAGTTAGAAGACGGATATGAATTAATCCACATCCAGACTCCTTGCATGTTAACTGCTATCAAGGAATTAAACGAACCTAGATACATGAACATGAAGGGAATCTTCGGCGCTAAGGACATCAAGGTTTGGAACGCTAAGGATATCGAAGTTGACCTTACTAAGGTTGGTCTTCTTGCTTCACCTACAAACGTATTCAGATCATTCACACCGGCTCCAAAGGCTCCTGGCAAGAAGGTTGCAGGCGACACTGAAAACGAGCAGGCTAAGAATCTCTTAATTCAGCTTAAGGGTAAGCACATCATCTAATAGGAGGAAATACAATGGCTATTGAAATTTTAAAAGATAAATGTATAGGCTGCGGACAGTGCTTCAAGGCTTGCCCGTATGACGCTTTTGAATTCGAAGCTTACGACGGCAATAAGCTGGGTAAGGTTGCAAAAGTTAACGCAAAGTGCTCCTTCTGTAACCAGTGCTTAACTGCTTGTAAGTTCGGTGCAATTCAGGAAAAGAAGCAGGAAGCTGCTGTTGACCTTTCTGAATACAAGCACATCTGGGTATTTGCTGAACAGAGACAGGGCAAGATCCAGAACGTTGCTCTTGAATTAATCGGAGAAGGTAAGAGATTAGCTAAGGACATCAGCGAAGATACTCAGATCTGCGCAGTTCTTATCGGTAACAACATCGATCACCTTGCACAGGAATGCTTCGAGTACGGTGCTGAAAAGGTTTACATGGTTCAGGATCCGCTGCTTGAAAACTTCACAACTGATGGATACACTAAGGTTATGAAGCAGTTAATCGATGAATACAAGCCTGAAATCGTTCTTTACGGTGCTACTCACATCGGTCGTGACTTCGCTCCTCGTATTGCTGCAAGATGCAACACAGGTCTTACTGCTGACTGTACTCACCTTGACGTTAAGGTTTCCAAGTACATCGAATTTGCTAAGGCTAACACTACATTAGATACTTCCACATTAGACCCTAACGACCCTTCAACAGGCATCAAACAGACTCGTCCTGCATTCGGTGGTAACTTAATGGCTACTATCATCTGCCCTAAGACAAGACCTCAGATGTCAACAGTTCGTCCTGGCGTAATGCAGAAACAGGAAAGAGTTCCTGGAGCAACAGGTGAAATCGTAAACGTTAAGCCTGAAATCTCCAAGGAAGACATCAGAATCGAAATCAAGGACATCGTTAAGTCAATGAAGGAAATGGTATCCTTAACTGACGCTAAGATCATCTGCTCCGGCGGACGTGGTCTTGGAGATGCTTCCGGATTCGAATTAATCCAGAAGTTCGCTGACAAGGTTGGCGGAGTTGTTGGTTCATCCCGTGCTGCAGTAGATGCTGGCTGGATTGATCACTCACATCAGGTAGGTCAGACAGGTACAACAGTTAAGCCTGAAATCTACTTCGCATGCGGTATTTCCGGAGCTATTCAGCACTTAGCTGGTATGCAGACTTCAAACTGCATCGTAGCTATCAACAAGGACCCTGATGCTCCTATCATGGAAGTTGCTGACTACGCTATCGTAGGCGACCTTTACAAGGTAATCCCTGAAATCATCGCTGAATGGGATAACGCAGAAGCTCTTTACGACGCAACAACAAAATAAAGTGAGCCTCGAAAACTTTGTTTTCGCAAGGCGAACTTTCGCAAAGCTTCCCCAAGAAGACGAGCGTAGCAAAGTCTGATTGGAAAGGAAGCGATTGCGGAGATTGCGTTGCCGCAAGGAAGAAACAATATAGTTTTTCGTAAAACGATGGGACGGTCTTTATGACCGTCCTTTTTGTGTAGAATCCTCTCGTGTGAATATATTCACATGAGAGGATTTTTTATATTCCTTGTTTTTATTCCATAAAAAGGATTTTGTTTAAACAAAACAAATAAACGAATAAAAAATTAAATTTTTTCATAAAATTCATAAAAAGTACTTGCATATTTATTCATACAGTTGTATAATCGTTTCTATCGTTGACGAAAAACATTAAAAGAAAGGAAATATAAAAAAATGAAAAGCAACTCTATGACAATAAAAAAAATTTTAGCACTAGTACTTATTATGATTATGACTTTATTTACTTTGACTGCATGCGGAGGTAACGATGCAGAAAACCAGAGCGAAGAAACGACCAAACTGATTCTGGGAACATCTGCTGACTATGCACCGTTTGAATTTATGTATCCCGATGATAATGGCGACATGCAGTACGGAGGAATTGATATTTACACAGCTCAGTACATTGCTGATTATATGGGTGTTGAGCTTCAGATTGAAAACATGTCATTTAATAACCTGCTTACATCCCTTGAAAAGGGACAGTTTGATATAGTACTGGCAGACATTGAGGCAACTGACGAGAGAAAGAAAGCCGCAGACTTCTCAGATCCATATCTGACAGAGCTGGCACCGCAATTCCTGGTAAAGGCTGAAAACGCAGATAAGTTCAAGTCGTATTCCGATTTTGAGGGTAAGACAATCGGTGCTCAGACAGCCACTACCAAGTATAATATTATCAGCGATATTCCTGATGTTAATCCTGTAGCACTTCAGAATGTACTGGATCTGATTAAGGAAGTAAGCTACGGCAAGGTTGATGCTATACTGGTTGACGGCTCAGTAGCTCAGCAGTATCAGGCAACCAATGACGATTTAGCTGCACTCAGTTTCGAAGAATTAGGTCACTCGGCCGATGTATGTGTGGCAGTTGCCAAGGGTGACCCTAAAGGACTTCTTCCAAAGATCAATGAAGCCATCGCAAAGATGAACGAAGAAAACAAGATGGAAGAATTCAAGAAGCAGGCCAGCGATTTTGCAGATGTATGGCAGGAAGTATCTGCTCCGGAAGAAGACGGGGAGTCAGACGAAGAATAATATATCAAAGGAAAGAAAGGTAATAATCTATGTTTTGGGATTGGTGGCAAAGTCTGTTTGTGGATATGTCATCTGCAAACTTTTTCAATTTCAGCTTCCTGCCAAGGTATGGATATGCAGTAATTCAGGGTGTTGAATACACCCTGATTCTTTCTGTAATATCTGTGCTGATGGCAGTGCTGCCGGCACTTCTGCTGGCAACAATGAGACTGAGCAAAAATAAGGCAGTCAGATGTATATCAGGTGCATATATTGCAGCTTTTAGATCAACACCTATACTGGTACAGCTGATGATAATATATTATGGTGTGTTTTCAATAATAACCGTGCCGAAGTTCATGATTTTCGGCTTTATAGATTCTACAAGATTTATACCGGGAGTCACAGCATTGGCTCTTAACAGCTCCGCATATGTGGCTGAGATATTCCGGGCAGGAATTTTGGCAGTGGACAGTGGTCAGATGGAGGCTGCACGTTCTTTGGGCCTCTCGCAGTTTCAGAGCATGAGGCTTGTAATATTGCCTCAGGCGGTTAAAAATGTTCTGCCTGCCCTGGCAAATGAAGTTATAACCATGGTAAAGGAAAGTTCGGTATGTATGGTGCTGGGAATGGCGGAGATAATGTTTACCGCTCAGACAATAGGCGGTAGCACAATGATTTCTATAGGGCCTTACATGCTTGCTGCGTTTATTTATTTTGTAATTACATATCCTACATCAAAAGTTATAGAAAGGATAGAAAGGAGAATGCGTCGTGGGGACAAACACTGATTATATTATTTCCGTAGAAGATCTTGTAAAAGAATATAACGGCGGCAAAGTTGTTGCCCTGGACCACTGCTCCTTGAATGTAAAAAAAGGGCAGGTAATAGCTATTATAGGACCATCGGGATCCGGTAAATCCACAATGCTCAGGAGTCTTAATCTTCTGGAAGAGCCCACCTCAGGGAAAATATATTTTAACGTAATTGATCTGACATCCAAGGGAGTGGATATAAATAAGCATCGCCAAAAGATAGGAATGGTTTTCCAGCATTTTAATCTCTTCCCGCATAAGACGGTACTTGAGAATATTACAATGGCTCCTGTCACTTTAAAAAAACAGACTGAAGAGGAATCGAAGGAGACTGCATTGAATCTTCTGGAAAGAGTCGGGCTGATTGATAAAGCCTATGAATATCCAAACATGCTTTCGGGAGGCCAAAAGCAGAGGATAGCTATAGTAAGGGCACTGGCAATGGAACCGGAGGTTATGCTCTTTGATGAGCCTACTTCGGCACTGGACCCGGAAATGGTAGGGGAAGTGCTGGATGTAATGAAGGAACTTGCGGCAGAGGGCATGACCATGATTGTGGTTACTCACGAAATGGGATTTGCCAGAGAAGTGGCAGACGAAATCATTTTTATGTCCGACGGTCGAATAATAGAAAGAGGAAGTCCTGTTCAGATATTTGAGAACCCGGAAAATCAACGAACGAAAAATTTCATAGATAAGGTGCTGTAATAACACAAATCCTTTCGACTTAGAATATGCTGAATACAAAAAGGTTTTTGCAAATCTCATTCGAAAGGATTTTTTATATGTGTGAAATTATATCTTTGAAGGAAATGCAGCCGGGACAGAGGGCGTATGTAAAAAAACTGCTTGCATCCGGCTCAATAAGGCGTAGGCTGCTTGATATAGGTCTGGTGGAAGGCACAGAAATTAAATGTGTCGGAAAAAGTCCGGCGGGAGACCCGTCAGCGTTTTACATAAGAGGAGCTGTAATTGCCATCAGGTCAGAGGACAGCAGAAATGTTATTGCCGAGCTGATAGAAGAAGGAAACCAATGTAATGAAAGGGAACCAGGAACAAAAGTCATAGCCCTGGCAGGGAATCCCAATGTGGGGAAATCCACGGTTTTCAACGGTCTTACAGGATTGAAACAGCACACAGGAAACTGGCCGGGAAAAACGGTGTCAAGTGCCAGAGGCTTTTGCCGCACCGGAAGGCATCACCTTGAACTGGTAGATATACCGGGAACATATTCTTTAATGGCCCATTCCAGGGAGGAGGAAGTGGCCCGGGACTTTCTTGAGTCAGGGGAGGCGGATGCCGCCATAGTTATATGTGATGCCACATGTTTGGAGCGAAACCTGAACCTGGCTCTTCAAATAATGGAAATATGTCCAAAGGTCGTACTTTGCGTAAACCTTATGGACGAGGCTGAGAAAAGGGGTATAGAAATTGATATCCCTTTAATTTCAGAAAGATTGGGTATTCCTGTGGTGGGAATAACAGCCCGAAAAAAAGCTACCCTTAAAGCATTGACCGATGCCGTCGACAAGCTTCTTGACACTGAGAAATGTCAATGCTGCACGATTTCATCCGATCTGGCGGGAACCGAGCAGGAAAGGGAGGACAGAAAAGTAACAGAACTTGTTAAAACGGCAGAGAAAATATGCGAAGGAGCAATTTCATACGAAAAGGCTCATGATCTAAGAGACAGAAGGCTGGATAGAATATTTACAGGAAAGGTGTGGGCCTATCCGGTAATGCTTCTCATGTTGGCTCTTATTCTATGGATTACAATAGTGGGAGCTAATTATCCTTCAGAGCTTTTGTCGACCGGCTTTGCAAAGCTGCAGGTGAAGCTGACAGCGCTCTTTCAGGCTGCAGGCGCACCTGCCTGGCTTCACGACATGCTGATACTGGGCGTTTATCGTGTCCTTGCGTGGGTTGTGTCTGTAATGCTCCCTCCTATGGCCATCTTTTTCCCGCTGTTTACCATCTTGGAAGATGCAGGCTATCTGCCGAGAATTGCCTATAATATGGATAAGGCCTTCAAGTGCTGCGGAGCATGCGGGAAACAGGCATTGACAACATGCATGGGATTTGGCTGCAATGCAGTTGGTGTTATGGGATGCCGCATAATTGATTCCCCTCGGGAAAGACTTCTGGCAATACTGACAAACAATTTCGTTCCATGCAACGGCAGGTTCTCAGCTTTGATAGCTATAATAGCTATGTTTTTTGCCTCGGGCAGTATTTCGGGAGACTTTGGGGCAGCTTTAATTCTTACGCTGCTCATAGTGTGCGGAATATCCGCGGCACTGGCTGCCACTGCACTGCTGTCCAAAACTCTGCTGAAGGGAATGCCTTCATCCTTCACATTGGAACTGCCGCCATACAGACGGCCTCAGTTCGGTAAGGTAATCGTAAGGTCAATTCTTGACAGAACTATTTTTGTGCTGGCAAGGGCCGCGGCGGCGGCAGCTCCTGCAGGACTTATAGTTTGGATTCTTGCAAACACTGTAATAGGTGATATGAGTATCCTTGACAGAATGGTCTGTCTGCTGGAGCCTGCGGGCAGTTTGATGGGCCTTGACGGAGCCATACTGACTGCATTTATTTTAGGCCTTCCTGCTAATGAAATCGTAATTCCTATTACAATAATGATTTATACCTCTCAGGGAAGTCTGGCAGACCTGGGCAGTCTGGCGGAAATGCAGCAGCTTTTTATAGAAAACGGCTGGACCTGGGTTACTGCGGTGTGCACTATGATGTTTTTCCTGATGCACTGGCCGTGTGCCACCACGCTTCTGACCATAAAAAAGGAGACGGGAAGCATAAAATGGACTTTGATGGCTGCCCTGATTCCAACCATTTTTGGATTTATTGTATGCAGCCTTATAGCCCTTGTTTTCCAATAATTTTTTCCCTCTGAAATAAAAATAAAAATCTGCAAATACTGTCATATAGGGGGTTGAAAAATATCTGTAATGAATTTATAATAGGATACGTTGCACATTTTTAAAGTAAGGGGGTTTGTAAATGGAAAGTTACGTTTTTCTATTAAGTATTGCTGTAATACTTCTATCTACTAAGATTCTCGGAGATGCTACCAACAAAGTAAATCTGACACAGGTGGTAGGCGCTTTACTGGCAGGTGTACTGCTGGGGCCATCATGCCTGAGACTTATTACGGAGACTGACTTTATAGCCAAGACCGCAGAAATCGGCGTAATACTGCTGATGTTTACTGCAGGACTTGATACTGATATACAGGAAATGAAAAAAAACAGCGTGGCCTGCTTTGTGATAGCTTCCATAGGCGTACTGGTACCTTTGCTTGGCGGCACAGCATGCTACTACTTTTTCTTCATTCCGGGATCCACAAGCTACAATGAGATTCTCAAGGCAGTATTTGTAGGTGTTATCCTTACAGCAACATCTGTAAGCATTACCGTAGAGGCTCTTCGTGAGATGGGAAAATTGGAGGGAAAAGTTGGAAACGCAATTCTTGGAGCTGCGGTAATCGATGATATCATAGGAATAATAGTACTGACAGTAGTAATAAGTATGAAGGATACCAGCGTATCCATATCCGCTATTATGATAAAGATTCTTCTTTATGCAGTGATAATGATCGTTCTCGGATATCTCCTTAACAGATTCCAGGAGCCTATCGACAAGAACCTTGGAAAGAGAAGAATTACCACATATATAGTTGCGGCATGTTTTATAGTCTCATATGTTACTGAGACATTCTTTGGAATTGCAGATATTACGGGAGCATACCTTTTAGGACTATTCTTCTCACAGCACAGAGTGAAAAAAGAAATTGCAAGAAAGATTACAGTTCCTTCATATCTGTTTTTCTCGCCAATATTCTTCGCCAGTGTGGGACTTAAGGTGGAGCTTGGCGGACTGACAGGAAAGCTGATGATATTTTCTCTGATTCTGCTGGTTGTGGCTGTTCTTACTAAAATTTTAGGCTGTGGCCTCGGAGCTAAAATATGCGGCTTTAACGGTAAAGAAGCACTTCAGGTCGGTGTCGGAATGGTTTCACGAGGCGAGGTTGCTCTTATCATAGCACAGAAGGGATTTGCTGTAGGACTGATATCAGCTGATATGTTCCCTCCAATTGTTCTTGTTGTAATAGCAACGACTATAATAACACCTGTTGTCCTTAGAAAAATTATGAATGACAGCGATGGAGGTTCCAAATGAAGGAAACAATGAATGAAACCATAGAACTTCTCATGAGTCACAGCTCCTGCAGAAGCTTTCTTGATAAACCTGTTCCGGAGGATGTGGCGGACACGATTATTCAGTGTGCTCAGCATTCACCAACTTCCAGCTACCTGCAGGCTTACACCATAATAAAGGTGGAAGATAATGAAAAAAGAAGGGCGCTGGCTGAATTTGCCGGCGGACAGGAATGGGTGGAAAAAGCAGGTCTTGCCCTGCTTTTCTGCGCTGACCTTCACAGGCTGGATGTGATGCTTGATGTGAAGGATAAAAATGTTCTTCATAACGAGGAACTTTATACCGTTGCTGTTACCGATGCGGCTCTCGCATCTTCAAGGGCGCTTGTCGCTGCACAGGCTTTGGGACTGGGCGGAGTATTCGTAGGCGGAGTGAGGAACGAAACTGAAAAGATGGCTGAGCTCTTTCAGCTGCCGGAGATGGTTTTCCCGATGTATGTTGTCTGCATGGGATATCCTGCCGAGGTGCCGCCGCAGAGACCGAGAATGGATAAAAGCCTGATTTCATCGGTTGATGGCTACCCTAATATTAAAGGTCCTGAGCAGCTTGATAATTATGAGAAGGCTGTTTCGGAGTACTTTCTGAACATTACAAACGGGAGAAGCGGACGAGGCTGGATTGCCAGATCAGAGTACGCAATCTCAAAAAAGCCTCGATACAGCGTAGGAGAATTTCTTCATAAAGCCGGCTTTATGACAGCCTCAGGCCCTGATGAGAAATCTGAATAACAAAAACTAAACTGCGATTTTATACCGCAGTTTTTTTGTGGAAAAAACTGCCCTTATATGATAAAATACCAGTATGATTGATAACAAAAACGCAGAAAAAAATAGACTGAAGCAAAAAAGGCTTTTCCTTCTTGATATGGACGGGACCCTGTATCTGGATGACAGACTCTTTGACGGAGCGGCAGAGTTCCTGGCTGACATAAAAAAGTCCGGGGGAAGATACGTTTTCCTGACCAACAATTCCTCAAGAGGAGTGGAAAGTTACATAGAAAAGATGATAGGGCTTGGAGTTCCTGCAGAGGCGGAGGACTTTATAACATCGGTGGATGCGCTTATTTATCGTCTGCGAAAGGAGTACGGACAAGACGCTCTTACACGAAAGATGTACATAATGGGTACGGAGTCTTTTAAGAGTCAGATGAGGGCCGAAGGTTTTAATATAACCGACATCCTTGATGATGATATTAAGACGCTGGTCATCGGATTTGACAGGGAGCTGACTTTTTCCAAGCTTGAGGATGCCTGCGTGCTGCTGGGCAGGGGAGTGGACTATTTTGCCACCAATCCCGACTGGGTATGTCCTACTGAATATGGATATGTGCCTGATTGCGGATCATTTGCATTCATGCTGGAAAAGGCAACGGGCAGGAAACCTGAATTCGTAGGAAAGCCGGAGCCTCAGATGGCATATCTTGCAATGGAGAGATTCGGTTTTTCCGGGGAGCAGACATTACTGGCAGGAGACAGATTATATACCGATATCGCCTGTGGCAAGAATGCGGGAGTAGATACAGCCTTTGTTCTTTCCGGTGAAGGCACATTGAAGGATATTGAGGAGACCGGTATTGAGCCTGAGTACATATTTGAAGGTGTAGGGCAGATATCGGATGTGATTTTCGGAGGTAAAAAATGAAGCTTGATAACAAACGAACCATAACCATAGGTTTTGCATTTCTGGCAATCAGTGCATTCTGGCAGATGTATGACAACATAATTCCGCTGATATTGAAATATTTCTTCAACATAGGGGATACTCTTTCAGGCGGAATTATGGCGCTGGATAATATATTTGCCCTGATCATGCTGCCGATTTTCGGCGCGTGGTCCGATAAGGTAAATCATAAGAGAGGCAAAAGGACACCTTTCATTTTTGTCGGCACTATAATTGTCGTAGCGGCCATGCTGCTTCTGCCTCTTGCGGCTAATACCAGAAATATGGTGCTTTTCGTGGCAGCTCTTTTCGTAACTCTTTTTGCCATGAGCACCTTCCGTTCTCCGGCTGTTTCACTAATGCCTGATGTGACTCCTAAGCCGCTCCGCTCAAAGGCTAACGCTATAATTAACCTTATGGGAGCACTGGGCGTTATCTGTGCACTGGCTTTGATAATGTTCCTGGTAGGCGAGGGCAGAACTCCGGACTATGAGCCGCTTTTCATTGCAATTGCAGTGATTATGGTGCTTTCGCTGATTATAATTCTTACCAAGGTAGATGAAAATAAATTCGTTGCTGAGAGAATTGCTAAGGAAAAGGAATGGGGTATCGAGGATGAGGAAGAGATTACCGATGAAAACGGTAACACTACCCTGCCGAAGCCTGTAAAACGAAGCCTTGTATTCCTGTTGCTCTCAGTTGCTTTCTGGTATATGGCATATAACGCCGTTACAACCGCCTTTTCCAAGTATGCTACCGAAATGTGGGGCATGGAGGGCGGCGGCTTTGCCGGAGCTCTGATGGTTGCTTCCGTGGGAGCGCTTATTTCCTTTATTCCTGTAGGAATCATATCCAGCAAAATAGGACGAAAAAAGGTAATTCTCTTCGGCGTTCTGCTGCTTGCTGCAAGCTTTTTATGCGGCTGCCTGTTCAAGACCCCGAATTTCGGCGTTAACATCGTCTTCCTGCTGGTGGGTATGGCATGGGCTTCTATAAATGTAAACTCATACCCCATGGTTGTGGAAATGTGTAAAGGCAGCGATATCGGCAAGTTCACTGGAATGTACTATACATTTTCCATGGCGGCACAGGTGCTCACCCCGATTTTATCGGGATTTTTCCTGGAGCATGTGGGCTACTGGACACTGTTCCCGTACGCAACCGTGTTCTCTGTAATCGCTTTCTTGACAATGCTGAATGTAAAGCACGGAGACAGCAAGCCTGAGCCACCGAAGGGAAAGCTTGAAGCCTTTGATGTTGAGGACTAGATTAAGAAGAGGAGGGGTATTGGTATGGAAAAGAAACAGATACTTGATGAATTACTTACATGGCGCTATGCTCACAGAGGCTTTCATGACAAGCCCACTGTGCCCGAAAACTCCATACTTGCCTTCGGAAGAGCAGCTTCCGAGGGGTTCGGCATCGAGCTTGACGTCCATCTGACAAAGGATAAGAAACTGGCGGTCATTCACGACTCAAGTCTCCAAAGGACTTGTGGCATAGACCTGAATATAGAAGAGATCACTCTCGAGGAGGCACAGGTGTATTTCCTGGAAAAGAGCGAGGAGGTCATTCCTGAATTTGAGGATGTTTTAGAGGTGGTTTCCGGCAAGGTGCCTCTTATTGTAGAAATCAAAAGCGCCGGCGGCAATGACAGGGAGTTGACTGATGCTGTTATGACTGCCCTTGAAGGATATGATGGACTTTACTGCATAGAATCCTTCAGTCCTTCCGTAGTGGGGTATTTGCGTAAAGCATATCCGGATGTAGTTCGCGGACAGCTGGCGGGGTGTCTCAACAAGAATTTTGACAAGAAAAATGCGGGTGGTTCAGGTGGCGAACCGACCCTCACCAGACTGCAGGATTTTCTGCTTAAGAACCTCTGGGTAAATATAGCAGGCAGGCCGGACTTCGTGGCATATTGCTATGAGGACAGGGATATGAGAGCCTTTGTAAACTTCAAGGGAGCCAAATTCATGTGGACCATCAAGAGCTATGCAGACCTTAAAATCTGTGAGGAGTCGGGGGCTGCGGGAATCTTCGAGCAGTTCAACCCGAAGGATTACGAATAAGGGCAGTTGAACCTAAAACAAACATCTTGAACTTTAAAACTCCACCATTTTGATATAAAATTGCAAAAATGGTGGAGTTTTGTCTGTTTATTATGGGCATAGTAACGGTTTCTGAAATCCACACCTTGCCGAAATGTTGAAATTTCAATGTTTTACATATTATCACATTGGCACGTGAAGGTGGCGCTGATGAGATTTTTCCACCAAAACAAGCAAAAACGTCAAAAATGGTGGAAAAGTGTGATACCAACCACTTTTACCCATAGACATTTATGTGTTATAATGCTTCTAATATTATACGACACTTTCCAAGCAATGAAAATACAGCATAAAACGAGGTGACATATGAAACTACTTTTAAAAAATGCGCAGATAGTCAATGTGTTTACGGACAGGCTCGAAGAAGCAAATATTCTTATTGATGGTGAAAAAATCATAGGAGTGGGTCAGTATAAAGATGAGGATGCTGATACGGTCAGAGACCTTTCGGGCAAAATAATATGCCCCGGATTCATAGATGGTCATATCCATATAGAGAGCACCATGCTCACACCTCCTGAGCTGGCTAGAGTTTGCCTGCCGTGCGGAACTACGGCAATAGTGGCTGATCCTCACGAAATTGCCAATGTGTGCGGACTTTCCGGTATTGTATACATGCTTGACTCTAGCGAAGATCTGCCGCTTTCTGTATATATTATGCTGCCTTCATGTGTGCCATCAACACCTTTTGATGAGACGGGAGCAGTGCTGGAGGCGGAAGAGCTCCATGTTTTATATAACCATCCGAGGGTGCTTGGACTGGGAGAAATGATGAATTATCCCGGCGTACTGGCAGATGATACTAAGGTGATGCAGAAAATTTCAGAGGCTCAGACCTTGGGAAAGCTGGTAAACGGACATGCTCCGCTGCTGAGCGGAAGAGGGCTTGATAAATATATCGCGGCAGGTATCAGCGATGATCATGAATGCAGCACTGCTGAGGAAGCCATGGAACGTATAGCCAAAGGTCAGCATGTTATGATACGACAGGGAACGGCAGCACAGAATCTTGATGCTCTGCTGCCTTTGTTTGATGAGCCATGGTCCAGAAGATGCATGCTGGTGACAGATGATCGACACCCGGCAGATCTGATGAAGGAAGGCCACATTGACAACATTATACGCAGTGCAGTCAAAGCGGGTAAATCGCCTTTGACAGCAATCAGAATGGCCACACTGCAGGCTGCAGAGTATTTTGGAATCAGAAATATGGGGGCTGTAGCACCGGGATACATTGCAGATATTCTGGTATTGGACAATCTGGAAACCGTGAAGGTGCGTGATGTATATTGCAGGGGACAGCTGGCTGTTTCCAACGGAAAAGTAATAGACTTAAAGAAGGCGGAGATACGAAGTGACATACGTAAAACTGTACGGAATTCTTTCTATCTCGATGAACTTTCTGCGTCAGATTTTCATATAAAGCCTGAGGGCAGAAGATGCCGAGTAATAAAAATACGTCCTAGTCAGCTCCTAACTGATGAATGGATTACTGAAATTGATTTCAGCAGAGAGAACGGCATAGATGTGGAAAGAGATATTTTAAAACTGGCAGTTATAGAGCGCCATCTTAACACAGGGCATAAAGGACTTGGATTTATATCCGGCGCAGGGCTCAAGAAAGGGGCCATTGCTTCGTCTGTGGCTCATGATGCTCACAATCTCATAGTCATAGGCACCAATGACAGAGATATGGCAATTGCGGCCAACAGGATACGCTCATTGGGCGGCGGAAATGCTGTAGTGGCAGACGGTGAGCTCATAGCAGAAATGCCACTTCCGGAGGCGGGCTTGATGAGTGATCTTTCAGCGGCTGAGACAGCGGCTCAGAATGAGGCGGTAAGGCTGGCGGTTCACGCACTGGGAGCTTCCGATGAGATTGAGCCTTTTATGAACATGGCTTTTCTTAGTCTACCGGTAATACCGTATATCAAGATGACAACATTGGGCCTTGTAGATGTGGACGGACAGAAACTTGTGCCGCTGTTTGCGGATTAAATAAAAAAGGCTATGTATCGGTAAATGAGGTGCCTTCAAATCGGAACGATACACAGCCTTTTGTTTCTTTTTGCTATCTTCTTCTTTTTGCTATCTTCCTGCCTGCAGCAGATCTCTGATTTCTCTGAGAAGCTGAATATCCTCAGGAATTGGAGCGGGCTCCGGCTCAGCAGGAGCTTCTGCCTCTGCTTCTTTTTTGGCGAAAACGCGGTTAAATGCCTTCATCATCCAGAAGATAACCAGGGCGGTTAAAAGAAATACGATGGCAGCCTGAATAAAATTACCCACCATGAGTTTTGCTCCGCCTACAGTGATTACAATGCCTGTAAAGTCAATACCGCCGATGATGATTCCCAGAAGCGGTGTAATTACATCACCTACCAGTGAGTTAACTATGGCAGTAAAAGCACCGCCGATGATGATGCCGACAGCCATGCTCATAACATCACCCTTTGAGATAAATTCTTTAAATTCTGACATAAATTTCTTCATCTATTTTTCCTCCATTTTTAAGATTTCCTGTTCTATCTGTTCCCATGGAAAACCAATGACATTTTCGTAGCTTCCTTCGATGTGGTCAATGTGTTTTGCAAAATATCCCTGGATGGCATACGCACCGGCCTTGTCATAGGCTTCATCTGTATCAAGGTAAGCCTCAAGCTCGCTGTCCGGATAATCTTTAAAGTATACCTTAGTGACCTCGGCAAACACTCGAGTCAGCTGGCGACCGTAGGAAAGCAGAGCAACACCGGTGACCACATAATGAAAGTCATTTCTCAGCTTGTCCAGCATACGGAAAGCATCATCTCTGTCATCGGGTTTTCCCATGATTTCACCGTCCTTGTAAACGATGGTATCGGCGGCGACGATAATGCTGCCTTCTTCCGGACAGTCCGCCAAAGAAGACAGGCGTCCGGCTACATCCTGAGCTTTTTTCAGCGCAAGAAACATAACGGTTTCACACATACCATGAACCTTAGGAATGTTTTCCTCGATATCAGCAGGCATTACCAAAGGCTCAATGCCTCGCATGCGCATCATTTCAATGCGGCGAGGTGAGCCGGATGCCAGTACTATTTTTTTGTTTTGGGAGCAGGCAGAGCTGCAGCAGGCATTTGACATGCGATTCTCCTTCTTTTTTCGTGTGTTTTTTCGATAAATATTATGACATATTTTCGCCCAAATGGAAAGAATAAAAACTATGAAAGAAAAGATTTTTACCGAAATGGGAGGTTTTGCAATGGCGCTGCAAATAAGCGAGGAAAAAAACAAGGAAAAGGAAAAGCAGAAGAAGGAGATAGGCAAGGCATATGGCAAATATGCAAAGCAATTTACACCCAGACCAAAGTATTTTTCAAACAGCGTGAAGGCTTTTATAGTGGGAGGTCTCATATGCACAGCTGCCCTTGCTGTACAGAATCGTCTGCAGGCTATGGGACTTTCGCAGAAGGATGCGGGAACTTTCGTAACCATAGGGCTTGTGGCTTTGGCTCAGCTTCTCACAGGACTGGGAATATTCGATGTAATCGCCAAGCACGCGGGAGCCGGGGTGATCGTGCCAATTACGGGATTTGCAAATTCTATGGTCGCACCTGCAATTGAATACAAGAAAGAGGGGCCGGTACTGGGAACCGGTGCAAAACTTTTCAGTGTGGCAGGACCTGTGCTGGTCTGCGGAATAAGCGCCGCTACGGTGGTGGGAATAATTTACTGGTTCATAGAAAAATTTTAACAGGTGAAAACAGGGGGATACAAAGTGGCAAACAGAAAAATCGGTGCGCAGACGGTGCAGCTTGAAAACAGACCATACATTATCGGAAGAGGAAATATAGGCGGAAAAAAGGAAGGTGAAGGGCCTCTTGCCGACTCCTTTGACCAGATTCTTGATGATGACATGTTCGGAGAAAAGTCATGGGAAAAAGCTGAGTGCAAAATGCTTGAGGCCGCCATGGAAAAGGCTATGATGCGGGCACAGCTGAAAAAGGAAAATATAGACATCATGCTATGCGGAGACCTGATAAACCAAATAATGACCTCGTCCTTTGCGGCTCGCGATATGCATATACCTTTTCTTGGACTTTACGGAGCATGTTCCACTATGACAGAGTCTCTGGTAATAGGTTCAATGCTTGTGGACGGCGGGTTTGCACGCAGCATTATTGCCGGAGCTTCAAGCCATTTCTGCACTGCCGAAAGACAGTTCAGAATGCCTGTGGAACACGGAAATCAGAGGCCCACTTCGGCTCAGTGGACAGCTACGGCTGCAGGTGCGGTGGTTGTATCAGAATGGCCTCATGCAATCGCAAAGGGAATGCCGGTGGTCAGAGCTACTGAGGCGACCATCGGTAAGGTCATAGATGCAGGAATCAGAGATGCAAACCAGATGGGAGCGGCTATGGCTCCGGCGGCGGTGGATACGCTGCTGAACCACCTTCAGGATACCGGGCGGGATATTGACTATTATGATCTGGTAGTGACCGGCGACCTGGGCTATATAGGAAAGGACATTATGGCAGACCTGCTGGCAGACGCAGGGCTTGACAAAAATAAGATTTTTTCCCATTATGATGACTGTGGAACCATGCTTTTCAGCAAGGAACAGGATGTTCACGGGGGAGCAAGCGGCTGCGGGTGCTCAGCATCGGTTTTCGCCGGAAAGCTGCTCAAGGACATGGAGCAGGGAAAGTACAGAAGGATTCTTCTCATGTCGACGGGTGCGCTGCTTTCGACTATATCTCCGTATCAGGGAGAAAGTATACCCGGCATAGCTCATGCCATAGCATTGGAGGTGGAGTAGATGGAGTATTTATGGGCATTTATAATCGGCGGCATCTGGTGTGTGATAGGACAGCTTCTTCTTGACGGAACCAAATTGACAGCACCGAGAGTTCTGGTAATTTTTGTGGTGACAGGAGTTGTGCTGCAGGCACTTAATCTCTATCAGCCTATAGTCGATCTCGCGGGAAACGGAGCTACAGTTCCTCTGCCGGGCTTTGGATACAATTTAGCAAAGGGAGCAATGGAGGGGGCTCAGAAGGGCTTTCTTGAAGCTATTACAGGACCAATAAAGGCAACCGCTGCCGGCGTTGCAGTGGCAATAACTTTCGGATATATTGTCTCGCTGATTTTTACGCCGAAATCACCAAAGAGATAGTTGACAAACGGACACAAAAAGGCTGCCGACAAAGGCGCGCCCCCATAAAGAAGAAATTTGATTGTCGCAGCACGGCATGACTGAAAGGTCATACCGTGCTACCTTTTCTTATGGGGCTATAAGCCCCTCCGAGAAAGCAAAGCATTAGAGACAATAAACCACCCGTTTTACGTGTGGACGCGATTATGATGTTTGTGTCTACGCATTTAGGCAATGAAATGGCTTAATACCACCAGGATTTTACTTCATGATTGGGCTGTCAAAAATATATTGACCTCATGCCTTCTTTGATAAGGTTTGAAATGCGTAAAATTATAGATGATTTTTTTTATGGGCGTAGTGGTATAATTTTTATAAGGAAATGATGGTATGGAGAAAAAACCAAATAGATTTTCAAGAGTATTGATTGTAATTTTGATTGTTTTTATAGCCACTATAGTAATTAGTTCTTTCATTTTAGGAGAATCTAAATTTTCTCTTACAAATGAAATTATTCTATTGATTTTACTATTGGTAGTTTTGGCTCTATCAGAAGTTTTTGATAACTTTAGCATCGGAAATTTGATTACGGCAAAAAAGGAAAAGCATGAAAAAGAGGTTGAATTAAAAGAAGCAAAATCCGAAAACAATGAACTGCGTACACAGTTGATTAGTATTGTATCAAATTCAATAACTAATCGGAATATGAACATATTCGGACTCTCTAAAGATGACTGGGTACAGATGGCCGGAGTTGAGCAAGCAGAATCTTCTGCTGTTGAAGAGAAAAAAGAGGAAGATCTTGTTGTTGACAAAAAAGTTTTGCAGATGATTCCGGAAAGCGGCGTAGAATGCTTCCTAAAATTGAAAAATTAGCTATTGATCGTTTTTGCACTCAGCATAAAATTCCAATACTTTCTGTTGTGAGAGAAGTCAAAATAAATTTTGCACCAGTGTCCATGAATATGTATAATCTATATTATCTTCTATCTAAGGTATATTATTATAGAAAAGCAAATCAATTACATGCAAAGGTAGTGCTTATACTTCCAAATCTTCCAGAATCCTATTGGAAAGATCGATGGTACTCTAGTATAAGTAAAGTTATTTCCAATCTTCAAGAAACCTTTGCTCCTGCAATCAAGAATAATTTATTAGAAATTGTACCAATAGAAATAACGCAAGGTGATTTAGACACAATTAACAAAGAAATTGAGGCACAAGAAAGAGGAAGTGGAGATTAATCCTATACTGACCCCCAAAAGTTGGACCTAGAAATCCAACTTGAGGGAGGTCAGTTTTTTAATGGGGAATAAAGTCCAAAATATAAAATGGGAGTGGTACACGAGTATCTTGAAGGAAAGGGTAGTCTTGAGTTTTTAGCAAAAAATCATGGAGCACACCATGTCATGGTAGAAAGATGGGTCGCTGTTTAAAAACAGTTTTGAGAGTAAGACTTGATACGGCCAAGAAAAAAAGAATCGCTTTTCAAATCTTATCTTTTTATTCCATATATATCCAAAATCCCGCCGCATATCGTAATATTTCACATAATTTTGGGAATCTGTCAATTATGCTATTCAATCTGGCTGTTTAATCATACCATCGATTTCGTCGGCGGAAAGGCCAGTTAGTTCCATGATGGCAGCATCGTCAAGGCCCTTGCATTTCATGGCTTTGGCCAGCTCCAGTATGGCAGCGGTTCGGCCGGCGGATTCGCCCTCGGCACGACCTTTTTCAATTCCGGCGGCCTCGCCTCTGCGGAGACCTTCCTCAAAGCCATCATCGTATCCGTCCAGTCTCGATATTTCCATATCCTCTTCTCTTGTCAATTCTCTGAACAGCATTTCCACCATCTCCGTCCCATACTTCTTTAAAAATTCAGGCAAAATCCCACAGTCAATGCAGCTCTTTATGAGCTCCGTTATCCGGCTGGCAGTAAGCTGGCCCTTGCCCTGCAAGGCTCTTACCCTTTCCAGGAAAAGGCTGTACTGCTTCAGCGTTTCGCATTTCTTAAGGATTACGTTATTTTTATCGCTATTAATATTATACACCTTGACGGTCAGTTGTAAAGCAATTTCACCATCATCATCTCCGAGAAATGCGTCCGATAGCTTCATTTCCTGATATTCCGGGAAGTCTTCCTTGCCGTCATAAAAGACTATGAAGGTGGGGCGAGGGATTTTTAAGAGTTTTTTGCGGTAAAGCTCGTCCGTGTTAATCATGCGCTGAAGCATGGCGGACATGTAAATAAGGTCTCTCAGTGGCATGTTACTGCAGATAGTAGATTGATGCTCGGCCAGCACGATGAACGAATCCTCCATTACAAAGGCGACATCGTTCTTGAGCACGCGGAATACCACATCCTCGAGCGTAACAATTTCGATATTTGCCTCGGGACCGTAGTTGGTGTCAAAGAGAGCGTTGTAAAGCTCTATGAGCTTGCCCTCGTCGCTGAAAAGTGTACGGAAAACGCTGTCTTTGTACTTTCTGTTGATTGTTTGCATAGTTTTGCTCCTTTCGTTGAAAGGCGCTTAAATCAAATCGAATCTTTCCCTTAATAACCTTGCTATACATCATAATAGCTGTATGTAATAAAATGTATAATAAGGGGTACATTTACTATATCACAATCTAATTTCCAGTTCAAGGGAATTATGTAATTAGTTTATAGTTGACAAACGACGGATGGCCATGGTAAAATTTTACAAAACAAGTGGAATTTTGGAGGACTGCCATGGAAAGACTGATAATTTACGGGTTGGCGATTTTAAATATAATTGTGGGTTTCGTTATCTACTATCGTAAGCCCTCGCCCTTCGGTAAAAAAACATACGATAAATGAGGAAAGACGCTTCAAATTGAGGCGTCTTTCTTGATTTTTGGCCCCATGTGTGGTAAATTATTATGATAGGATTGCTATGTGTATGTGAGGAATTATGAAAAAAATTGCTATATACATCATGAGGCTGGGCCTCAGTATAATATACGGGATATTAAAGCTTTTTCCGACGCGGGAAAACAAGGTGCTCTTTCTGAGCAGACAGTCAAATGAGCTGACTCAGGACTTTCAGGATACTCAGAAGCTGCTGCTTGAAAAAAGACCTGATGCTGAAATAGTAACATTGTGTCATCGCCTGGAGGGAGAGAAAAGCGGAGGACTTACAGCCTTTGCTGTATCAACACTGAAGAGCATGTATCACATGGCTGCTTCGTCGGTATGCGTGCTGGATGCCTACTGGCCGGCAGTTTCAATCCTTAATCACAAGAAGTCACTGACGGTAATACAGATGTGGCACGCTTTGGGAAAGATTAAACAGTCGGGGTATCAGACGCTGGGCAGAGAGTCAGGCAGAAGTGCCGAGACGGCCCGCCTGATGAAGATGCACGAAAACTACGATTACATCATAGCCGGAGGCAAAGCATGGAATCTATACTACTGCCTGTCTTTTAACACTACGGAGGACAAGCTGGTGAACTGCGGACTGCCGCGAATTGATCATCTGCTTAATACGGCGGAGGCAAGCAGGGCAAAGGTTATGGCTGCATATCCGGAATTTAAGGATAAGACAGTGGTGCTTTATGCACCTACTTTCCGGAGAAACATTGAGCTTCACTGGGAGGAGCTGGCTGACAGACTCACTAAAGAGGGGAACATTGCACTCATAGTCAAGGGACATCCCAACCAGCAGCTTTCCACGGAAAATCCGGCAGTTTATACATGTCCTGAATTCAAGGCTGTAGACCTGCTTTCTGCCTGCGATTATCTGGTGACCGACTACTCAGCCATCGCCATTGAAGGTGCAGTGCTGGAAAGACCCACCTACTACTTTGTATACGACTATGAGGAATACAGAGAAAAAAACGGCATGAATATCGACCTCTTCGAGACCATGCCGGGCTGTGTTTTCAGAAATGCAGAGGATCTGGCGGAGGCCATCGTCAGGGGTGAGTATAATTACAAGGCTCTTGAGGATTACAGAGCGAAATATCTGCCGGAGAACCTGGGCACATCCACAGAGCAGATAGTGAAACTGATTACAGATAATATGAAGAAATAAGGAAAAAGGAAAAAGATGGACTTTTTTGAGATATCAAGATGGGCAATTAAAAAAATGAAGCTGTTCCTCCTTTACTGGAGAAGGATTGTTTTCGCAAAAAATCACTTTAAATGCCCATGGTACAAAAAAATAAGGGCAAACATCTGCGGAGGCTTTTTAGCCGACCAGTGGATGCTTTACGACTTCGACCACAACGACAAAAGCGAGTACCTTTCCGAATTCGACTGGTATCGTTCAAGATACATCAACGAACCTTTTGATTTCGTATGCAATAACAAGATAGCTTCTGCGGAAATTCTCAAACAGTATGTTAGAGTTCCTGAGAGCTATATGATAAAGAATAAAGGCTTTCTCAGCAGTTTCCAGAGCGTAGCCATGGAATATGAGGATGCGCTGACACTGCTTAAGGAAAAGGGAAAGATGTTCTTTAAGCCATACGGCAAGGGCAAGGGTACCGGAGTAGTAATCATGACCTACGATTACGAAAAGGACATGCCTTGCATCGACCTTAAGCCTATGAGTGCAGAGGATTTTCTCGGCTACCTAAAGAAGCACGATGACTGGTTCCTGAGCGAAGCCATGGAGCAGCACAGCTACCTTAACAATATTTACGATAAGACGGTAAACACCATCAGATTTATAACTCTGAAGGACCCGGAAACTCATCAGTTTAAAGTCTTCTTTGCGGTTCAGAGAATCGGCACCAAGGAAACAATTCCGGTAGACAACGGAAGCCGTGGAGGTCTGGTGGCAAACATAGATTTAGAGACAGGTGTGCTCAGCGAGGCAAGATGCCTCCACAACCGTAATGTATACAAGGTTCACCCTGATTCGGGGGCACCTATTGAAGGAGTACAGATCCCGGGCTGGCAGCAGCTTAAAAAAGACATGATAGACTTGGCTAACAAGCTGCCTTATATGCATTTCATCGCATGGGATATTCTCATAACCGAGGAAGGACACTGCATCATTGAGGCCAACACATCCTCGGGAGTGAACATCATCCAGCTTTGGGGCGGACAGCGAAACAAGGAACTGGGAGACTTCTACAGATACCATAAGGTTATCAAGTAGGCATTCATATTTACAGAGGAAAAATTATGAAATATATTATTATGGCCGACGGCAAAGGAACCCGCTGGCAGAATTATAATGATATACCCAAGCATTTCATCGAGATAAACGGTGAGACACTGCTTGAGAGAACTGTTAGACTTCTTCGGCAAGGTGACCCGGGATGCGAGGTTATAATCACATCCCACGACCCGCGCTACGAGGTGGAAGGAGCAAGGCGTTACGAGCCGAAGAACAACCACCTGGAAATCGACCGCTTTACCGAGGAACTCATCGAGGATAACGTTTGCTTCCTTTATGGGGACACATATTATTCCGAGGATGCTGCAGCGGCAATAATAGATACTGCAGCTGAGGATATTCTTTTCTTCGGGAATCAGCGTTCCATCGTAGCTGTGAAGGTTGCTGACGGAGAGCTTTTCAGGAGTCATGTTGACAGAGTCAGACAGCTGTTTATCGAGGGTAAAATAGAAAAATGCATCGGATGGCAGGTTTACCAGTCTTTCATGGGACTGCCTTTCGGTGAAAAAAAGATAGAGTCAAAGTACGTTCTGCTTAAGGACGGAACCGAGGATTTCAATTCCCCAGAAGACTTTAACAGGAGGACAGGAAAGTAATGGGATTAAAAAAATTAGTTGTAAACGCCCTTGCACTGGGTCCAACTTCAAAGGGATTTACCGGCGGAGAAGCAAGGCGCTGGGTAAGAGAGGTTTACAGACATAAAACCAGAGACTACGGGTTTTCACGTAAGGAAACAAATTGGGCCATAAAAAGAGGCTTTATGCCTGAGCAGGTTGCCAGAATGGGACTTACTGAGGAAAACTACCGCGACTATATTTCAGCGAAGGATTACGCCTTCTTAAGACCGCTTAACGGAACCTACAGCAAGTGGATTACGGATAAGGTGACCATCCATACAATCTTCAAGCCTTTCCGTCAGTACATGCCGACGCTGTACTATCAGCTGAGCAAACGCTATGACGAAACACAGATCATCCCTTTATATAATGATGAAGCCGGAGATACTTTTGAAGATGTGCTGGAACTAATCAAGGAAAAACAAGCTGTCACTGCAGCACCTGCAAACGGAGTTTCTGCCAGCACAATCGAATACAGAGAGGGAAGCTTTTTCTTTGACGGGGAAAAGCTCAGCGAAAGCGGATTGAAGACCAAGCTTGAAGGTTACAGGGCTACCATCGTAATCAAGGAAAAAGTGGTAACTTCTGAGATTGTGGACAATGGAGTTCTGAATCTGATAGTATTCAATGAATTCGGTGACAATCCGGTAATCGGAGATGCTTTTTTCGTGTTTGACGAGTATGAAACCAAGCCTCTTCGTACCTATGCTCAGAGAAAGGCAGACAGCCTTGAGGAAGAGGATGTGCTGGATGATAAATTCAAAGAAATAAAGGCCGAAGTGGTAGATGCCGCTTCCGGTATGTGGAGAGATAAGAAGGTTCCTCACTGGGATGAAATAACAGAGGTAATTGACAGCCTTTGCAGATTCGTGCCGCAGCTTGAGTTCTTCGGCGCAGAAATCGTTATCAGCCCTGAGGGCTTTTCTATCACCAGAATGGTAAATCATCCGGAATATCCGGCCTGCAAACCTTTCAGCAAGGAAACATCAGCATATCTGGCAAGAAAGGTAGAGCAGAAAAAGGAAGCTTTTGCAAAGAGCGGTACACGCATCAGCAGAGGATTTAAAAAGGTAAAGCTCAAGGTGAGAGCAGCCTTTGCAAGAACATTCTATCCTGCAGGATTGGTGCCTTACCTTTCCATAAGATGGATACAGGACGTGTGGAAAGACTTCACAACCAATAAGGAAACAACCCTTAAGCAGAAGCTCTGGGCCTACAGACACGGTTTCCTTTCCTACAGACTGCTGCAGTACGGCATAACCGAGGAAAACTACGGAGAATATATATCCGACTTTGAATATAAATGGCTCAGACACATAAACCCTAAGTACAGAAAGTGGATGGAGGACAAGATTACGGTCAAGTATATCTGCTCGGAGTTCAATCAGTTCTTCCCGGAATATTACTACCACATTATCTGTAAAAACGGAAATAACAAGGTTATTTCAATGATGGACCTGCCAGAGGGCTATACCAACGAGTTTGAGGATATTTTTAAGCTGGTTCAGGAAAAGGGAGTGCTGGCTCTCAAGCCGGATGAAGGTTCCCACGGTGACGGTTTCTACAAGTTCACCTACGAAGACGGAAAGTATCAGCTGAACTACAAGGACGCCACCAAGCAGGAGGTCCTGGACATTTTAGAGGATATCAACAATCAGTATCTGGTTACCGAATATATAAACATGTGTGATGAGCTTAAGAGAGTATATGACGGCTCCGTTAATACGGTGAGAATGATCGTATTTAAGAAAGACGGCAAGAACCCTCAGGTTGGCAACGCATATGTGCGTTTCGGCTCTAAAAAGACAGGCGCTGTTGACAATGTGGGAGCAGGCGGAATGACGGCTACAATAGATGTGGAAACAGGACGTTTCCACGATGCGAAGATTGTAATGAGCAATTCAATTGAGGACTGCCCGATTCACCCTGATACAGGAGTTCCTATCGAAGGATACCTGCCCCATTGGGATCAGGTTAAGGAGGATGTGCTCGCCGTTACAAAGTCAATAAAACAGCTGGAGTGGTTCGGTGTGGACCTTGCGGTAACAAACGACGGAATCAAATTCCCGGAAATCAACAGATTCCCTGACTACCCGGCAGTTGAAAAATACACAAAACCTACCAGAGAATATCTTTTAATGAAGCTGGCAGGAAAGAAGATGATGTTCGGCTATGATGAGAAACCGAACAAGACTTTGGTTCACCTTCCTAAGAGATAGGCAGAACCTGATGAAAAGAGGTTAATTTTGAGTACACTTAAAGAGATACTTACTGATCATTTTCAATACAGAACGCAGCTTGTAAAGTTAGCCAAGGCAGACCTTAAGAAGACCTACAGCGGTTCGGTTCTAGGCTGGAGCTGGGCGCTTATCAGACCGTCTATTCTTATATTCGTTTTCTGGTTTGCATTCGCATTCGGACTTAGAAAAGGCGGGGATGTTGACGGATATCCTTTCTTCCTGTGGCTCATTGCAGGCATGATACCATGGTTTTATATGCGGGATATGATTACAGGCGGTGCAGGATCTATAAGAAAGTATAAGTATCTGGTAACAAAGATAAAGTTTCCTACATCGACCATACCGACTTTTGTCAGCATGGCTCTGATGGTAAGCCATATAGGTCTGGTGGCAGTAATGATACTTATATACATGGGATTCGGGTATATGCCTACGATTTATTATCTGCAGATTCCTCTTTATATGCTGATTATGTTCCTGTTCTTCACCTCATGGGGATTGTTTTCGGGTCTTCTTTCGGCCATAAGCAAAGACTTCCTCAATTTGGTGAAATCCTTGACACAGGCACTGTTCTGGATGTCAGGCATCCTCTATGATGCATCGACTATCGACAATGAGGTAATAAGAGGCATTCTTCTGTTTAACCCGGTGACTATTATCGCCAACGGTTATAGAAACGTATTTATCAAGCATGTCTGGTTCTGGGAAGAATGGCAGCAGCTTGTTAACTTTGCCATCGTATATGTAATAATGGTGATACTGTCTGTGTGGGCATACAGACGGCTTAAAAAGGAAATTCCGGACATTCTCTAGAGGAAAAGGGGAGGCCAGATGAGTAATACAGTAATTGAATTTAAAAATGTGACTAAAACATACAAGCTTTTTAAGAGCGATAGACAAAGGTTTAAGTCTATATTCAGCAAAAAAGCTTCATACAAGAAGAAAGTGGCTGTAAACAACCTGTCATTTAAGATTGAAAAGGGAGAGTCTGTAGCGCTGTTCGGAAAAAACGGCGCCGGAAAATCAACAATCTTAAAGATGATTACCGGAGTTGCATATCCTACATCGGGGGAAATCACAGTAAACGGCAGAGTAAGTGCATTGCTTGAGCTTACTGCAGGCTTTGACCCGGAATTTACCGGCCGTGAAAACATATATTTCAGAGGGCAGCTTTTCGGAATGAGCAACGATGAAATCAGGGAACTTGAGCCTGAGATTGTTGATTTTGCAGATCTCAATGACTATATAGATCAGCCGGTAAGAACGTATTCCAGCGGTATGAAGGCAAGACTGGGATTTGCAATTAATGTAAGCATTAAACCTGAAATACTTATCGTTGACGAGGCACTTTCTGTTGGGGACAGTGAATTTAAAAAGAAGTGCCTTGAAAAAATAAATCAGATAGTAGGGGAAAAGGATGTGACGTTCCTGTTTGTAACTCACTCCACGGGAGTAGCTAAGTCCTTCTGCAAACGGGGAATGGTAATGAGGCAGGGAAAACTTCTTTTTGACAGCAGTATTGACGAAGCAATAGATTTTTACCAAAAGACACTTGAAGAGGATGAGAGCAAGAAAAAGAAAGGCAAGGGGATTTTTGAGCAATGAGCAGAACAGAGAGAAAAGAAAAGGAAAAGAAGAGCTTTAAGCAATGGGTTAATGGATTAAAAACATGGCAGAAGATTACAATTCTTACGGCTACCATTGTTATCCTGGCCATTTTAATCGTGGGAATAGTGGTATACGGATATTTCAACGGCATTATTAACGAAATGCATGAGCCTACGCCGGAGGATTATGACCTTTCACTGGTGGATGTGGACGGCTATATAAATATCCTTCTGCTGGGTGTGGACAGCCGTGATATGAGCAATATAAAGGGAACGCGAAGCGATATGATAATGATCGCCAGCATAAACAAGGAAACAAACGATGTTAAACTGACATCTGTTTATCGTGATACTTTCCTTAAGCTTGGTGATACATCCACATACGATAAGATTACCCACGCCTGCGTATACGGCGGACCGGAGATGACCATGAAGTCTCTGAATCAGGCCATGGACCTGAATATAACCAACTATGCAATAGTAAACTTTAAAGCTGTTGCTGATCTGGTAGATGCTATAGGCGGCATAACGGTGGATGTGCAGCAGGGAGAAATCTATCAGCTTAACAAGTACACTAAAGCTACCGCAAGAAATATAGGACGCAAAAACTATAATCTTGTCAAGGAGCCGGGAGTGCAGACCCTTGAAGGGGTGCAGGCTGTATCCTATGGCAGAATCAGAAAGGGCGTCGGCGATGACTTCAAGAGAACCGAGAGAATGAGAATTGTAGTCTCCAAGGTTTTCGAAAAAGCCAAGACTATGACTTTCGGCGACCTTAAGAAAATCATAGATATGATGGTTCCTCAGGTTAAGACAAACCTGACAATGAATGACATACTGGCTTTAGGCGTAAGGCTTCCTCAGTATAATATTTCAACAGGAAGCGGCTGGCCGTATAAGTGGACTACAGGATTGATAAATAAGGTTTCATATGTATTCCCTGCAGGGCTTGCAGTAAATACTACAATGCTTCATCAGGAGGTTTTCGGTCAGACTGATTATGTGCCGTCTGCAACAGTAAATACTATCAGCAATGAAATTGTGGCAAGAATAGGAGCGGCTAGAAAGGCAAATGAAATCAAAAACGAAAAAGAGGGCGAAAGCAAGCCTGATGACAATGTAAACGTGCCTGAAAAACCAGGCGATACTGATTCGGGGACAGTTGAGCCAACCGAGCCGACTGAGCCTGCAGACCCGGGAACAAACGAGCCGACCGAACCAACTGAGCCTGCAAATCCGGGAACAGATGAGCCAGCTGAGCCTGTAGATCCGGGAGCAGGGAGTGTGGACACGGGAACAGATAATCCCCCGGCTGCGGATGCAGCCTCAAGCGGAGGAGGCAGTTCACAAGGCACCCGCAGCGGGGAAGAAGCGGCGTAGAAGCCTGCGCATTTGCACTATTTTGTGTGCAGCTTCTTGCTTTGCGGAATTATTGTTCTGCAGGGACCCCGATTTTCAGGGCTAAGAAACCAAATAAAATATACACATTGTAAAGAAAAATTTGAAAATATTGAAGGAAAAGGTGATTTAAAATGGCTAAAGAAAAATTAAACTGGGAAGACGAGCAGGTAAGACATGACTACAGACATACTGCATCACATATTATGGCACAGGCTGTAAAGCGCTTATGGCCTGATACCAAGCTGGCAATCGGACCGGCTATCGACAACGGTTTCTACTATGACTTCGATACCGAGCACAAGTTCTCAGAAGAGGATTTCCTCAAGATTCAGAAGGAAATGAAAAAGATTGTTCAGGCAAATTATCCACTGGAAAGATTTGAGCTTCCTCGTGAAGAGGCAATTAAATTTATGGAAGAAAAGAACGAGCCTTACAAGGTTGAACTCATTCAGGACTTACCTGAAGACGCTGTTATCTCCTTCTACAAGCAGGGAGATTTCGTAGACCTCTGCGCAGGACCTCACATGGCTTCAACAGGCCAGATCAAGGCCTTCAAGATTATGAGCGTTGCAGGCGCATACTGGAGAGGCGACTCCGACAGACAGATGCTTCAGAGAATTTATGCAACTGCTTTCCCTTCACAGGAACAGCTTGACGAATACATCGCAAAGATGGAAGAGGCAAAGAAGCGTGACCATCGTAAAATAGGCAAGGAAATGGATTTATTCATGCTGACAGATGAAGGTCCGGGATTCCCGTTCTTCCTTCCAAAGGGCATGATTATCAGAAACGAACTCGAAGCTTTCTGGAGAGCTGAGCACAGAAAGAGAGGCTATGAGGAAATCAAGACTCCGCTTATCTTAAACGAGCAGCTTTGGAGAACTTCAGGTCACTGGGATCACTACAAGGATAACATGTACTTCACCAAGATTGACGATGAAGATTACGCAGTAAAGCCTATGAACTGCCCGGGTTCCATGCTCACATACAAGCGTAAAATGTGGTCCTACAGAGACTTCCCTATCCGCTGCGGAGAACTGGGACAGGTGCACCGACACGAGCTTTCAGGTGCGCTTCACGGACTTATGAGAGTAAGAACCTTCACTCAGGACGATGCTCATATCTTTATGCTGCCTGAACAGGTAAACGAAGAAATCAAGAATGTTGCAAAATTCTGCGATGATGTATATAAGATGTTCGGATTCGAATACCATGTAGAGCTTTCCACAAGACCGGAAGACTCCATGGGAACTGACGAAGAATGGGAAATGGCAGAAAACGCTCTCAGAAGCGCAATTGAGGAAATGGGAGTGCCTTTCGTAATTAACGAAGGAGACGGTGCCTTCTATGGACCTAAGCTGGACTTCCACCTTCAGGACTCCATCGGCAGAACATGGCAGTGCGGAACTATACAGCTCGACATGCAGATGCCTCAGAGATTCGACCTTACTTATGTTGGACCAGACAACGAAAAGCACAGACCTATCATGATTCACCGTGTAATCTTCGGTTCCATCGAAAGATTCATCGGTATCCTGACAGAGCACTGTGCAGGTAAATTCCCTCTGTGGCTGGCTCCTGTACAGGTTAAGCTGCTCACAGTAACAGAAAAGTTTGCTCCTTATGCAGAAGAGGTTGCTAAGAAGCTGGAGGAAGCAGGACTTCGCGTAGAGCTTGATATCAGAAACGAAAAGATTGGCTACAAGCTGAGAGAGGCAAGAAACGAAAGAGTAAGCTATATCGGTGTTATCGGTGAAAGAGAAGCCGAAGCAGGAACACTCACCGTTCGTTCAAGCAAGGCTGGAGAACTTGGCGAAATGTCAGTTGAAGACTTCACAGCTAAGCTTCTTGAAGAAATCAAGAGTAAAGCGATGTAGTAAGAGAAAAACAAAAAACTGTAATTTGGATATGTACCCTCTTTACTGGACAAACCAGTAAGGAGGGTATTTTTATGCGTTACAGTTATGAATTGAACCTAAACCTCGTAGGCCACGAGAGCGACCGCTTTGCCCGAGGATTGATTGAGCTTTTCCTGAGCCTCTGAGATAATTTTTAAATCTTCCGGGCTAAGCTTGGCAAAATTATTTTGCATCCTATATCACCTCCTGCATTTATTATTTTCTGAGGAGGTCAATATTATTTCACTTTATTTTGCGGCGAGATATCCTTCGTCAATAAGCCACTTCACAGAAGGAGCGCATTCCCTAGATTCAATAGTGAAGGTAACATCAGGGCGGCAATGTGCATCAGCGGCGGCGAAGATGCTGTGAAAATCGAGAAATCCTTGGCCGAGCGGACTGTGGCTGTCGCTGTCCCCACAGTTGTTATGTATGTGGAAATGACCAATGTACTGACCAAGCACTTCAATCCATGTCTCTATAGGGACGGTACTGTGTCCGGCAGCCAGAGCATGGCCCACATCGAGGCATATTCCTATGCGTGGGTCTTCAATCTGCTGCATCATGTCAGCAAGCATGTAAGGCTCGTCCTCCAAAACGTTTTCCACATATAGACGAAAATCAGGAGATTTGTCCGCAATAAATTTCTGCCAGAAGATTGCCGATTTCTCTGCCTGCCACTCCTTGAAATACATAAAAGGGATGTATCCGGAGTGAACAACCATGGCTTCGGCACCTATAGCAGATGACACCTGATAGCTTTGCTCCAGCCTTTCCAAAGCAAACTCCCTAGCCTTATGATCGATGGCGGCGGGGATTATTTCAGTAAAAGGGCCGTGAAGTATAGTACGGCAAGCTCCGCATTCAGTCATGTCCCGACGGATGTCAGCAAGAAGTCTGCTGCGGTTTTCCTCGTCCAAATCCTCGGAAATGCAGGTGTGGTTGATTTCTATGTTGAGTTTGTTTTCTCTGATGTTTTCAAGTGCGCCGGCCGAAAAGGTGGCGATAAACAGTCTTTCTCTCATATCTTTCATAATGTGTTAATTCTACCATATGAAATGAAAAAATAAAACCCCTTGAAAGCTTTAACAATCAATTTGAATTTTTTAGTCTTTATAGGCTATAATATTCAATAGGACCTTGCGAAAGTATAAAAAACAATGTATAATAAATGAAAAAGAAGGCCTTTATGGGCTAAAATTTTCAACAAGATAGTCTGATAATTGGAGGTGCCGGTTATGGAAATCAAGAGGGACAGTTACCTGCAGCAACTGATTTCATATCGTTTTGATGGTTTGGTGAAGGTAATAACAGGGATTCGTCGCTGTGGCAAATCTTATTTGCTAAAGAAAATATACAGAGATTATCTGATTAAAAACGGTGTAAGGGAAGAACAGATTATTATAATAGAACTTGACCTCGCCAAAGATATAAAGTTTCGCAATCCATTGGTGCTGTCTTCTTTCGTGCGGGAAAAGGTAGAAGGCAAGGGAGAGGAATATTATCTCTTCATTGATGAGATTCAGATGTCTGATGAAGTTACTAATCCTTATAATGCTGCAGGAAAGAAAATTACATTTTATGATGCGCTTAATGATCTGAGGAGCCTGACAAATTTAGATGTTTATGTTACCGGCAGTAATTCAAAAATGCTCTCAAGCGATATTCTGACTGAGTTCAGGGGAAGAAGCGATGAAATACATGTGCACCCTTTGAGCTTTGCAGAGTATTATTCTGCTGTGGGAGGTGATAAAAATGAGGCCTTTGATGATTATGCCTTTTATGGCGGTATGCCTTTGATTTTATCAAGACCTGACGATGGGGCCAAAATGAACTATCTGAAATCTCTTTTCTCGGAGGTATATATCAAGGACATCGTGGAGCGTAAAAATATAGAGCGTCAGGATGTTTTAGAACAACTGATAGATCTGCTTTGCTCATCCATAGGTTCGCTGACTAATCCCACCAAGATAGCAGACACTTTAAGATCCAAGCAGACTGCAGGGGTTTCATCAAACACCGTTCGTGCCTATATTGGCCATCTGGAGGATGCTTTTTTGTTCTCGGAAAGCAAACGGTACGATGTAAAGGGCAAGTCCTACTTTGACTCACCTAACAAGTATTACAGTGAGGACTTAGGCCTTAGAAATGCTCGTATCGGATTCAGACAACAGGAAATGACCCACATAATGGAGAATATTGTTTATAATGAGCTTGTAATCCGTCAGTTTTCTGTCGATGTAGGTGTAGTCTATGCAAGAACCATCAATCGGAATGGAAACTCTGTGCGCACTCCGAGAGAGATAGATTTTATCGTTACCTCCGGAAACAAAAAGACTTACATCCAATCAGCTTACTCCATGTCTACCGAGGAAAAGCGGGAGACAGAACTTCGCCCATTTGCACTTACCGGTGACTCTTTCCCGAAGATAGTGGTAAGGAAAGATATAGGCAAGCGTTGGTATGACGAAAAAGGGATATTGAATATTAACATTATAGATTTTCTTCTGGATAAAGAACTAATATAAAACCCCTTGAAAGCCGCAGAGCGAAATGATATAATCAAGGCGTAAAGTGAAAAAGAGGTTTATGTTCTCCGTACGGCAGCGAATGAGTTTGCTGATGCCGGGACGGAGCTAAGATGGAAGCAGGTGAAAATCCTGCACGGTCCCGCCACTGTAATGAAGGAGTTTTGCTCGGGATATGCCACTGCGAGGTGTTAGGTGAAAACTAAGACACAGCGGGAAGGTGAGCAAAGCATTGATATCTGAGTCAGGAGACATGCATAAATCGGCAAAGGTTCTGTGCGACGGAGGAGAGCACGGGATGAGAGTATGCAATAAGGACAGCGAAATCGGGCTGCAGCCGGGGCATTAAGCCAGCGGGCTGCGGTTTTTTGTTTGCATCAAGACATGTTATTACGAAAGGGCACAGAGAAAATATGGAGGAAAAGGAAAAGAAAGAGCTTGCGGCAGGTCTAAAAAATAAGCGACGCAGAAAATACATTTTAGCAGCACTTGCAGTCTTTATCTGCGTATCTGCGGTAGTTGGCCTTTCCATAGAAGGAAAAGATGCCAAGCTGCCTGACGGACAGGGAAACATTGTAACAGGTCAGCAGGAAGATTTGCATTCAGACGCAGATTCAGACTCGGATTCAGACGCAGGAAAAGATGAGAGTACAAACGGAAGTAAAGATGGAAGTAAGGATGGAAGTGAAGCGAAAAAGGCAGCAGAGAAACAAGCCCAAAAGCTTTCTCAGCTGACTGACGAAGAGAAGGAAAAAATCGACCCTTCCGACGTAAAGGTTGATAACAGCGAAGACTTTACCGCATCCAACGGCGGCAACGCAGCTCTCAGGCCAAAGGAGCCGAAGCCTGTAACCGTCACTCTGGAAATCCGCTGCGACACCCTTTCCTCGGACATGAGCAAGCTGGAAAACCCGGCTATAAAGGACTACATACCGACGGACGGAACCATTCTGGCGAAGACCACCTACAAGGGCACCACAGACAACACGGTTTTCGATGTACTGAACACTCTTTGCAGAAACAACGACATACAGCTGGAATTCAGCTATACGCCTATATACGAGTCATATTACATAGAGGGAATCAATTTCCTTTACGAGTTCGACGGCGGCAACCTGTCGGGCTGGATGTACAAGGTCAATGGCTGGTTCCCTAACTATGGATGCTCATCCTACTACCTTAGCGACGGCGATGTCATCGAGTGGGTATATACTTGCGATTTAGGAAAGGATGTAGGAGACAATTCCATGGCCTAAAGAAATATTTTAAGGAGAGAGGAGACAAATTAAAGTATGAAAAAGAGAATAGTATCACTGCTTCTGATTATGACACTGGCCCTGACCATGACCTTTGGCGGCGGGGCAGCATTTGCGGCGGCAGCTTCACAGAGTGATATAACAAAAGCTTTTGAAAATTGCGGCAACTACATCTATGAGACAGTGACCGAACCAATATACGGCAGCACCGGCGGAGAATGGGTGATGTACGGCCTTGCACAGGCGGACTACCCTATGTCCGATGAATACATTGCAAAATATCAGGCAAATGTAGAGAAGGCAGTCAGGAAGGGCTACCGCGGTGTTCCCGGACAGCTTCATGACCGCAAGTACACCGAATATTCCAGAGTAATAGTGGCCTATGCGGCCTTGGGACTGGACCCGACGAATATTGCTGGATACAATATGGTGGAAAAACTTGCGGACTTTGACCAGGTGGCATGGCAGGGAATCAACGGTCCTATATGGGCGCTCAGAGCCCTTGATGCAGGAAATTACCAAATTCCTAAGGTGTCGGGCATTGAAAATGTGACCACACGCCAGAAGCTGGTAAATTATATCCTTAGCTATCAGCTTGATGACGGCGGCTGGAATCTTTATTACTCGCAAAGCGATGACAAAGCAGAAAATGCTAAACAGAAGGCGCAGCTTAAGGGAGACCCTGATCTTACGGGTATGGCCATGACATCCCTTGCTCCTTATAGGTCACAGACGAAGGTAAAAGCAGCTTTAGACAAGGCGGCAGCGTGCCTTTCTGCCATGCAGAACGATGAAGGAGGTTATACCGCATGGGGTGCTTCCAGTTCCGAGAGCATCTCTCAGGCAATCTGCGGCCTGACATCGGTGGGCATTAACCCTAACACAGACAGCCGCTTCAAGAAAAACGGCAAGTCACTGATTGACGCCCTTCTCAGTTTTTACGATGAAAAAACCGGCGGATTCAGACATGTAAACACAGCTTCAGGCGGTTATGAGCCTGTGGTAAACCAGATGGCCACAGAGCAGGCATATTATGCTCTGGCAGCATACAAGAATACAGTGCCTGACAAGATGACAATAAGTAAGGCTGCAAAGTCCGGCAGTACTTCTGTCAAGGTTACATGGAAAAAAGCCCCTTCATCGTCGGCATGTTCCGGCTATCAGGTGGTTCTGGCGACCAACTCCGGATTTACTAAGAATGTAAAGAAGGCTACGGTATCAGGCAGAAGCACTGTCTCCAAGAAGGTTACGGGACTTTCTAAAGGCAAAACCTACTATGTGAGGGTTCGTGCCTATAAGACAGTAAACGGAGTGAAGGTATATGGAGCATACAGCGGCGTGAAGAAAGTGAAACTGTAAAATAGGGGTTGTCAAAACCCCTTTACAGTGGTATAGTAAAGAGGTGAATTATATAGAAGATTCTGTGTTCTTCGAAATACGCCACCGGGCGGTTTCGGAGCTAAGATGGAAGCAGGTGAAAATCCGGCACGGTCCCGCCACTGTAATGAAGGAGCTTTGCTTGGAATGCCACTGCGCAGATGTCTTACGGATGCAATGCGATGTTGCGGAAGAATGTGGGGCTATGAAGGCGCGGGAAGGCGAGCAAGGTGATGAGAGCTGAGTCAGGAGACATGCACAGATGAAAACAGGTTCTATGCGTCGGAGAAACGCAGAAGAATATTTTTATTGCAGAAAAAACGGACTGCAGTCGTATTGGTAGTTAAGCTGCCGATGGGCTGCAGTTTTTTTGTATATATGGGCAGCTAGATAGCATTTTTTAACCTGCTTGATAACAGTTTATGGGCGGATGTTGGCAAAATAATAGTTGCAAAGCTTTT
>CALZOZ010000012.1 GCA_945828095.1 uncultured Clostridia bacterium
ACACACTGCATATCGTCGGCAGCGTCAGATGTGTATAAGAGACAGATACACATATGGATAATCACCCAATTCTTCTAAAAAAATCTGCTCTCTTTCTATTCCTGCTGAAGACCCAAGCATTAAATTAAAATATGAAAATAATGATGAGTTAAGTAATCCGCATAAGTTTAGTAAAATCTTCTTATCTTTTTCAGAACCCTTTATACAATTTATTGTTTCTCTATAAAGAAAATCTTCTTCCGAATATACAGCCCTTATAGAATAATCTGCACAATCTAATCCCTTTTTAAAAAGAACATATGGTGCCTTATATATCTCCGGATTCCTAGGACGATGTATTTTATCTTTATGAAAAATCGTACATGCACTTTCATTTAAGCAGAAGTGTTCTAATGCTTCTTCAGAATCCAAAATTCTTTTACCTACCAGATGCGAAGAATCCTTCCTATCTCCATCATTTTCTTGTAGCCCCTTTCTCATTATCAAATTATGCTCTGCCGCAATTTGTTTTATAGTACTAAAATTTTCACGCATATTGTTGAGTAATTCAAAATCCCAATACCCACCATAAACAAGTATTTTCCATAAATCATCATTTTCTAATAATAATCGTTGATTCACATACTTGATATCATCTGGTTCAATCATAAGCATTCCAAAAAGCTTCAGATATTTATTGGGCTTCAAGCTTATATACTCCACCTTATGTTCTACAGAACTCCTTTTACACAAAAAAGAAAGCACTGCCGCTGGAGCTATTGCACCTTTAAAAATCTGCTTCCTTACAGCTGATATTTCTAATACTTGTTCCAGTTGTGTATTAGCTAATAAGCTTTTTCTTAATGCTACTGAAGGACTCTTCCCCTTATACAGTAATTTTGACGGAATTACTAAGCTACATTCTGTATCCGCATTTCCAATTTCCTGAACCTTTAATAAAAACGCAACGCAAATTTCTCCATTCTGTGCAACAACCTTTCTATTTGCACAGTACTTCTTATAATTCTGCTGTTTTACGCTCCCCCATGGTGGGTTGCCTAAAATAAAGCTAAAGTCCTCTTTTTCAATTGGCTTCATTTTCTCTTCATCAAAAAAATCACCAAAAATAATGTTTTTATTTTTTAGCAAAGGCAATCTAAACTGTTCTAAACTTTTGGGATCCTGATAGTCAAAAAGCGTAACATAAATCGAGAAAATTGTAACATCCACAGCTTCCTCATTATAATCTATCCCGTATATATTTTCTTTAACCAACGCATTAATTCTATCTTTATCTTGTAAAAAACCATTCGAATCAGCATTGCACTCCAGTATCTTTTGAAGCGATTTAACTAAAAAAATGCCTGACCCACAAGAAGGATCTAATACCTTACACTCATTCTCATTAGCAAGATACTTTCCAACTGTTCGATTGACGATATAATCCACCAAATATTCCGGCGTATAAAACGCCTTATCTTTATCCTGCTTTTCTTTGCCTAGTAATATTTCATAGATATTACTTATTAATTCAATTGGAATGATATTAAAATCATAAAAAGGGAATAGACACAATTGCCCCGTTTTCATCTCTTCCTTAGCAGTCAAAAAATTATGTAGCATAGAAAGAGCCTCTTCTGTTATTTCGCACCTTTCCTCTTGCTCATCCATTTCAAACAAATTGCCATTAAATCTCTCTTTCAAATATTTGATTAATTCCAAAAAGTCATGTTTGTTTTGAATAATGTTTAGAAATGTTTCCTGCGACTTTTTGACATTATCGTCAAGTCCCATACATCCGATACTAACACCACGATCAATCAAATAGCGGATAAACAGCACCCTTAACATCAACTTATTTGCGAAGGAAATTTTATATTCATCCTTCAACCTTTTGGTAATGTATCTAAGATTATCAATCAAAAAATCATTTAAATTCTTTTTCCCCAAACTTTTTTCGTAAAGTTCTAATGACAAACTATTGGTCACATTCCAATACGAAAACGCGTTTTTCTCGTCACATTGGTTCAAGTCGTATGAAACAATATCTCTCAGTTTGATTTTTTTATCAACACTCAAGCCCATACTTTTTCCATTATAAATTTTAATATAGTTACCTTCATCGGAAATTACAACCGGTATCTGCGCATTCCATATTTTCCCATGGAGTTCTACGTCCTCCCTGTTATTTAAATCATCAAAAAATACTGTAAGTACACTACCATCTACAATATAAGCAGCATACGGGGCTAATTCGTGCAAAACTCTTCTATCGTGCCATGACAAATCAGTACACTTATCAATATCAGATAAATAGAATAATTTTTTTGAGTTATGATATCCTAATCTCTGAACGACAGTTTCGATAGTCCTCATTTCATCGCCTCCTTATATACTGTCCAATAAACTACTCTTAATCCAGCATCTGTTTTATGCAAAATGCATACAAACTTTCAATTTAATTCTACTGCAAAACCACATTTTTTACAATAACATTTTGCAGACAAAATTCACTTATGATCTATGTTTTCAATATACAGTAATGGCGGGTAACCTTCTGTGATTGCCTGCCATACGGAACATCTGTAAATTGTAAAAAAAGTGCTTACTCCCTTGAAATTTCAAGAGTTCCTAGGTTTATCCACTATTCAATCTCTATCGTTGCCGGCGGCTTGCCCGTGCAGTCGTAGAACACGCGATTCACATGCTCCACCTCATTGACGACGCGGGTTGTCACCTTGTCTATTACTTCCCAAGGCAGGTGTGCTGCCTCTGCAGTCATAAAGTCGCTTGTGGTGACGGCTCTCAGGGCTACAGCATAATCATAAGTCCTGAAGTCGCCCATAACGCCTACAGAGCGCATGTTGGTAAGTGCCGCAAAATATTGTCCCAGAGTGCCCGGCTGACCGTACTTAGGAATGAGTCCCTCTTCCATGGCAGCGGCAATTTCCTCACGGTAAATAGCATCGGCATCCTGAACAATTTTAACCTTTTCTGCGGTAACCTCGCCTACGATGCGCACGCCCAGTCCCGGTCCCGGGAACGGCTGGCGGTATACCAGATATTCCGGCAGTCCAAGCTCAAGCCCCGCACTGCGCACCTCGTCCTTAAAGAGCATTCTCAGAGGCTCGATAATTTCCTTAAAGTCCACATAGTCAGGCAGTCCGCCCACATTGTGGTGGGACTTGATTACGGCCGATTTGCCAAGGCCTGATTCGATTACATCAGGATAGATGGTTCCCTGCACCAGGAAATCAACAGCACCGATTTTTTTTGCCTCCTCCTCGAAGACGCGGATGAACTCCTCGCCGATGATTTTGCGCTTAGCTTCAGGCTCGGTAACGCCTGCCAGCTTTTTGTAGAACCTTTCCTGAGCATTTACACGGACAAAGTTCAGATCATATGGCCCTTCAGGTCCGAATATAGCTTCGACCTGGTCTCCCTCGTCTTTACGGAGCAGGCCGTGGTCTACAAATACGCAGGTGAGCTGCTTGCCTACAGCCTTTGACATCAGGACTGCAGCTACAGAGGAATCAACTCCGCCTGACAGTGCACAAAGCACCTTGCCGTCGCCAACCTTAGCTCTGATATTCTTAATGGTCCTCGCCACGAAATCGTCCATCTTCCAGTCGCCTTTGCAGCCGCAGATGCCGAGAACGAAGTTCTTAAGCACCTTAAAGCCCTCTACGGAGTGCATTACCTCCGGATGGAACTGTACCGCATAAAAGCCTGACTCAGGGTTTTCCATAGCCGCTACAGGGCACACAGGAGTATGGGCGGTAACCTTAAACCCTTCAGGTGCCTCCGCAATATAGTCGGTATGGCTCATCCAGAATACGGAATTTCCCGGGGTCTTGGAACCGGTCTCATCCTCACCGCCCAGACCTACACCTGCCAGCACACAGTCTCTGCCGTCAATGGTCACATCGGTTCTGCCATATTCACTTACAGGGGCAGTCGCAACCTTTCCTCCCAGCTGGTGGGCCAGAAGCTGCGCACCGTAGCAGATACCCAGCACAGGAATTCCCATCTTAAAAATCTCCGGGTCAGCCTGGGGCGAATCATCACCGTACACGCTGTTAGGGCCGCCGGTAAAAATTATGCCGGACGGATCCATTTTCTTTATATCGTCTATTGGCAATGTGTAAGGATGCACCTCGCAGTACACATTGCATTCGCGGACACGGCGGGCAATCAGCTGATTGTACTGGCCGCCGAAATCCAGTATAAGAATATTTTCTCTCATAGCCAGTCACCTCTAGTCAAAAATCACTAAGCACCCGCAGATTCCCGCGGGCGCCTGTATAAACATTTTTTTAATTTATCCTACTTGATCACATTGTTTGATGTGTCTTTGAGGATTACGTCGTGTGCACCGCCCTCTACAATTGAAGTTGCTGATACAAGTGTCAGCTTGGCTTTCTGCTGAAGCTCTTTGATGGAAAGAGCTCCGCAGTTGCACATGGTGGATTTAACCTTGGTCAAGCTCAGGTTTACGTTGTCGTGAAGAGAACCTGCGTACGGAACGTAGGAGTCAACGCCTTCCTCGAACTTCATGCGAGGGTCGCCGCCCAGGTCATAGCGCTGCCAGTTTCTGGCACGGTTGGAGCCTTCACCCCAGTACTCTTTAACATAGCTGCCGTTGATGTTCAGCTTGTTTGTAGGGGACTCGTCGAAACGAGCAAAATATCTGCCCAGCATGATGAAGTCTGCGCCCATAGCCAGAGCCAGAGTCATGTGGTGGTCGTAAACGATACCGCCGTCGGAGCAGATAGGAACATAAATGCCTGTCTCTTCGAAATATTTATCACGCTCAGCTGCAACTTCAATTACAGCTGTAGCCTGTCCGCGGCCGATACCCTTCTGCTCACGGGTGATACAGATGGAACCTCCGCCGATACCGATTTTAACAAAGTCTGCGCCTGCATCAGCCAGGAATCTGAAGCCTTCTCCGTCAACTACGTTGCCTGCACCGATCTTTACAGTGTCGCCGTACTTTTCACGAACCCATGCGATAGTGTCGCTCTGCCATTCGCTGTAGCCCTCGGAGCTGTCGATGCAGAGAACGTCAACGCCTGCTTCAACAAGTGCCGGAATTCTTTCCATGTAGTCACGGGTATTAACACCGGCGCCTACAATATATCTCTTATGCTCGTCCAGAATCTCGTTAGGATTTGACTTATGTGTGTCGTAGTCCTTTCTGAAGACGAAGTGAGTAAGTCTCTGGTTTTCATCTATAATAGGAAGAGCGTTAAGCTTGTTATTCCACAGAATGTCGTTTGCTTCACTTAAGGTGATACCTGCCTTGCCGTAAATGAGCTTATCGAAAGGTGTCATAAACTCGCGGATAGGAGTAGACGGATCCATTCTGCTGATACGATAGTCACGGCTTGTCACAATACCTACGATTTTGCCTGCTGCAGTTCCGTCCTCAGTGATTGCAATGGTTCCATGTCCTTTACGAGCCTTAAGTTCGATTACATCTGCCAGAGTCTGGTCAGGTCTTAAGTTTGAATCGCTCACTACAAAGCCTGCCTTGTAGGCCTTTACTCTCTTTACCATTGCCACCTGATTCTCGATGGTCTGGGAGCCGAATATAAAAGAAATTCCACCTTCCTTTGCAAGTGCTACAGCCATTTTGTCGTCGGAAACGGCCTGCATAACAGCGGAAACCAATGGAATATTCATAGTAATTGCGGGTTCTTCGCCCTTCTTGAATTTTGTAATAGGGGTTTTGAGGGAAACCTGTTCAACACGGCATTCCTTGCTGGAAAATCCCGGTACAAGCAGGTATTCATTAAATGTTCTTGATGGTTCTGCGAAATAAAATGCCATTTTTCTCTCCTTATTTTATAGTATTATGTGAAATTATTTTAACTGAGTTATTTTATCTATTATAAGATATTATGCCCCGAATTTCAAGGGGAAATCGGGGCATTTTCATGCTTTCTGTTATAAGGCAGCCATTACTTTTTCAATGCTGCCGGTATCTTCTGCCAGCTTTCTGGTAGTTCTGCGTATGAAATCTTCATACACCTGCATGTTGTCTCCTATGTATGCGTAGCAGACGATGAAAGGCTGCTCGGCAAACACTATTCCCACATCGTGGGCTTTGTCCTCCTCATCACCGGTCTTGTGGGCCATAGGAAAGCCCATAGGCAGGAATCCGCCCATCTTGTGGTTTATCTGCTGCTCACGCAGTATGTATTCAAGCCACTCTGATGATTCCTTGTCAATGAGAGTTCTGTCATACATCTTTTTCAGCAGAATCCCTATTTCCTCAGGCACGAAGTAGTTGTTGATGCCTCGTTCTTCCTTTTCTGCATCCCAGTATTCTCTGTTGAACTGAGTACCTATAAGACCAAGCTCCAGGAATTTTTCGTGGATAAGCTCTGCTCCGTAGTGACGGAAAAGGACATTTGTGGCACAGCTGTCACTGATGGTTATCATGAATTTGGAAAGAGTTTCTACGTCAAGGGTCGGCTCTCCCGTCATGAATTGTACAACGCCGCATCCGGGAATTATCTGGCTTTTCTTAACGGTAATTTCATCTCTGAAGCTGGTAAGCCCCTGCTTTTTCATCAGCAGAATGGCTGCCATAAGCGGCAGCTTGACAATGCTGGCTGCAAGATAAGGTTCTTTTTCCCTATAGCCCCAGGTTTCGCCTGTAACCAGGTTATAATAGTATATACCGCCTCTTCCCTGATTTTCACTTTCGATTTTTTTAATTTCTTCTATGATTTCTGTCTTTCTGCTCATTTTAACAATTCTCTCCTCTTCTGAGTACCTTGCCTGCACGTGCTCCGGTGTGTCTGCCGTTTTCGGCAGTCAGTACTCCGTTTACATACACTCTTAAAATTCCTTCGCATGCCTGTTTAGGCTTATCGTAGGACGGGGTGTCATTTATTGTATCAAAATCAAACAATACTAAATCAGCGCACATTCCCTGGCGAATCAGACCCCTGTTCTGGAGTCCCGCACGGGAGGCAGGCAGACCTGTCATTTTAAAAACGGCCGTTTCCAGAGAAAGGAGTTTCCTTTCTCTTGCATATTTGGCTATAACCCTCGGAAAGGTTCCGTACCACCTAGGGTGGGGCTGCCCCGAATGTTCAAGGGATGCGGCTTCTCCGTCGGAAATTATCATCATGTAAGGCTGTTTCATAATATACTCTATATCATCCTCACACATTCCGAAGTTTACCTCGCCTACCCTGTTGTTTTCCTCGATGAGCAAATCAAAGCATGCATCGGCAGGATCAACCCCGCGAATCTTCCCGACTTCTTCAAGGGACTTGCCGGCAGCCCACTGATTTTTTTCCGTTGCCACATATGCAACGTATATATCTCCCCATCTCCCTATATGTGAAGCATTCACTTCCTCTTTTATCCGGGCCCGCAGCTCCGGATTCTTAAGGCGCTCCAGCATTTTTTCCACGCCGCCTTCGTATGCCCAGTTAGGCAGATTGCTGTCCATAGTCGTGGCAGATGCCGTATAAGGATACTGGTCTGCCTTGACATCCAGACCGCGCCGTCTCGCCTGGTCGATGAGGGCAATGGTGGTACGGGAGTGAACCTGCCATACGCTCTTTCTGATCACCTTGTGATGAGAAATCTGAAGAGGTACTCCTGCACCCTCGGCAACGGTGATGGCTTCCTTAACGGCTTCGACTACCCCCTCCCCTTCGTTTCTCATATGAGTCTCATAGTATGCTCCATAAGGCACCAGCTCTTTACATAGCTCTGTCAGTTCCTCTGCATCTGCGTAGCATCCCGGCGGATAAATCAGCCCGCTGGAAAAGCAGAAGGCGCCGTCATCCATGGCCTGACGCAGTGATTTCTTCATGTCCTCCATTTCGGCATCAGTAGGTTTCCTGTCATCGAATCCCATGGCCTTAAGCCTTATAGTTCCGTGACCCACGGCCGTTCCGAAATTGGTGCTGATGCCCATTTTCTCTATGGTATCAAGATACTCGCCCACGGTGTTCCAGTTAAAATCCATGTCCCTCACATAGTCTCTGAGCATCTTTTTCTTTTCAGGCTCCTCGCTCACAGGGGCCACAGAAATTCCGCATGCACCGCCTATTTCCGTGGTTACACCCTGCAAAATCCTGCTTTCAGACATAGGATAAAGAGGCAGCGCAGAATCACTGTGACAGTGTATGTCGATAAACCCCGGGCTCAGGTATTTATCCTGTCCGTCGATTACTTCGGCACATGCTTCCTCCCTTTCTCCGAAACCTGCTGCAGATCCTACAGCAGCAATTTTTCCATCTTTTACTGCCACGCTTCCTCTGTACCAGGGTGCACCTGTTCCGTCGATAATACGCACATTTTTTATTATAAGGTCATACATTTTTTTCTTCCTCCATCTCACAATTATCAGTCTCTTTTATGTTGTCCCATGTATCCATCCACTTGCCGCCTTTATACCTGTAAATACATATAATCATGCGGACAGCCCAGTCTATAGCCATAGGTACCCATATGCCCTCCAGACCTGCCCCAAAAATCTTTATGGCCGCCACTGCCATGGAAAGACGCACTATCCACATACCTATTATGGAAATATAGAAAGGCCATCTGGTATCCCCGCCGCCTTTCAGCACCCCGCATATGACATTGGTTACCGCCACGCAAGGCTCCGCAAAAGCCTCTATACGCAGCATGGCAGCACCTACTGAGATTACGGCCGCATCTCGTATAAAGAGCCATATCATTTTAGGGGCAAATATATACATAAGCACGGCGCTGGCCACCATTGCCAGTACGCCATAACGTATACATACCAAAGAGTATGTCTTCGCCAGCTTCTTTTCGTCCGCGCCGATGGCCTGGGCCACCAGAGTGGTCGCTGCCACGCTGAACCCGTAACACGGCATATAGCATATAGATTCGGCAGTTGTGGCCAGCTGGTGAGCAGCCAGCATAATGCTTCCCATACCTGTTGCAAGAGCCGTAATTACCATCTGCCCTGCAGATAATGTTATACGCTCAAAAGCTGTAGGAAGGCCCAGTTTAACTATTTGCCGCAGAATGCGTCCATCAGGTCTGAATGATGGTCTATCGCCCATATGAAAGCTGCTCTTCCTGTTTATCAGGTGCCACAGCGTCATCATTCCTGCAGCAAGGAAAGCTAACAGAGTTCCGATAGCCGCACCGCCAACTCCCATACCCGCACCCCATATCTTAAAGGTCCATCTGAATATTGTAACATTTCTCGTTTCGTATATAAAGAAATAGTTTCCCACTATATTAACCACGTTGCTGACAATGTTGTATATCATGGGCCTTCTCGTATCGCCGGCACCGCGGATAATGGTGCATCCCACTGCCAGCAGCACCTGAAAAGGAAACGAAAGAGCAACGATTCTCATATACTGTTCTGCCGGAGCCAGAAGGTCCTGTTCAGCACCCATCCAGCGAGGCAGATTTTGGGCCAGCACCAGCTCTCCTATGAGCATTGTCACTATGCCCAGCACCATCATTGCCAGCAGAGACTGAGTCAGAATATCCTGAGCTTCAGTCATTTTTCTCTCTCCTATCTTCCTGCCCACAAGCACCGACGCACCTACAGCCAGACCTGACATCAGCCCCTGAAGCAGCCAGATTACAGTAGTGTTGACTGCTACAGCAGCGGTGGCATTGACTCCGGCGCTTCCTACCATAGCCGCGTCCACGTAAATGACCACAGTCATCAGAAGCTGCTCCACTATGGTAGGCCAGGCCAGGGCCCAGACAATGCGATTGGGTGATTTAGTTTGGTCCAGTAAATCAAGTTTGTTATCCATATCGTATATACTTTTCACTGTTTTCCCCACGAAAAATGCACAAAAATTGCAGTTTGATGGGGGATTTTTATGAGTTTCAGCCGTTTTTTGTCGTATTTTAACCCATAAATGGTATAATCCTACAAAATTCCCCCATCAAATTGGCTTTTTTAATGATTTTTTTGGGGGAACACCCTGCATGTTAAAAACAGCCGGGCAATGGTCCCTACTGTTAATAAATGACCCATGCCCGGCCTATTTTACTTTATTGCTTAACCCATAATGAGTTCGCGCATAATATTTAACTCCGTTGGTGTCTTTGCTGTATAACGAACTGTAAATTCATCAAGCTTTTCTACCCCGGGATGAGCCAGTGCACTGCGGACCTGCTGATGTGTACACAGGCAGACATCCATCACAAGTTCATCAGGTATTTTCTGTACCGGAACCTGTGTGCTCAGGGCCTTGCTTACCCCTTCCTTGATAAGCTGACATGCATCATCGGGATGGATGTTGAAAGTGGAATTTCCTCTGCAGTCCTTAACAGCTGCCGTGATTATCTGAGGGACCTCTTCCTTGGCCATATCACAGATTGCCTTGTCGCCGCTTATAAATACAGGTGCTACACCCTGCTCTGCCGCATAGAGTGTATTCATAGTGAACTCTGAAGCAAGCCTGCCGTTAATATTCAGCCATTTAATTCTATCATATTCTACCGTATGTGCAAGAGGGCTTCCGTCACTTCCTGCCGGAGCATGGTATCCTATGTATATAACACCCGCATACTTTTCATCCAGTCCGGCCATCATTGAACCGGGGTGGCATGCCCAGCCGCGCATGAGTCTGGCTCCACGCGGAAGCATGCCGTGAATAATGTTTCTGGCATTTCCATGACCGTCTCGTACAACAACATCATATCCTGCTTCAAGAACAGCCTCACATGCGGCAGCAACCTCACGGCTCATCTGCTCGCAGGCCGCATCATATCCGTCTCCGCCCGGTTCTGTCTCGCACCAGTCAGTCACATCTGTGATGCCTTCTATATCAGCACTGATAAAATAGGTCTTTTTCTGATCCATGGACTTACCTCCTTTTACTCACCATATGTTTCTATGAAATCTCTGAGTCCCAGCACTTTTCTTCCGCGGATTCCCTCCATGGTTTCAGCATGCCACAGTGAACTTATAATAGCCTCTTCTACAGCCTCTACCGCAGCCTCGAATACCATGTCTATCTTATCATCATAAAACATCTTCGTTTCCAGAATATTCTTTTCGCTGTAATGTTTCAGCCTGTTAGCCGTCGTGAAGGTTATAGCAATGTCTCCGCTGCCGTCTCCGCAGTAGGAGCCAACTCTTCCCAGAGAAATCATTGCTCTTTTGGAAACACGCTTAAGCTGTCTTTCATTGAGCGGAATATCCGTTGCTATCAGCATGATAATAGAGCCTTCATCTTTCTCCGGGAGCTGGCTGTATTTAGAAGTATCATAATGTTTGCCGTCAATGACAAGATTTCCCGGGGAACCGAAATTAGACATTACAAGGGCTCCTATGGTATAGTCATTGCCATCTACATTGACAATTCTCGACGATGAGCCGATACCGCCCTTGACACCAAGACACACCATTCCGGTGCCGCCTCCGACTGCCCCTTCTTCAAAATCCCCGTCAGCACATTCCAATGCCTCAAGAATATTTTCCTCCTTAACATGAAGTCCACGAATATCGTTAAGCCGACCGTCATTACATTCTGTAATTACACAATTCACTGTTCCCGTAGAAACACCGATATCTTTATTCTGCTCAAGCATATATTTTGTAAGTGCATTCCATGCAGTCCCTATACTGAGTGTATTGGTCAGGATAATAGGAGTTTCGATAGTTCCAAGTTCTTCAATCTGGATCAGGCCAATACTCTTGCCGAATCCGTTTATCACGGATACACCTGCCATGACCTTATCCTGAAATATGTTGCCCCCGTGAGGGAGTACTGCGGTAACGCCTGTATGGATATCCCCATCGTTGATTGTGACATTTCCTACCTTTACTCCAGGAACGTCAGTAATCAGGTTGCGATTTCCGTGTTTCCACTTTGAATGGAGACTAAGCCCGCATTTTTCAGTTAATCCCATTGATCGTTACACTCCTTTCTTTTTTATATTATATCATAAATAATTATCATATCTATTCTTCTGATTATATAACGCAACTATTATGCCAGTTAATTATTCTCATAAAAAGACTATTTTGGGCCATTTGAGAGCCATTTTTCATCTTTTTTATCCCATTAAATCCTTTTTATTGTTTTTTACCAGATATTATGCTACAATTTAAATATCGGGAGGAATGAAAAATGAAGAAAATCGCCATCGTCTACAACAACATGGACAACAGCTCCGCTATCACCCATATAGAGCAGGAAATCGAAAAGGTCTTTGCCGGAGAGGTTATGCTGGATCATTACTATATCGACCAGATGAAGGCCGGAGACCATATTACAGCAGATGCCATACTCTTAAACGGTCAGCAGCTTCTGACCACAGTCAGACCGTACATACAGGAAACGAAGAACATGATAGTTCTTACCAGGAGTATCAGCAAAAAACATCTGACCGAACTCCTGCAGATTCCTAAAAACGAAAATGTGCTTCTAGTAAATGACTCGGAAGTATCCACCATGGAAACCCTGTACATGTTCTATGAGCTGGGGATTTTCCATTTCAATCTCATACCGTTCAATGAAAACGACTATGCTGCCGGAGCATATAAAAATATTTCCTATGCCATTACACCAAACGAAGTTGAATTAGTTCCCAAGGAAGTAAGTCATGTTATAGACATAGGATACAGAGAAATAGGCTTCGATACCTTAGTCCGCCTTGCAGATATACTTCAGCTGAACAGCGAAACACTCTCGTCAAACCTGATACATTATCTTCAGAGTGTCGTAGAACCCAGCATGAATTCTCATAACAATTATCTTGAAAGCTACGTAAAAAGTCTGATTTTAAACGAGCTCCTTTCGGATTCAGGTTTTGCAGTCCTGGCCTTCGACGCACAGGGAAGCCTTCTCTTTGAAAACCAGAGGGCTCATAACATCTTCCATAATCCTCAGTTTTCAGACTTCGTGGGAAAGGACGGAAAGAACCTTCTCTTCACCTACGGAGATTCTAATTATCTGATGGATAGAGTATCACTGGGAAACGGAGATGAGAAGCTTGGGTATATCATTTCTCTCCGCGATGAGCACGAAATCAGAGAAGCCGAGAACCAGCTGAACCGAAAGATACGGGAAAAGGGTGTGTTCGCCAAGTATCATTTCAGCGACATCATATGTCAGACAGATGTCATGAGTCAATGTATTTCCACGGCCAAGAAAGCTGCCCTTACCGACTATACCTTGCTTATTCACGGAGAAAGCGGAACCGGTAAAGAACTTTTCGCCCAATCCATCCACAACTATTCATTGCGAAAAAACAAGCCGTTCCTTGCAATAAACTGTGCTGCCCTTTCGGAAAACCTCCTTGAAAGCGAACTCTTCGGTTATGAACCGGGTTCCTTTACAGGAGCTCAGAAGAAAGGCAAGATGGGTCTGTTTGAGCAGGCTAATACAGGAACGATTTTCCTGGATGAAATCGGTGACATATCTTCCGGTCTTCAGTCAAAGCTTTTGCGTGTGCTTCAGGAAAAGCAGATCATGCGAGTGGGAAGCGATAAAATCATAAACATAGATGTACGCGTCATCACGGCTACAAACAAGGATTTAAAGCAGCTTGTCTCCGAGGGAAAATTCCGCGAAGACCTCTATTACAGATTAAGCGTTATACCGCTTGATATACCGCCGCTCAGAAGCAGAAGGGATGATATTCTGCCCCTTCTCAGCTTTTTTGCCGGATCAGATTTTAAACGCATCCCTGAAAAAGATAAGAAGCTCCTGTGTGACTACGAGTGGCCGGGCAATGTAAGAGAACTTGAAAACTCGGTAATCTGCTTCAAAACCCTGGGCTTTTTCCCTGTCCTGAATTCAGCTAAGGGTACTGCAGACACTGCCGATTCTTATCAGGATACTGACGCTTCGGGCACGGAAAAGCGCAGCCACATAGTTAATACCAAGGAACGAACCGAACGCATCCTTCTTGACCTTCTTTACAACCGTTCCTCGGCATACCACAGCACAGGCAGACCGGAGATGCTTCACTTCCTGCGGGAAAACGGCGTGCTCATAAGTGACGGCAGGCTTAGAGAACTGCTCAGTGAAATGGAGGAAGAAGGTCTCATTCGCATAGAAAGAGGCCGCCGCGGCACTTCGATTACCGAAAAAGGCATTATGACACTCGACACGAAGGCCCCACTTTTATAAAAAGTGAGGCCTTTGCTGATTTGGTATGTATTGGTACGAAAAAATTATGCTTTATTTTTCTTCATTCTTAAGTTTTCTGTCGAAAAGGTACCAAACGATAACGCCTATAACAGGTACTGCAAGTCCTAAAAGAGCAGTCTTTGGATCTTCAACCAGAGTGTTTATCATGAGAGCTCCAAAGATAACAACTGCAATAATTACGGTTACAGGATATCCCCATGCCTTGTATGGTCTCTCCATGTCAGGGAACTTCTTTCTGTAGACGATTACAGCCAGAATTACCAGAACATTGTAAACCATGCCTGCGAATACTACCAGAGAAGTCAGCTCGTCAAGGCTCTTCATAAGAACCAGAATGATAGAGATTACAGCCTGTGAGATCAGGGCAACATGCGGAACTGCATACTTAGGGTGCAGTTTTGCGTGATTCTTGAAGAAGTGTCCATCAAGAGCCATTTCGTAGTAGTATCTCGGGAATGCGATGATCATTCCGTTTAGCGAACCGAAAATAGCGATGAGCTGAGTGGCAAGAATAAGTCCACCGCCGGCATTGCCGAAGATGGTTTTGGCAACTTCAGTTCCAAGATAGAGGTTATCAGCTTCGATCATGCTTACTACCTGATCATGCGGAAGCACTCTGTAGATAGCGAAGTTGAACAGAGTGTAAAGCACTGTGATAGCACCGATACCGATGATAAGTGCTTTAGGAAGATCCTTTCCAGGATTCTTCATTTCTTCTGCAACAGGGTTAAGATTTGTCCATCCTTCATAAGCCCAGAGAGTAGCAACTGTTGCGAAGGCAATCATGGCCAGCATTCCGCTGAAGCTTACATCAGTTCCCTCCGGTACAAGTGATAAATCAGGGCTCTGTTTTCCGAGGAACAGACCTGCTAATAAAATAATTACGATAGGAATCATTTTCGCTACCATGGATACATTCTGCAGCATGGAGCCCAGTTTAATGCCCAGGCAGTTATATGCAGTAAGTCCAACGATAAGAACGATTGCAATTACCTTGATTGCTGTGTCTGATAAGTCCGTGAAATTTCTCATGGCTGTCGGAAGAGCAATGGCAAGGGCTGCTATGGATCCAGAGCCGCTTATCAGCCAGCTTGTGAAGCCGAAGCTGTAGCCTACGGCAGGATGATAAGCCCTGTTCAGGTAAACAACCATACCGCCTGACTTAGGGTCGCATGCACCCAGTTCAGCGAAACAAAGTCCGCCGAGGATAGATACGATACCGCCGACTACCCAGCAAAGCAGTGCAAGACCCATACTCATATTGGTTCTCTGCAGTACGTATGAACCAAGGTAGAAGATACCGGAACCGATCATAATGCCGCCGATGATACTGATACCGCCAAATACGCCGATTTCTTTTTTCATCTGCACGGTACCTGTAGTTTTGTTTTCAGTACTCATAATAATATCTCCTTTCTTTTAGGTATATGACTCAAAGATATGTTAAGCAAGATACATGCCATTTTTATCAGATACTCCAAGTACATTTATCCTCAATATGATATACATATTTCCGGTAATATTACCTTGTCCATGAGGGTTTATCCTATTTACACATATTTAATCTTTTTTGGACTCTCTAACTTTTATTGTCCTTCTGTCCCCACAGTAAAACGGAGCCCGCTCCGGACTCCGTTTTAAGTTTAATATTTGTGTGAACTGTCTTGCAGTAAAACTCTTCACAATTAGTATGTTAAGTCATTAAGAGGCATCGTTCCGTCGCCTAATACGTTGCATCCCTTCAGATCTGCATTTGCAGCAGTGAAGCTGAGTTCTGCATACATAGGAATCATGTTTACATTTTCAAAGAGCTTCATCTGTACGTCGCCGACAAGCTTAGTTCTTTCATCAGTATCAACTGTTCCTGCAGCCTTTGCTACTAAATCAGTGTAAGCATCGTCGTTTCCAGGTGCATTCAGGTCATAGTAGCAGCATTCGAAGATAAGCATAGGTTCTGCCCATGATAACCATTCGATACCTGCATCGTAATCGTCAGAATTGATGTTTTCATATACATAGTTCCAGTCGATTGCTTCAATGTTCATCTTGAATCCAACTGCTTTGAGCTGTTCAGCCATAGCTTCAGGGATTGTAGTGGAATCAGTCCATGCGTACCATGTGAATTCAAGCTTCTTTCCGTTCTTTTCACGGATTCCGTCTCCGTCAGTATCCTTCCATCCTGCTTTATCTAATAATGCCTTTGCCTGTTCAGGATCGTTTGCAAGGTTCTTCTGGAAGTAATCCTTAGCATCCTGATTGAAGTTCTGTACAGTATCGTAAATCATTGAATAAGCAGGAGCGATAAGTCCGTCAACCACTTCTGCCATTCCGTCTCTGTCGATGGCAAGAGCGAGAGCCTTACGTACGTTGATATCTGAGAATACAGGGGAATCGGTATTCATTTCGAAATAAGTGATGTTAGGGTAAGTTGTGTCGAGAAGTTTTACGTTCTCTAAATCTTTCAGTTCCATGTACTGGTCGGTTTCAACTGACATGATGAGGTCTACGTCACCGCTCTTAAGTTCTTCTGTAGCAGTGAAATTCTCTACATTGAAACGTAATTTAACAGTCTCAAATTTACCAGGACCGTTGTTTTCAACAAGAGGATTGTGTGAAACATATCCGTCGTTTCTTACAAGGTTTACTTCAGAACCGGAAACATAACCGCCCTCAGCTAAAGCATACATTCCGTAAGGGTGGCATCCCCACATAAGTTCTTCATTGTCCATGGCGTCAAGTTCATCCTTGTCAATTACTGTTACAAAGCCTGCGCAGAAATAGTATTCCATGTCTGATCTGAAGTGTGAAAGGTGAAGAGTTACCTGTCTTCCATCAACATCCATGGATTTGATGTTGTTGTATCCCCAGTTATATGGGCTGACATCAAGACCGTGCTGGATTGAAGCCACAACGTCCTCAGGCTCTACCTGTTCTCCTGTGGAGTAATACATGCCTTCAGGTACATTGAAGGTTACAGTCTTGCCGTCTTCGCTGATAGCCCAGTCTGTACAAACATTGTCTTCCATTGTGTTTGTCTCAGGGTTCCACTGGAAGAGTGCACTTGCGTTAAGTCCCTGTCCGCCTGCAGTTTCGTCAAGCTGATAGGTGTCAAGTCCGTACCATTCACTGTCAATTATAGTGAGGTTAGTCTTGGCAGAAGCATCATCTCCGCCTCCGCATGCTGCCATGCAAAATACCATTACGATGCATAAGCAGATTACAATCAATTTCTTATTCATTTTTTCCTCCTTCTTTAAAAACAGGATATAAACTTAATATATTGCAAAATAATTACAATCAGTTTAAGCAGGTCTCACCGGCTTCAGTCCTCCAGTGGGTGGAAGCAGGCAACCTGATGTCCCGGTGCCACCACGGTATCCTCAGGCATCGTGGTTCTGCACTCTTCGGTTACATATCTGCACCTGTCGCAGAACCTGCAGCCCGGTCCGATTTTAATCAGGCTTCCCGGATCGCCTGTCATGAGCTCTTTTTTTCTGTTTCTCATATTAGGATCCAGCACGGGAGCCGCATCCAGCAGACCTCTGGTATACGGATGCTTGGCATTATTGGCAATCTCCGAGGTAGGTCCGAACTCAACCAGACGTCCCAGGTACATTACAGCGATCCTGTCACTGATGTACTTGATGACATTCAGGTCGTGAGTGATTACCAGGTATGTCAGGTTCAGCTGCTCCTGAAGGTCCAGAAGCAGGTTGAGTATCTGGGCCTGTACCGATACGTCGAGAGCACTGGTAGGCTCGTCCAGAATCATAATTCTCGGATTGAGGGCTAAGGCTCTTGCTATGGCAATTCTCTGAAGCTGTCCGCCGGATAGCTGATGAGGATAGCTGTCCAGATATCTCTGGTCCATTTTAACCATCTCCAGAACTCCTTTGGCCTTCTGTCTGGCCTCTTCTTTAGGAACTCCGTGGATTATCATAGGACGCATGATGGAGCTTTCCACTGTCTGTCTCGGATTCAGGTTCGCAGCAGGGTCCTGGAATACGACAGCCACTTCGCTCCTGAGTTTCTTCATTTCCTCTCCCGAGGCCTTTGAAACATCTATTCCGTCGATGATTACAGTTCCCTCGGTCTTTTTGGTCAGGTTCAGTATAACGCGGGCCAGGGTTGTCTTGCCGCTTCCCGACTCCCCTACAAGTCCGACGATTTCGCCTTCGTTGATGGTGAGGGAAATATCGTCTACCGCCTTGGCGAAGGTGGTGCTCTTCTTCAAAAGGCCTTTGGAAATAGAAAAGTATTTTTTCAGGCCGTCAAGTTTAATCATAACTTTTTCTTCCATCTTACTTTTCTTCCTTTCCAACCATGTGGCAGCGGCAGTAATGTCCTTCGCCCACAAAAACTGCTTCAGGATTTTCGTTGAAGCATATTTCTTTGGCGTACGGACAGCGGTTAGCAAATCTGCAGCCCGGTTTTTTCTCCGTAATACGCGGTACGGAACCGTCTATCGTCTTCAGCCTGCCCTCTGCTTTGGTCTTGCTCGGCAAAGCCTGCATCAGGAGCTGTGTATAAGGATGTGTCGGATGTGCGAATATCTCGAAAACATCGCCGCTTTCAATCATCTCGCCGGCATACATAATGCCTATCTTGTCGGCAATTTCGGCAACCAGTCCGAAGTTATGGGTGATGAGCATTATGGCCGTATTGAACTTATCCTTGAGTTCCTTCATTATCTGAAGGATCTGTGCTTCTATGGTTACATCAAGAGCTGTAGTCGGCTCGTCGGCTATGAGCAGTTCAGGGTTTCTGGAAAGCATCATGGCTATCATGACACGCTGACGCATACCGCCGGAAAGCTCATGAGGAAAGCTGTTTACTCTCTCCTCGGCATCAGGCATCTTTACATCCTTGAACAGCTTTATTACTCTGTTCCATGCCTCCTGCTTATCAACCTTATCAAGCAGGATAGCCTCAGCCATCTGGTCTCCCACCTTGTATACAGGGTTGAGAGAGTCCAAAGGATTCTGGAATATCATTCCGATCTCTTTACCTCTGATGGCTTCCATCTCCTGACGGGTGCATTCTCGGAGGTCTTTGCCTTTGAAAATAATTTTTCCGCTTATTTCCTCATTGCCGCCGGGCAGAAGATTCATGATGCTGTGGGCTACAGTGGATTTGCCGCAGCCGGATTCTCCGACTATAGCGAATACTTCGCCCTTGTTTACGACGCAGTTTACATCGTTTACTGCAGAGAGGTAACCGTCCTTAACCTTATAGTCTATGGACAGATTTTCAAGTCTCAATAATTCTTCACTCATAAGTCTGTCCCCCTCTCTACTGTGATTTCATATGCGGATCCAGCAGGTCTCTCAGGCCTTCGCCCAGAAGGTTGAATCCGAAAGTTGTATATACAAGCGCAAGTCCCGGGAAAATGCTGAGCCAAGGAGCTCTGCTTATGTTCTCTATTCCCTTGGAAATAGCAAGGCCCCAGTCAGGTGAAGGCGGCTGAGAGCCCAGACCCAGGAAAGACAGAGTAGTAGTCGACATGATCGTTCCCGGAAGGTTCAGGGAAACCATTACGATCAGCGAAGGAATTATGTTAGGCAGAATGTATCTTACCATAAGGGAGAAATTGCTTTCTCCAAAAGCCTTTCCCGTCTCTACGAAGGCCATATTTTTAAGTGAAAGAGTCTTTGCTCTGACGGTACGTGCATAGCTTGCCCATGCAACCAGAGAAATGGCGATTACGGTGTTTGTAAGGCCCTTTCCTATGAGCGTTACAACGGCCAGTGCCAGAATAGTTCCCGGAATACACCATGTAAGGTCTGTCATGAAAGACAGAACTCTGTCAACCCACTTGCCGAAGAAACCGCAGGCAAGGCCGACTGCAACGCCTATTACAAGCTGAAGAGAGCCTCCCAGAAAAGCCACCCAGAGAGCGATACGGCTTCCGTACACAACTCTTGAGAACATGTCTCTTCCCAGTTCATCGGTTCCGAACCAGAAATCACCGGAAGGTTTCTCAAATCTGTCTCCCACGTTCTGCTGTGCATAATCGTATGGGGCAATGAAATCTGCAAATATAGCTACGAGAATAACGCTGAGCAGGATGACAAAGCCGATCATAAAGTTTTTATTTTTCCAGCATTCATGTACTGTTTCTTTAAATTTATTGCTCACTTAGTTGTCACCTCCGCTCAAGGATACCCTGATTCTAGGGTCTAAAATACCCATAACGATATCGCTTATGAGGTTGCAGATAACCGTTAAAATGGCAATCAGAAGCAGAACCGCCTGTACTACAGGCATATCCTGTACTATGATGGAGTTGAGGAGCAGATTTCCCATACCGGGAAGTCCGAATATCTTTTCAATTACTACCGCTCCGCTGATGAGCCAAGGAATGGACATGAACACCAGTGTAGTAACCAGAACCAAAGCATTTCTGAGTACATGCTTTATCATTACAGTCCTCTTTGGAAGTCCCTTGGCGTAAGCAGTTGTTACATACTTCTCGTTAAAAACTTCGAGAACTTCTGTCTTTGTAATACGCAAAGTTCCGCCCATTCCGGACAGCACTGTCGTTGCTACAGGCAGTATGTAGTTCTTTATGCCCGAATATCCGCTGATAGGAAGCCACCCCAGCTTGACGGCAAAGAGCAGTATAAACAGGGCACCCAGCCAGAAAGCAGGAACAGCCGTCATCAGAAGGGAAAAGTTAACCGTAAACCGGTCAAAGAACCCGTCCTTTTTCATGGCGCAAAGCAGTCCCAGAGGCAGAGCTATGAGAAGCTCAATAACCAGTGACCATCCGCAAAGCTTGAGACTGTACGGGATTCTCGCCCCCATAAGGTCCCAGACATCGCTTTTATATCTGGTTGATCTGCCGAAGTCCCCATGAATGACACCTTTTACCCAGTTTTTATACTGAGTGAAAAACGGCTGATCATATCCCAATTCGTGTGCAATTTCAGCCTTTCTCTCCAGAGATACCTTACGGTCTACAACCATATCCACCGGATCACCGGGCATCATGTACATAAGGCTGAATACCAGGAATGATACGCATATAACAAGGACCATTCCAAGCAAAATTCTCTTAATTATATAATCTCTGATAATTACATCTCCCTTCCTCAGATTTTTTGATATACTCTGTTATAGCACCTTACAGCCCATGCCCTTCCGTCTCTTAAGAAGAATCGGAAGGTGCTGACTCTCCGGTCCGGATTATCGGCACTGAATGCGGCGAAAACAGTTCCTCCGCAATACTTAAGCACCACATTTCTCCCGCCATAAACAGCCGTTAATTTACCATCTTTACAACTTACAACACAGTGTGAAGGAAGCCCCTCTTCTGTCATAAAGTCTCCGACAAGGGCCTCAGGTTCACTGAATTCCCGTCCGTCAGGCTTGGCCCACTCAAGGGTGGTGTCAAGAGGCTGTCCGTTTATGTAATTATAAAAGGCCCACTGAAACTCTTCAACATCCACGTCCCCTTCATTGCACAGAACAGTTGCACTGTATCCGCCCTCCATGAAGCCTCCGAAGCTGGAAACTCCGTGAAGTCCTCCGGAATGTTCGCAAACCTCTCTGCCGTGAACTTTTCTTTTTCTCAGTCCCAGGCAGTAATAAGGTTCATCCCTCAAAGGGAACTCTCTTCCGACCATAAGCTCCACGGCATCAGCCGGAATCACCTGCCTGCCTTCCCACATGCCTTTCTGAGCCAGCATCTGATAATAGCGGCTCATATCTCCGGCAGTGGACTTTACGCATGCACACCCTCTGAACGGAGGAAGTACGGACCAGTTATCATCCCAGATAAGGCTTCCGTCATCTTCTCTTTCAAAGAGACTGGTTATATTGCCGCCTGCAATTCTGCGGGCCTGGCTGCAGTCATAGTCCAGAACTGTGCGGGTCATCCCCAAAGGTTTGAACACTCTTTCTTCGAGGAATTCCTCCAGAGTCTTTCCCGCTGCCATATCCACTACATAAGACAATATGGCGTAGCCCTCATTGGAGTAACTCATTATTTCTCCCGGGGCTCCCAGAGGTCTGTACCTGCCCTCTGAAATGTATTCGATTATATGTTCGATTTTATCCATCTTGTTAGGAGCGGTTTCCAGCATATAGCTGTACCACTCGCTGTCCCGCTCTACGCTGTTCATGGCTATTGACCATTCCAGCGGCGGCATTGGCGGCAGCCCGGCTCTGTGCATCGCTACGGTTTTCAGCGTCACACATTCATCAGGTGCCCCCGGAATGTGAAAGTCAGGGAAATATTTCACTACCGGATCGTCCAGGCTCAGCTTTCCTTCAGTATGAAGAATAGCGCAGGCCAGAGAAGTCATGGACTTGCTCATGGAAGCAATTCCGAACATCGTATCCTTGTCTGCGGGTATTTTTTCCTCGAGATTCCTGAATCCCAGGCCCTTTTCAAGAATAACGCCCTCCGGCCCGCGGAGAGAAATGGACATTCCCGGGTATCCCCTTTTTTCAAACAAATCCGTTATATATCTATCTAAAGCTTCTATATCTCGTTTCATGTCAAAAAAGTTTTCCTTACAGCAATAATCCTATTTATATAACAATGCAATTTTTATGCCTATACTGCATGCTGTTAACCATCGCTGTTTTTACTGCCTTTCACAAAACCATCTCAAAAAAGTATCAGCGATTCAAGGATTAAATCCTATTTAGACCGATTTCATTTGATTTTCTTTAACTTTTTTCCGCTGAACTCAATGACCTTTTCTGCCAGCACTTCCATCGGATCAACATAATAATCATCCAGATTGTTTTCCCTTTTTATGATAGGCAGCTCGGTGCAGCCAAGAATCGCTTTGCTGCATCCGGCATCTTTGACGGCCTTTTCGATGCGCTCCCATGACGGCTCATCCCATGGCAGACCCGCCTTAACCCGGTCATAAATCTGGTGCATGACTTCCTTCTGGATTTCCGGCTCCGGAGCATATGGTATCAGTCCCGCCGCCTCCATATGTTTCTGGTAAAGGCCTGTCTTAATGGTTCCGTCAGTTGCAAGAACTGCAACTTTGGCACCCGGCTGCTCCCCGGCGATTTTGGCCGTTGTTTCTCTGATCATATGTATAATCGGTATGCGGAGCTTATCCGCAATCATATCGCCGAAAAAGTGAGCAGTGTTGCAGGTTATTGCTATAGCCTCACATCCGCAGTTTTCCAATGCTTTGGCGTCCTCAAGCATTCTGCTGTAGACTTCTTCGTATTCGCCTCGTAAAATAGCTCCCGTTCTGTCCGGCATTTCCGAATCGCTGTAAATTATCATTCTTACATGCTCCTGGTCGCACGTCGCGTCTGTCATCTCAGTAACATATTTGTAAAACAGCTGAGAGGCCATAGGACCCATGCCGCCGATAACGCCTATTTTTCTGTCCATTTTATAGTCCTCCTTTCAGTATCCATCTCACACATTGCGCCCATAGGCAGAGTAATCATTGGAAAACCATGCCCCGACTGAACATTATACATAATCGGGATATCCAGTCCATTTACAACATCCAGGACAGCTTCTACAATGCCGTAGTTTTCGTCCTCCAGCTCACAATCGGTAAACTGTCCCAGCAGAATTCCGCTTATCTCATCCAGTTTACCCGCATTTTTAAGCTGATACAGGTTCCTGTCCATATTGCCGATGTGGCCCCCGATTTCTTCTATAAAAAGTATTCTTCCCTTAGTTTCCATCTCGTAAGGAGTGCCCAGAGAAGCACACATTACACACAGATTGCCGCCCGTCAGAATGCCGCTGGCACGCCCGGCTCTGGCAACCTTCAGAGGCATGCCCGCAGGGGCTTTATACTCATACTCTCCTTCTCCCGACAAAGCCTCAAAGAAGGCAGCTTTGCTCTCTTCATCGAAGTGCTCCAGCATGTTTGAGGAAACCATGGGAGCATGATAGGTAATCAGATCGCATTCCTGGTTGAATATGAGATGCATGGTGGTGATGTCGCTGTAACCTGCGAAGATTTTCCTGTTGTTTCTTACAACATCCAGGTCCAGGAATTCCACAATCCTGTTTCCGCCGTCTCCGCCTCTCAGACAGAAAACAGCATCCACTTCTTTATCGGCAAACATCTCGTTAAGCCAGCGCCCCCGCGCCTCTTCCTCGCCTGCCATATAACCGCCCTTAGAGGCCGCTAAATTGTCGGCAGCCTTCACACGGAATCCCATGTCCTCCAGCAGCTTTATGCACTTTTCTGCCCGCTCAGAAGGCACGCCGGAGCAGGGTGCCACCAGCCCGATTGTATCTCCCGGTTTCAGTCTTTTAGGATAAATCATGTTAATTCCCCCTTAAACTTTTTAACTGACAACATAAAAATGCAATTAGTATGCCACAGACAGTTTTTCGGTACATTTTTTGCTTTATAGATATTATTCGGAGTGTTATATTTATTTCAACAAATCAAGCGGCATAGATTTTTGCAGCTTTATTTGCAGCTTTAAAGGAGCGTAAAATGGAAAATAAGGTCTTTTCAAAACTTAAAAAAATATTCTTGTCTCTGCTTTTGGTCGCCATGATTTTCTCATGCACAGTTCAGGCTTTCGCAAGTGATGAATACCGGGATACGGATCAGGCCCCTCACAGCAAAGCCGCTATTCTTTACGAAGCCACCACAGATACGGTTTTATATGAAAAAAATGCCGACATGGAGCTTCCTCCCGCCAGCATGACCAAGGTTATGACCGCCATTTTAGTTCTGGAGCAAAACCCTGAACTCTCAGGCACCCTTACCGTATCCAAAGACGCCGTCAGACACTATTACTGCAGCAGCATGGGCTATCCTCACCTAAAAGCCGGAGAGGTCATTTCCTACAAAGACTGCATGGCCTATATGCTGATTCCGTCAGCAAACGAAGCCGCCACCTCTTTTGCTTTCGAAATAGGTGGCGATATGAACACTTTCTTGCAGATGATGAACGACAAGGCCAAGGAGCTGGGCTGCAAAAACACCCACTTCCAGGACCCTGTTGGGCTTTCCTCTTCCGACCACTACACTACTCCAAGAGACATGGTCAAAATGTGCCAATACGCTATGTCCTTCGACAGTTTCCGCGAAGCCGTTTCTGCCGATTCCGTCACAGTTCCCGTCTCCAATATGCGGGATGAGAGCTATGAATGCTATACTACCAACTATGTCAAATTCCCCGATGACAGGTACGAAAGCCCCTACTCAGGCTATGTCACCGGCGTTAAAACCGGGTGGACGCCGGCTGCGGGCTGGTGCTTCTCAGGCTGCATGGAAAAGGATGGGCTGGTATGGTACTCCGTGGTTATGGGCGGCGATGAGGAATGGTATGACGAAGAAAGGATAATTCAGGGAGATTTCAGAGATACAATCAATTTATACAGCCTGACAGAGGGCGTTACAGCAGAACAGCTCAAAGCTATGCACGGCGCCGGCATTCCGGCCTGGCTTGCGGTGGCCTTGGTTGCGGCGGCTGCTGTTCTGGCGGTTCTGGCCATTGTCCTGATTGCTCGCGCCGTCAATAAGGGCTCGAAGTCTGTTTAAGTCGGCTGCATTTTTTCATCTCTCACCTGAAACCTCCACCAATTTTGCATTTTTTTGCGAAATGGTGGAGATTTTTCGTATTTTAACACTTGCTGAGTGCAGTCTGAAAAATCCTCATCCGGCTAAAACGTTGAAATTTCAACATTTTACATATTATTACATGCAACCAGGCAGCTAGCGAGACGTGAATTTTTCCACCAAAATCGCAAAAACGGCCAAAAAGGTGGAGTCTGGGCATGTAATTCATGGCAGTCGTGTAGAAAAAACAGACAACCTGCTCATCGCGCCGGTTGTCTGTTTTACTAGTTGTATCTTTATCTGCTTCCCTATATTTATTTTTTCTCAGCTATAGCTGCCTGTGCTGCCGCCAGCCTTGCGATAGGTACGCGGAACGGTGAGCAGGACACGTAGTCCAGACCGATTTTGTGGCAGAATTCTACTGAAGAAGGATCGCCGCCGTGCTCGCCGCATACTCCGGTGTGGAGGTTGCTGTTTGCACCCTTTCCAAGCTTGATGGCTGTTTTCATCAGCTTTCCTACTCCATTCTGATCCAACTTTGCGAACGGATCATTTTCGAAAATCTTGTTCTCATAGTATGATCCGAGGAACTTTCCTGCATCGTCACGGGAGAAACCGAATGACATCTGTGTCAGGTCGTTGGTTCCGAAACTGAAGAAATCAGCTACACCGGCTATCTCATCGGCTGTTACGCAGGCACGAGGAATTTCAATCATCGTACCAACTTTGTACTTCAGCTCAGCGCCTGCAGCGGCGATTTCCGCATCTGCTGTCTCCACAACAATCTTTTTAACAAAGGCTAATTCCTTCACGTCTGATGTGAGCGGTATCATGATTTCAGGCACAATGTTCCAGTCAGGATGAGCCTTATTTACCTTAAGTGCCGCACGGATGACTGCTTTGGTCTGCATTCTTGGGATTTCAGGATATGTGATAGCAAGGCGAAGGCCTCTGTGTCCCATCATAGGGTTGAATTCGTGAAGGGAAGCGATTATTTCCTTGATATCCTCAACTGTTTTTCCCTGTGCATCTGCCAGTTTCTTTATGTCCTCCTCTTCTGTCGGAAGGAATTCGTGTAGAGGCGGGTCGAGGAAACGGATAGTAACAGGATATCCTTCAAGAGCTTCAAAGAGTTCCTCAAAGTCTCCCTGCTGATAAGGCAGAATCTTTTCAAGTGCAGCTTCTCTTTCCTCCACTGTGTCGGAACAGATCATTTCACGGAATGCAGCGATTCTGTCCTCTTCAAAGAACATGTGCTCAGTACGGCAAAGTCCGATTCCCTCTGCGCCAAGCTCACGAGCCTTCTTTGCATCGGCAGGAGTATCAGCGTTGGTGCGAACTCTTAATCTTCTGTACTTGTCAGCCCACTCCATGATTCTTCCGAATTCACCGGCGATAACCGCATCTGTTGTAGGGATAATTCCCTCATATATATTTCCTGTAGTTCCGTCAAGGGAAATTTCTGAGCCTTCCACAAAGGTCTTTCCTGCAAGAGTGAACTTTTTGTTTTCCTCGTCCATGTTAATGTCACCGCAGCCGGATACACAGCAGGTTCCCATACCTCTGGCAACTACAGCAGCGTGGGATGTCATACCGCCGCGGACAGTGAGTATTCCCTGAGCAGCCTTCATGCCTGTGATGTCTTCAGGGGAAGTTTCCAGACGAACCAGAACTACTTTTTCGCCCTTTGCAGCCCATGCTACAGCATCATCGGCGTTGAAAACAACCTTTCCGCATGCTGCTCCCGGAGATGCTCCAAGTCCCTTTCCGATTGGTGCTGCCGCCTTAAGGGCCTCAGCGTCAAACTGCGGGTGAAGGAGAGTGTCAAGATTACGAGGATCAATCATAGCAACAGCTTCTTCCTCGGTTCTCATGCCCTCATCTACCAGATCGCAGGCTATCTTTAAGGCTGCCTGAGCAGTTCTCTTGCCGTTTCTGGTCTGAAGCATGAAAAGCTTGCGATCCTGAATGGTAAATTCCATGTCCTGCATATCTCTGTAGTGATTTTCCAGAGTGCTGCATACGTTCTTAAACTGTTCAAATACCTCAGGCATAACTTCGGCCAGGGACTCGATAGGCTGCGGAGTACGAACGCCGGCAACAACATCCTCGCCCTGAGCGTTGAGAAGAAATTCGCCCATGAGCTTCTTTTCTCCGGTAGCCGGGTCACGGGTAAATGCAACGCCTGTACCTGATTCATCGGACCAGTTTCCGAAAGCCATTTCCTGAACGTTTACAGCTGTACCCCATGAGTACGGGATATCATTGTCACGGCGATAAACGTTAGCTCGAGGGTTGTCCCATGATCTGAATACAGCCTTGATAGCTCCCATCAGCTGTTCTCTCGGGTCATCAGGGAAATCCTCTCCTATTTTTTCTTTATATTCTGCTTTGAACTGATCTGCAAGTTCCTTCAGGTCTTCAGCAGTAAGCTCTACGTCCTGAGTAACCCCTCTTTTTTCTTTCATCTCATCGATGAGCTCTTCAAAATACTTCTTGCCCACCTCCATTACTACATCGGAGTACATCTGAATGAACCTTCTGTAACAGTCTCTTGCCCATCTTTCGTTGCCAGTCTTTTTGGCAACCACTTCTACTACCTCTTCATTAAGTCCCAGGTTCAGGATAGTGTCCATCATTCCCGGCATAGATGCCCTCGCGCCTGAGCGCACGGAAACGAGAAGCGGATTTTCTTTATCTCCGAATTTCTTGCCGGTAATTTCCTCCATCTTTGTTACAGCCTCATCAATCTGAGCCTGAATATCGTCGTTGATCTGACGACCATCCTCGTAATATTGCGTACATGCTTCTGTAGTGATGGTGAATCCCTGAGGAACAGGAAGCCCCAGTCTTGTCATCTCTGCAAGGTTAGCTCCCTTACCTCCGAGGAGGTTTCTCATACCTGCATCACCTTCGGAAAACATATAAACCCACTTGGCCATTTTTACTACCTCCTAAGTATTTTTTCTATGCATATATATATTTGCAATAAGCATGCCATCTTATTGGATGCGGTTTGCGGGTCGGTGGGCTCTGGCTCGGGTGGCTGTCGGAAGGGCCGGCGGCTGATTGACATGTCCGCCGTACCTATTTTTTTCAAAATCGACGATTTTTTGCGAGCCTCTGCATCAATACAGAATAAATGCAGACCTGACTCCACCATTTTTGCTGTTTTCGGAGGTTTTGGTGGAAAAAATCATAACTCCCTGCCTCTCAAGCTACATGTAATTATATGTAAAACGTTGAAATTTCAACATTTGGGACGAATGCCCATTTTTCGTACTACTCCTGAACCAGGTGAAAAGACAAAAAAATTCCACCATTTCGGCAAAAATCTGCAAAAATGGTGGAATTCCACGTCTTAAAATTATGTAATTATCGCCGTATCCCAACCGTATCCCGGCCGGATACCGGCTTACTGCCCGCTACTGACTATTTCAGAGGTGCTAATCCAAGGATTTCTCTTGCTTCTGCAGGAGTAGCAACTTCTCTTCCGAGTAACTTAGCAAGTTCTACTACCTTTGCTACCATCTGGCCGTTGGATTCTGCCAGAACGCCCTTTTCCATGTAAAGGTTGTCTTCGAAACCTACTCTTACATGTCCGCCCATTGAGATTGTAGCTGCAGCGATGTGCCATGCATTCTTGCCAAGGCCTGTTGCAGTCCATGTTGAACCTTCAGGAATGGATTCTACCATGTATACCAGGTCTCTGATTGTAGCTGTCATCTGTACTCCGAGTACGAAGTCCCAGTGAATAGGCTTTACTAAGTAGCCCTTCTTGTAAGCAGTCTTCATAGCAACGTCGATCATGCCCTTATCGAATACTTCGCATTCAGGCTTGATGCCTCTTTCCCGCATGATCTTAGCAAAGTTAATGATTGTATTGTCAGTGTTTACGAAAATTTCATCTCCGCCGAAGTTGCAAGTACCGCAGTCTAAAGTAGCCATTTCAGGTGTAGGAACTACTTCTGTGGAAGCAAGTCTTTCAAGGTCAGTCATGCCAACTGCTCCGCCTGTTGAAGGCTGAATGATTACATCCGGGCATTCCTTTCTGATAGCGTCGATGCATTCCTGGAATCTGCCGGTGTCCTGAGTAGGAGTACCGTCGTCCCATCTTACGTGAAGGTGAATTAAAGCTGCACCTGCATCATAAGCTGACTTAGCCTCTCTTACGATTTCTTCTACAGTGTAAGGAACGTTAGGATTCTGTTCCTTTGTTACTTCTGCGCCGCAAATACATGCACTGATAATTAATTTTTCCATGTTTATCTCCTTTTTCATTTAATATTATACAGAAAATTTAAACACGAATTACTACATACATCTATATTATAACATCATAAGTCACGATGTTCAAGGGTAACTCTTCGTCCCTGCTCAGTAAAAATTCTGTGCATCTCGTTTGCCACGGCCACGGAGCGGTGATGCCCCCCTGTGCAGCCGAAAGCCACCGTAAGGCTGTACTTACCCTCCTTGATGTAGCAAGGGATAAGTTTTTCGATGAGCTCGGCAGTTCGGTTGATGAATTCCTTGGTGATATCGTGTTTCAGGACATACTGGGAGACCTTCTTGTTGTTGCCTGTGAGTTTTTTGAGGCTCGGCACATAGTAGGGGTTGGGTATGAAGCGCACGTCCAGGGTCCAGTCGGTCTCAAGGGGTATGCCGTGTTTGTACCCGAAGGACATGATGTTGATTACAAAAGTGCTGTCCTTGCCTCCTTTGTTGAAAAGCCGATCAAGCTCTGCATTCATCTCCGCCACCTTCAGCGATGATGTGTCTATAATGTAGTTGGCGTATGCCCTCAGCTCGCTGAGCTGCCTGCGTTCCTCCTCGATAACCTCCTTGGTGATGGCCGCTGTGGAAAGAGGATGGGTTCTGCGGGTTTCGTTGTATCTTCTGATGAGGGCCTCGTCGGAAGCCTCAATGAAAAGAATTTTGAAGTCCACATTTTCGTCAGCCTCCAGAGCCGCTATGCTGCTCTTAAGGTCACCGAAAAACCTGCCGCCTCGCACGTCGATTACGAAAGCCGCCTTTTTTACATTCTTGGCACCTGCCAGAGAAAGGTCTATGAAATTTTTTATGAGGGCCGGTGGCATGTTGTCTATGCAGTAATAGCCCTTGTCCTCAAACCAGTCCGCCGCCTTGGTTTTGCCGGCGCCGGAAAGTCCCGTGATAATTACTACTTCCATTATTTTTCCTTTATTCTTAAGCTGCGCTGTCAGTCATGCTTCAGCGCTCAGCTATATTCACGATGCGAGCCGGGTCAAGCCCTGCTTCAAGCGCCCTTCTAAGAGGTCCCTCGAAGGAACCCACTCTCGATGGTATGTGAGCATCGCTTCCGATTATAAATTTCACATCATAGGCGGCGGCGATTTTGATTTCCTCCACCGTCAGGTGATGATGCTTGTCGTTGATTTCGATAAATGTGCCCGTGTCGGCGCAGGCCCTTGCAATGTCTGCAATATCAAAAGGTCCCTTGTCCCCCGGATGAGTCAGCACATCGATGTGATTGCCGTGCTCCTCGTTATAGTAAAGGGCGTCCAGAATCATGGCCGTGTTCTTTACCTTCAGAGTCGAAGTCTCTCCGCCGAAGAGTCCGGCGTGCTTATTCAGGTAGTTTGGAACCATGCCGGCGTGGAGAATTCCGAAGTGGTAGCCTGCCAGCAGAATATCGTAGTCAGGCCTTTCCTCAGGTGCCACGTCAAGGAAAGGTTCCACGCGCAAGGTGTTTGCCTCTACGCCAAGGAGGATTTTTATCTGAGGGTATTTAAGCTGAAGCTCTTCGATTTCTGCTCTCATCTGAGGCAGCTTGTTTCGGTCGATGCCGTAGGTCAGGTGACCCGGTCCGTGGTCGGTGATGGCGACAGATTCAAGTCCTTTTGCCACCGCTTCCTTCACATTATCCTCGATGGTTCCTTTTCCGTGGGAATAGATGGTATGGGTATGATGGTCGAAGACCATGTGATATTTTGAAATTATCTTATCCAATTATGCGTACCTCCGGTTCCAGCATTACGCCGAATTTGTCGTAAACCGTATTCTGTACCATAGCGATGAGCTGCAGGATGTCCGTAGCTGTGGCTCCGCCTCTGTTGATTACAAAGCCGCTGTGGAGGGTTGAAACCTGTGCACCGCCTACTGTAAGGCCCTTTAGCCCTGCATCCTCAATGAGCTTTCCGGCAAAATACCCTTCCGGTCTCTTAAAGGTGCTGCCTGCGGACGGGTAGTTAACCGGCTGCTTGGCGTTGCGCTTGGCGTTAAGTTCTTTCATCTGAGCCGCGATTTCTTCTCTGTCACCTTTTTTTAAACTCAGGGTGACCTCTGTTACGATATAGTCGTTCTGTTGCAGAGCGCTGCCTCTGTATCTGAATTCCAGTTCTTCGTTGGTGAAAGCCTTCTCAGTAAGCCCGTCAGGTGAAACGGCTCTGACGGATTTGACGATGTCCTTCATCTCGCCGCCGTAGGCCCCTGCGTTCATAAACACTGCACCGCCCAGACTTCCCGGGATTCCGCTTGCAAATTCAAATCCGGTCAGACTGTTGAGCTGAAGCATCTTTGCTAAACTGGACATCAGTATGGATGCACCGCACCTGACCACGTATTCATCGCCGTCATTAAACCAGCGTGAAGGATTGTCAGCATGGACTTCACCAAAGCCTTCTCCCAGCTTGATTGCCAGCCCGTCGTAGCCGCTGTCCTTAAACAGTGTGTTGGAGCCGTTTCCAAGCATCAGGTGGGTAATCTTTTCCTCGTCTGCGAAGCGAAGCACCGCCTTAAGCTGATCTGTATTTTCAACCTCAACCAGAGCGAGAGCCTTGCCGCCCGCCCTGAAAGAAGTGTATTTACTCATGTCTGCGTTTTCTGTGACGCTAAATCTATCGCTGCTCTGAGTTTCCGTCAGAAGCTCTGTCAGCCTCTTTGCTAAATCTCTCTTTTCCAAAAAGATCCTCCTTTTTAACATTATATTTGCTGAAATCTTCGTACAGCAAAGTATCCGTTGCCATTTTCTTTTCTTTGAGTCGTCCGTTGATGGCTCTGCTGATATATGTGTAAATTATTGCAAACACCGGTACGCCCAGCACCATGCCCACGAAGCCAAAAAGTCCTCCGCTGACTATGATGGCGAACATAACCCAGAAGCTTGCCAGCTTGGTGGTCTTGCCCAGAATCTTAGGGCCGATGATGTTTCCGTCAATCTGCTGCAGCACCAGAATCATAAGGGCGAATTTCAATGCCGATATAGGCTCAATGATGAGCAGAATAATGCCTGAAGGCACTGCACCGATAAACGGGCCAAAAAACGGAATGATATTGGTGACTCCCACAACCACGCTGACCAGCATCGGCAGCGGCAGCCCCAGAATGCTCATTGCCGCAAAGCAAAGTATGCCCATTATAATCGAATCTATGATTTTGCCGTTGATGAAGCCACCAAAGGTTTCGTTGGTCAGAGTGCCCAGCTCAAATATTTTCTCAGCTCTTTCCTGCTTGAATACCGCCAGCACAAGTTTTCTTGACTGGGCGATGAACATTTCCTTGCTGTTAAGGACATAGACGCAGATTATCAGGGCTACGAAAAAGTCAAATATTACACCAACCGTTCCGATTACGCCTACAGAAACGTTGTTAAGAACAGCTTCAGCCCCGGGAACCATTTTTTCCTGTACCCACTCAATGATGGTGTCCGTCAGGCCGTCCAGTTTGCCCGCCAGGAATTCCATGGCCTCCGGATTGGATTCAAGATTGGTTCTGAGCCACTGAATAAAGCGGCTCATGGTTTCCGGCAGCCCCAGCACCAGACCCATTATGCTTTCCCAAAGGTCCGGCAGAATCATCATAATGCAGCCGCCCACAACCACAGCAAGGACGATGAGCGAAATGAGGGTCGCTATTATCCGCGCCAGTTTCAGGTCGTTTACAGGTTTCTTAAAGCGGCCTTTGTTAAGGCGATATATGACCTTGGCGGTGCCGTTGTATATAGGGCAAAGGAGATAGGCCATGACTATGCCTATGTAGAACGGCATGAGGATGTCGTTCATACGGGCAAACCCCTCTGACACTACCCTGAAGTTATTCACTACATAGTATGTCAGAATCAGGGCGCAGCCTACAGCAAAGAACATGAGTCCCTCTTTGACATATTTATTTTTCATGGAAAGTTTGTTATTCCTGTTTGTCTGATTCATCTTAGGTTTCCTCTGTGAATTGTGTGGACGCCCTTGCGACCTCTGTATACTGATATTATATCCCAAGGGCGGCGGAGTTTTCAAGTGGTTTGTGGGGTTTTTGCCAATATAATAGGAGGCCGATAATTCGGCCTCCGTGGGTTTTGAAATAATCTTGCGATTATAACTATTTAGTTTTTGCTGATCTCCACGGTGACCATGAACCGTAGTAAGTGTCGCCTGTGTACGGATCAGTGTAAACTGCTCTTACCTTGAAGTAGTAAGTGTAACCGCTCTTCAGGTTGGAGATGGTTGTGGACTGAGTTGTGTAGCTCTTTCCGTGTGCCTTAACTGTCTTAGTCAGGTATGAACCGGACTTGAAGTTCTTATCTCTTGAGTATCTGATCTGATACTTAGTAACTCCGTCCTGGTATCCCCATCTAACCTTCATCTGGGCTTTCTTGCCGTCTGTTGAAGGCTTTTGGGAAATCTTAGTCTTACTAGGGTAAACCTTTACAGTAACATCCTTTGAAGTAGGTTCATACTTCTTGTTGCCTGTAGTAGTTACTGTGATAACAGCTTTACCTACCTTGTGAATAGTTACATATCCTGTAGCGGATACGCTTGCAACAGCCGGATTGCTTGAAGTGTAAGTGAATCCTGTACCATCGCCTGTTGCCTTAGCAGTGATCTTAAAGGAATCGCTTGTAGTGTAAACCTTGTAGCTATCCTGATTTGCTGTAACTGTCTGCGGCAGACCTACGATTCTGAATGTAGCATAAGTGCTGCCGGAGTATCCGTTCTTACCAGTTACTACTACCTTGTAAGTTCCCGGTGCGGACATTGAAGTAACTGTTTTGCCTGTTGCATCCTGATAAGTTACAGTGTAGTCGTTTGAAGTAAGGCTGGAGTATACACCCTTCTTAACTGATGTGATAACCGGAGTCTGAGCATAACCAGTAGCGTTCACTGAGGACTCCTTAAGAGTTACGGTGTAGCCGCTGATGTCAGTGCCTACAATGTAGAATGTCATCGTTGTTGTACCGCTATATAATCCCTTACCTTCAATCACTATTGTGTAGGTTCCTGCATCCTTAGGACTATATACAACTTTACCTGCTGCATCTTTGTATGTTACTGTATAGTCTGTTCCTTCTGTTAATGTTGTGTATCCGTCACGAACTTTAACCTGAGGCTTGATAACGCTTCCTGTATACTGATATGACTGTTTGCTTCCCGTAGCAAATTCTACATGGCAGGATGAAATGTTCTTCGTCACCAAAGAATATGAAATCTGTTTGTAACCAGAATCCAAATTGCCGGTTCCATCACTTGTCACAGTTACATAACCCTTATTTGTAGATGTTGAAATCCATGCGTTCGATACTGTATAGTCCTTATCCTTTACAAACGTGATATTTTCATATGTTCCCTTTACAATTACATTCGGTGCATTTGCATAACTGCTTTGGGTTGCAGTAATATCAGTCAATTCAAATTTATATTTAGGAATTGTGTAATTTCCAAGGGAAATTTCTCCAACATATGGGGATCTACCTACTAAAACAACCTGATATGTCCTTGCATCGATAGGGTAATTTATATCAACATATTTTTTCTGCTTCTCATCGAAGTATCTGTAAACTGTTGTAAAATAGCTTGAATTTCCTTTTGTCACAATAACGGTTGCAGGCTGTTCTTTTCCATTATACATGTAAGCCTTATCAGCTGCTAGACTTGCTGATACCTGCTTAGTAATGTCGTAAGCCGAGGATACAATTGTAAATGTTGTAGTTCTATTTCCAACATAGTCTTTAATGAAAGTTACAGTTACATTTGCGGTTCCAGGTTCAATGTTGTTAGTGTATGCCACTGTGTAATCAACGTCTTTTATCAACGTTTTTGTTGTTCCACCAACATTCTCCTTTACAACAATATTCGGTTCTATTGCACTTCCAGTCTGTGCCTGTGCTTCAATCTTATCAATGGTTATTTGCGATCCAACCGTTGATACATCAGCACTTACAATTTTGAATTCCTTAACCGCAGTGCTTCCTGCATATCCCGAACCTTGTTTAGCCACAGCTTTTACTTTATAAGTTCCAGCATGGATCGGATTTTTATCGTATTCCAAGGTATATGCACCACTTGACTGATCGATACGTTGAACATCCTTTGTAATGTATGTATTAGTAAAGTTTACCTGTTTACCAGAATATGTTTGATCAGAAACGCCATTCAAAGTGTACCCACTTAGATTAGTTCCCGTATAAATTACGACAGAACCAGTCCCAGTAATATTGTTATCATTGTTCGAAGTAAACGTTACAAGTTTGCAATTCGTTCCGTTATCACTTAAATCAAATTTGATTTTTTCTTTCAATGAAACTGATGGTGTACTGCTAGAACGCAATGTGTAGGTCACCTTACCGCTTATAGCTGACTTAAGTTCTTCACCACTCGAAGCAGAATCGAATGTTTCAGATAATCCCCCATAGATAACATCTGTTTCTAAGTTAAGTTTACTAATCGTATAATTACCAGTTGCATTATCTTTATACTTCGCAGAACCTGTCGCTGATGGTTTAATTTTAACAACATATGTTTCTGCATTTACATACGACTCGTCTCCCGTTGTATCAACTTCAAAATCAGAAACGTCCAATGGGTTTCCGTCTAATGTAACGGACTTAATTACTGGAGTTTGGGATTCGCCAGTGTAAATCGCAGATTTAAACTCTACTTCGGCCTTGGTAATTGATACCTCATCTTCCGCAAACGCAGTCGTAGGAATCATGCAAATCACCAAAGCCAAGCTTAATAAAATCGCTAAAGTCTTTTTCATTTTGCTTTCCTTTCATCCTTTCATAATCTCAAAAATATAGCTATATCTAGCAAAACGTTCTAGATATTTACATTATACGATTTTGGTAACAACTAACAAGAGGTATTTTCACTTTGGGCATATTTTCCATGAAAAAGATTTATGTCAATTTGGTTATCATCTGCAACCTTCCACCTCTTCAAACGTTTTGTCTTCTGTCGAAAGAATTTACTGTAACTGAAGAACAATTACCAATTCAATCTATATCTATGATGTTTTCTTCTGCTAATTCTTCAGGAGAAATAAACTCATCTTTCTGCTCTCTCTCAATTTGATTTATCCTAATCAATTCCTGCATTACACTAATAATGCGCTTTGAATACATTATTTTAAAAATTAAATCTTCAAGTTCAGACCGATTGTTGCATGAAATTATATAATTCGAATTCATTTCCGAATAAATATCATTCGCTATGTTTTGTTCAAGTACAACTTTAACAGGATAATTTCCTACCCCGTACTGTAAGTAACAAATTCTATACTTATACTGTTTACGCAAAGGAGTATGGAGATAGAATTCATATTTTTGATACTCCTCTCCTTGTTTGCCCAAAGTTGTTTGTATATCAACATGCCTTTCGACATCTCCCAAACTTGCCGCTAATCCTGCAAACCCCTTTGTATTATAAGAAAATATATGTCCTCCATAGGGTACAACTTCTCCATAAATAATTCCGTTTGTTTCCTCGGACAATTGATTAGATATTTGTTCTACAACTTTATTAGGTGCTGTTAAATCAATATCACTAAAATCTAACTTTCCATTCAAATCAAGCTTTCTCTCCATAATAATCCTCCCGAATTTCAAACATAATTGGTAGATGGTCACTAATTGTTTTGTCAGGATGCCCTTTGTTATTTAACAAGCATTTCGACTGTGTTTCTGTTAATATTTTAAGGCTATCGTCTATAAAACGATCTCTCAATGCCGGTCTAATAATAACTTGGTCAAACAAATTCCAATATGTATTAATTGAATTGCTGCCTCCGTAATAAAAAGTCCCGTATGGTCGAGTGAAATCACCAAGAAAATTCCACATTGGATTATAAAACATATAAAATTCTCTTTGTGCTACAACTCGAGACTTTCTCTCAGTTTCAGCGAATACAGGTAGGCTATGAAAAAATTGTGCTCCAATACAACTAGTATCATATGGATTTATATTGAAATCTCCAACAACCATCGTATTCTCTGTGTTTAACTCGATTTCCGTAGCACGAATATCCGCAACTATTTGATCTATAATAATGTCTCTCATTTGGCAGTTCCCAGAGTAAATTTGACTTGGCAAATGTAAACAACACAAAATATCTTTGTTATTTATTATCTGCATTGAAACATATTGTGATTGTCGCCCCGGCTCAACAGTATTAATACTACCTATGATCTTAATCCGTTCACAACCAATGGTTATGTACTCATGCATTTTTCTTCCTTGTTTCTCTAATATTTCTATGAGCTCATTCATCGAAGCCTTATACCTGTCTCTTATACACATCTCCGAGCCCACGAGACGTA